>UQKO01000001.1 GCA_900541575.1 uncultured Prevotella sp.
CAACATCAAAATTATCTATCAACACCTCTGGCAATATAGCACGTAATAGTTTTATTGATTCCATGATGCAAAGCTACTCAATATGCATGATATGAGCAAGCGCTTTTTACCATCATACCAACCGGAAATATCCGCTGACCCCTTATTTCTTATTCTCTTTGACCATATCATTAGGAAATATACGCCACACCTTAGCCGCCTACTATTAGGAAATAGATAACGGTTTTGACAACACTCGTAAAGTGTTATCAAAACCGCACACCGATACGCCAACATTCTTTTTTTGAAGGATCAATTCTCAACGCTTTCTCAAAGCACCGATTAGAGCTGAGTTCTCGTTTGGCAGCCCAATCGTAATACGCAAGCATCCTTGCACGGGATGCACCGCAATACCTTGCTTTAATAAATACCGATAGACAGCAGCACTATCTGCAAATCTCACAAAGAGAAAATTCGCATCGGAATGATAGATTTGCTTACATTCTTTCAAGTCACTTAATGCCATGCGCACTTTGGTACGCTCATCAACAATCTGTCTCACCCATTTATCTACATCCAATCGATGTTTCACCACGTCGGCCACTGCACTTAGTGTCGCTGCACCAACGGGATGAGCCATTCCAACCCGCTCTATAGTTTCGATTACCTCAGGATAGGCCACCAAGGCTGCAAAGCGAACACCCGCCATACTCCACCCGTGAGAAAACGAACGAAGAATTATCAGATTCCGATATTTATTAAGGAGTTCCAACACGGATGCTTGCGGAGCAAACTCAATATAAGACTCATCCACTACCACATAACCATCAAACAACTGAAGAATCGCTTCTAACTCGCCGCGATCGAGCAGATTGCCCGTTGGAGAATTAGGAGAACACAAAAATACAAGTTGGGTCGTTTCGCTCACAGCATTCAACACCGTCTCGGCTTGCAATTCAAAGTCAGACGGACGCAAAGCAGCCTCTCTATACTCCAAACGATTCACCGCCGCCCGACGTGCATAAACTGTACGCGTAGGCACGGCTGCCACCACGCTATCGCGATTAAAGAGAGCAAAAGCACGCATAATCAAGTCGACCGCCTCTTCTGTTCCATTACAGAAATAGATACACGAAGCGGGAATATGTTCATGCTTTCCCCATTCTCTCTTCAATTTTTCAGTTGTTGCCACTTCTGGATAACGATTGTAGAGCGTATTAAATGGTGATTCATTAGTATCAAGATGCACCTTGGCTTTCAGTCTCGGACGAACCTTCTTTATGTTATCTGGTAATTTCATACTGCAAACCTACATAAAAACTATGAATTACGCTCTCTCACCACTCTGTTTTTATGACTCTATCCATTACTTTTTTTGGTAGTTTACACACGGCTCTTTCATTTAAGTTCAGAGTAGGAAATAGTACCCCTACCCATTTCGTAATGAAATAGGTAAATCTACAATAGTTGTGTTTCAAGTTTTTTTATATTGTTCTCATCATTTTGACTGTTTGCTTTTTTGATGCAAAAAATGCAGGAGTTTGGTAAAGATTTACGACACAGACTTCATCAGTTCGGCCATGCCCATTTTTGTATAGGGGTTCTATCCATTCACAAACAGGGCTTTACTCTCTTTATACTTTATACTGCCCATATAGTTTGCGTCCTTCGGTCGAAGGACGCAAACATAAACGTTCATCTGGAAAAAGTAGAATGGGCATCCGACGGCATGTAAGTCACACTTCGCTGACGATAGAGAACCTTGTTGATATGATTCATCTATAACTATTTCCTAGCCTCATCTCTTTTCTGCGTCATTACATAGCGTGTATTGAAAATCTATGGGTTACATCAAAACAATGGGAAAACTTTGGATAGCGCAAGCAGAAAAAAAAGAAAAGAACAAGCATTTTTAAATGATTTAAGTTTCGGATTTAGTATGAGCGGCATTGGGTTTTTATCGTCATTATCGGCTGCGTCTCAGCAATGCAAGCAAGCTTAATTGCTTATCGTTCTGTTCCGAAATCATCGTATGTCCATCTTGAAATGAGGATTCTTTGCTCTACCGGACGGCAGCGGTAGCTCTACCGGACGGCAGTGGTAGCTCTACCGGACGGCAGCGGTAAAGCTACCGAACGGCAGCGGCAGAGCAAATGATGCTCATCCAGCGACGGTAATAGCTTCGTTCGCTGATGGTAAGATGAAGTGTTACGTATGAAATTACTATGGAATTCATTGGGCTTTCAGCCCGTCCATCCTAAATCCGAAATGAAGATGAGTTTTTGCAACCACATGCCCACGAGATAAAGAAACGACTTTCTTTAGAGAAAAGTTGAGTAAATGAAAGAACCATGCACTCTCTATCATTTTTACACACATATTATATACAACACTCATAAAAATGAGTTAACTTTGCACAGAAATGATCAACGAACAATATCCCTCGAAACTCCTAGAAAGGGCAGTACAAGAGCTAACCCATCTGCCAGGCGTAGGCCGTAAAACAGCTCTGCGATTCGCACTCTACCTACTCAAGCAGAAAAAGAAAGACGTTCATGCCTTTAGCGATAGCCTTACTACGCTTCGCGATGAAGTAAAGCATTGCTGCATTTGCCATAACATATCCGACACTGATATATGCGACATCTGCTCCAATCCCCACCGCGACAAGACCACCATTTGTGTGGTAGAAAATATCCATAGCGTAATGTCTATTGAGAATACAGGGCAATATCACGGGCTATACCACGTTTTAGGAGGTGTAATCTCCCCGATGGATGGTGTAGGTCCTGCCGATATAGAACTCGACTCTTTATTCAAAAGAGTAGAAGCTGGAGGAATCAACGAAGTAATCCTTGCACTCAATCCCACCATGGAAGGAGACACCACCAATTTCTACATCTCTCGTCGTCTTGCACCTACAGGTATCAAATTTTCCGTGTTAGCACGCGGCGTAAGCGTAGGCGACGATTTAGAATATACCGATGAAGTAACACTAGGACGTTCCATATTGGGAAGAACCCCCTTAAAATAAAAAGCTTTTCAACATGCCCCACACAAACAACAAAACCGATCTTCGAGCCTCTCGAATTACATACATCTCTGTATGGCTCATCGTTGCCTTGATATTTACACTTTCAGAATATCATATCCTTCCCATAGGCTATCTACCCCAAACTCCAAGCACGGAATATATGCTCAATATGCTATGTATCGTGCTCACACTTTCTGGCGTATGGGGCGGGCTAAAGCTTTTTTCAATAAAAAGCATACGTAGCCACATCACAAAGCAGCCTCAATCACTTCCTCTATGGAACGTGATACGCATAGGGATTCTCGGACTTTGTACCTTAGTTAACCTTTTTGTATATTATGCATTACTAAGCAATACCACTGCACTATATTGCTTACTCATCACGTTAACAGCTTTCGTATTCTGTTGGCCCAAGCATGGAGAAGTAGAATAAGAGTAGTTCTATAAAATTCAGAATTTATAGAACCACCATAAGACTTTTCTCTTTCCATATCCACTAACCTCAACCTCCAACCTCGTGACTCTTTCTATTATTATAGTCAACTACAATGTAAAATACTTCGTTGAGCAATGCTTGATTTCCATATATCGGAGTCAAGGGGTCGACCTCAACGAGATAGAAGTATTCGTTGTAGACAACCTCTCCAAAGACAACTCTGCAGCCTACCTAAAAAAGCAATTTCCCATTACCCGATACCCCCACATCCACATTTTGACAAACAAGCGAAATGTGGGATTTGGTCGCGCCAACAATCAGGCCATTCGCAAAGCCAATGGAAAGTACATCCTCTTCCTTAATCCTGATACACTACTCACAGAACATACACTCCGAGACATCCTTTCTGCAACAAATGAACTCACAAACATGGGAGTGGCAGGAGTAAAGATGATTCACACCGATGGAAGCTTTGCCATGGAGTCGCGTCGCGGTGTTCCCTCTCCCTGGGTTTCATTCTGCAAAATGGCAGGATTAAATAGTTTATTTCCGAAAAGCAAGATTTTCGGAAAGTACTACATGCGCTACCTCTCAACTGAAAAAGTATCTCCTATCGATATTATCTCGGGAGCATTCATGCTAACATCTGCCGAGGCTTTAAAGAAAGTGGGTATGTTTGACGAGACTTTTTTTATGTATGGCGAGGACATTGACCTTTCTTTCCGATTTCTCAAAGCAGGCTACTCTAATTATTATATTCCCACACCCCTGCTTCACTATAAAGGAGAGAGCACCAAAAAGAATAGCTACCACTACGTACATGTATTCTACGAAGCCATGCTCATCTTTTTCAAGAAGCATTACAAGCATTACAACTTTATCCTCTCTTTCCCTATCAAATTAGCCATCATTCTTCGCGCCATCATGGCACTTATTGTGCAGCAGACGCAGAATTTACACAAATTCTTACGTCCGCGCAACGGGAAAATGCCCAAGCGCATGCTCTATATAGGCAAGAGTTCTGACATGGTAAAGCAAATTGCAGAGGAATACGGCCTATCAATTGATTATCTATCAGCCAACGAGACAAGCCTTCCCAAAGGCCACCATAGCTTGACAACAAGCCCGACATACTACTCGCAAATCATCTATGATATTAGTGATTTCAGTATCGGGTTCATTCTCGACCGTTTCGAAGAAAAGCCCTACAAACAAGTACAAATAGGCACATTCAATGCAGAGAGAGGCATCATCATCACCAACAACAATATATACTTTAAAGACTAGAACCGCCCATGATTCTGCGCCCACTCGAACCCGAAGACTTGGATTTGCTCTACACCATAGAAAACGATCCTGAACTTTGGGATTGTTCCAACACAAACGGTCCATACTCGCGCTATGCGTTGAAAAATTATATTGCCTCTATTGCTAGCATCTATGAATGTGGCAGCATACGTTTCGTAATAGAACACAAATTTGAGAAATCAACCAAACCACATTCCATTGGGCTCATCGACCTAGTAAATTTTGACCCTATCTGTGCAAAAGCCGAAGTATGCATAGCTATTTTAAAGAAATATCGCGGTCTTGGATTAGGCTTTCAAGCTCTACAACAAATGGAGCTCTACGCCAAAAAACAAATAAATCTTCACTCTATTTACGCCTTAGTAGGAACAACCAACACTTCCTCCCTCCATCTGTTCGAAAAATCTGATTATAAACAAGTTGCATTGCTTCCAGAGTGGATCTATGCCCACGGAAGCTATCAAGACGTGGCGCTTTTTCAAAAGATTTTCCAAAAAAAATAGAGAAATAGTTTGGTAGTTTAAAAGAATATCGTACCTTTGCACTCGCAATCGAGAACGAAAGCAATTTGCAATCCAATCGAGAGCGACCAATCAATGAATGGTGTGTTAGTTCAGCTGGTTAGAATACATGCCTGTCACGCATGGGGTCACGGGTTCGAGTCCCGTACACACCGCAACATTCAATCATTGGTACCCTGACCGAGTGGCTAGGTAGCGGTCTGCAAAACCGTGTACAGCAGTTCGAATCTGCTGGGTACCTCACAAGAAGGATGAAGTTATGCTTCATCCTTTTTTTGTGCCCAAATGCAAAGAGTGCAAGCATACAACGCTATAACCTAAAGCAAACACATACACATCAAGCAAGCACGCTTACCCATTTACAGACAACCATCTTATTGCACTCTAACTTACCTTCTGCAACTTTGCATATCTCAACGAGAGCTAAGAGCAATTGAAACAAATGCCTTTCCAATGAAAATCAATAGCCAGAAAGAGCAACTTCTGTCAATGATCCGACAAAACGCCCCTATGACCATCAAACAGCAGGCCCAACTCGTACTCAATCTTGCCACACCCGCTATACTTGCCCAACTAACCACCACAATGATGCAATATATAGATGCTTCCATGGTGGGAAGTCTAGGAGCCGAAGCCTCAGCCGCCATCGGGCTCATAGAAACCACCACATGGCTTTTAGGAAGCATCTGCTCGGCATGTGCTGCAGGTTTCTACGTACAAGTTAGCCATCAACTTGGAGCAAATGACCATTCAGAAGCACGTAACACGTTGCGACAAGGCATCCTATCTGTACTCATTGCAAGTACATGTATTGGCATATTAGCATTCAGTATAAGTCCATTCCTTCCCGCATGGTTAGGAGGAAACAGTCAAATCACCCCTACATCATCTGCCTATTTAGCAATCATTGCTTTAGCCTTACCTGCATTCCAATTTTCACTGTTCGCTTCAGGAATGCTTCGCAGTAGTGGTAATATGATTGTGCCTAGCATCATGAGCGTAGTAATGATGGCACTTGATGTGATTTTCAATTCTGTTCTGATATTCCCTTCACGCACCATATCCTTCCTTCACACAGATTGGTTTGTTCCAGGAGCAGGATTGGGCGTGATTGGTGCAGGCATTGGCACAGCCTCAGCCGAATTCATCGCTGCATCCATCAGCATGTATATATTATGTTTCCGAAACAAAGAGCTTAACCTAAAACAAAATAAAGGACGATTTTTTCCCACAGCAAGAGTCATTCAAAAAGCATTACATATCGGCTTACCTATGGGACTTCAGCAAGCCATCATGTGTTCTGCTTACATAGTAAGCACCATCATCATTGCCCCACTAGGCACTATCGCCATCGCAGCCAATTCATTCGGTATTATTGTGGAGAGCCTTTGTTACATGCCTGGCTATGGTGTATCAGATGCTGCCACCACGCTTGTGGGGCAAAGCCTCGGAGCTGGACGCAAAGAACTGATGAAAAGATTTGCCTGGATTGCCGTGGCATTAGGTATGCTTCTCATGAGCATCATGGGCATTGTAATGTATGTAGCCTCTCCTATCGCTATGACCATGATGACACCCGACCTTAACGTGAGGAATCTCGGTGTTGAAATCTTGCGCATTGAAGCATTTGCAGAACCTATGTTTGGCGCGGCCATCATCTGCTATGGTGTATTTGTAGGTGCTGCCCAAACAGTGTTTCCAAGCATTATGAATTTAGCTAGCATGTGGGGAGTACGTATCACATTGGCTGCTTTCCTCGCACCCACCATGGGATTGCGCGGAGTATGGATTGCCATGTGCATAGAACTTTGCTTCAGAGGAACAATTTTCCTAGCTCGTCTAAAATGGTGGAAGATAAAATGAGGAAACTATTTGATGCGTAATTAGCGCGTTATTCCCGTAAGACTTGTATTTACAATCCATCACAAAACATTCAGCTAAGCCATATCGCATTTATCTTACACCAATCAACTTGTGTGTTTGTAGCGAAAGACGCCAAATAGGATGCGCTAAACAGTAATCAATGGTACGCTTCAGAATCTCAGCATTACGAGCCTCATCACCTACGTCGCAAGGCTGCAAGAAATGCTGATCGGCTTGTATTTCCGCATATTCACTCGGAATGCCCTGTTCAGTAAAAACCACCTTTATTTCGTTGCAACGACGCAACACAATTGCAGCATCCGTCTGCACGAAATGATCCTTCGGAGAAAGCGTAATCCAATCTACATTACTAGGCAATTCATGCGTTCCATTTGTCTCCACTGCTACATACTTTCCTACTCCATGCAAGCCTTCTACGAGAGAATTCGTCAATTGCAGAGAAGGCTCTCCACCCGTAATCACCACATGCTTAGCCAGACATTTTTCCGCTTCTTCTATTATCTCACGCTCTGTCATGTCTGTATAAGGTATGTGCTCCGTATCGCAAAATGGACACTGCAAGTTACAACCTGACAGACGGATAAACAAAGAAGGAGTGCCCGTATAAAATCCTTCGCCTTGGAGCGAATAGAATATTTCGTTAATACGCATAATCAAAAAGTTACGTGCTCATAGCCTGGTTTGATGTAGCATGCTATATTACCCTCCGACTCTTGAAAAGTCACTTTGTAACAATGAGCCACATGCTCACAAATCCAATGAGCTAAGTTCTCTGCCGTCGGATTAAAATCAAATATCTCATTCAAGCAGCGATGATCCATTTTGTCGGTAATCATCTTTTTCACTTGGCTAAAATCTACCACCATACCATTCTCATCCAAAGACTCTGAGCAGCAGTAAATCGTCACGATACCATTGTGGCCATGAAAGCGCTGACATTTGCTTTCATAAGTCAGATTGAGTTGATGACCGAATGCTACCTCTATGCGTTTACTAATATAGTACATATTATAATCTTATTTTGAAATCACATGCAAAGTTAAGCCAAAAGGCGCATGTAGCCCAATCATTACACCTCGTTTTTTTAAAAAGAATGCCTATTCTGCAATCATTGCAAGCCCAATGGTTATTTTTCCACACACTCCTTTGCTTGGATTCTTAAACTATTCCTCCCTATCTGAGCACACTTCAATATTCATCCATCCAAAACCACTTCTCAAAAAACGCCCGATTGTTCTAAAAAAGGGTTATAGATTTACATTTTGCAAGCAAGAAAGGAGAGCATCTAAACATTTTGTCGTATATTTGCAATCAAAAGAAATAATCTCATGAATACAAGCGCATAAAATCTACGCTAAGTTTAACATCTACAACGAATGATATACAACGAAGATATGCTCCGCACTTTCTATGCTTCCTATGCTCAGAAAGTGGCTGATGCTCGCAAAGAAATGGGACGTCCATTGACTTATGCCGAGAAAGTTTTATTTGCCCATACAGCCGTTCCCGTGAAGAAAGGCGGTTATCAGCGAGGCATTGACTACGAGTTGTTCCACCCCAATCGAGTGTGTATGCAAGATGCTACCGCACAGATGGCCATTTTGCAATTTATGAATGCAGGGCGTCGTCAGACTTCCGTCCCCACGACTGTACACTGCGACCACCTAATCCAAGCTTACAAAGGCGCCGAAACGGATCTCGCCACGGCAAAGAGCGTAAACGCTGAAGTATATCAGTTTTTGCAATCAGCAGCCCAACACTATGGTATGGGATTTTGGGGAGCTGGAGCTGGAATCATCCACCAAGTAGTATTAGAAAACTATGCCTTCCCTGGCGGCATGATGGTTGGTACAGATTCCCACACACCGAATGCAGGAGGTTTAGGCATGGCTGCCATTGGTGTAGGTGGTGCCGACGCCGTAGATGTCATGGTAGGAGCACCTTGGGAATTAAAAGTTCCCCGTCTCATTGGTGTACACCTCACAGGAAAGTTGTCAGGTTGGACTTCTGCCAAGGACATCATACTTTATCTTGCAGGACGCCTTACCACAAAAGGCGGAACAAATGCTATTATAGAATATTTTGGTGATGGTGCAGAACATCTTTCAGCTACAGGAAAAGCCACCGTTTGTAATATGGGAGCGGAAGTAGGCGCTACCACATCCATGTTTCCCTACGACAGTCAAATGGAAGCATATCTCAAAGCTACTGGCCGAACTCACGTGGCAGAGATGGCCAACAGTATTGCAGCCGATTTGAAAGCCGATCCCGAGGTAACAACTCACCCCGAGAAATATTTTGATGAATATATTACCATTGACCTTTCTCAACTCCATCCCTATCTAAATGGCCCTTTCACACCCGATGCGGCTTGTCCTGTAAGCGAGATGCAGGCCAAAGTAACAGAGAATGGCTATCCTGACAAAGTGGAGGTTTGCCTCATTGGTTCTTGTACCAATTCTTCTTATCAAGACCTAGCTCGCGCGGCCTCCGTAATCCAAGCCATGACCCAAGCCGGAAAGAAGCTAAAGGCACAATTGATAGTTTGTCCTGGTTCGGAATTAGTATGCGCCACGGCCGAAAGAGATGGGTTCCTTCAGACCTTCCGTGAAGCAGGTGCACTGATTATGACCAATGCTTGCGGCCCATGTATTGGCCAATGGAAACGCGTGACGGATGATGCCACGAAGCGAAACAGCATTGTGACAAGTTTCAATCGCAATTTTGCCAAACGCGCTGATGGGAATCCCAATACGCATGCTTTCATTGCCTCGCCCGAAGTGGCTGTGGGTTATGCTTTCACAGGTTCACTCAGCGAACATCCTTCTTTCTCTGAAGGATGGCCCGAATTTACTCCACAAGGGCATGCACTTCCCACCGAAGGTTATTGCACAAATGAGGCGGTGGAAGCTGTAAAACCTGCTTTCGACATTCAGCCTGATAGCACCATTGGCATTCAAATTTCGCCCGAGAGCGAACGTCTCCAACGACTGACGCCCTTCACCCCGTGGAATGGAAAAGACTTTTCACAACTGCCTTTGCTCATTAAGGTAAAGGGGAAATGTACTACCGACCATATCTCGATGGCTGGCGTATGGCTTCGATTCCGTGGCCACTTGCAAAACATTTCACGCAACTTACTACTGGGCGCTACCAATGCCTTTACAGGTACAACTGGACAGACACTCAACACCCTCACGGGAAAGACTGAAGAGATATGGAAAGCGGCTCAAGATTACCGCGACCACAAGGGCGGAAGCATCATCGTAGCAGAAGACAACTATGGAGAAGGCTCAAGCCGCGAACATGCAGCCATGGAACCTCGCTATTTGGGAGTAAAAGTAGTGCTTGCCAAAAGTTTTGCTCGTATTCACGAAACAAACTTAAAGAAGCAAGGTATTCTAGCTCTAACCTTTGCCAACCCAACTGATTACGACAAGATACAAGAACAAGACACATTTGATGTCAACTGCAGCACCATCCGTCCTGGAAGCACACTCACCCTAGTGGCTCATCATACCGACGGATCTTCCGACAGCATCGAAGCGCTACATACTTACAACACCTTGCAGATAGAATGGTTTAAGGCTGGCTCTGCTCTTTCCGTAAAAACCCCTTCATCACAAGCTTAAACTCATCATTATGAATTCCACAGACCACAAAATACAGATGCTCCCCGACGGCACTTTCACCGTGCCCAACATTGTAGCCGTACCCTTCATCACGGGCGATGGCATTGGCGCAGAAATCACACCTGCTATGCAGCAAGTGATTGACCAAGCAATAAAGACTGCCTATAACGGACAACGCCAAATACTGTGGACTGAAGTGCCCGCAGGCCAACATGCTTTCGACACCTTGGGTACCTATCTTCCCGACGACACATTGAAAGCCTTTGCCGACTATCATATAGGAATCAAAGGACCTTTGACCACTCCCGTAGGCGGAGGCATACGCTCACTCAATGTGGCCATGCGACAAGGGCTCGACCTCTACGTATGCTTGCGCCCCGTAAGATGGTTTAAGGGAGTGGAATCACCCGTGAAGCATCCTGAACGCGTCAATATGGTAGTATTCCGCGAAAACACGGAGGATATCTATGCTGGTATTGAATGGAAAGCCACATCGGCCGAAGCACGTCGCTTTTATGAATTTCTTCACGATGAGATGGGAGTAACCAAAGTTCGTTTTCCCGAAACATCAGCTTTCGGCGTGAAGCCCGTTTCTGAAGAAGGCTCTAAACGCCTCATTAAAGCAGCCTGCCAATATGCATTGCAGCAAGGATCTAAACATGTAACGCTAGTCCACAAAGGAAACATCATGAAGTTTACCGAAGGTGGATTTAAAAACTGGGGATACGAATTAGCCGAACAAGAATTTAAGAATCAGATTCGCATGGACGATTGCATCTGCGATGCTTTCCTCCAAAACGCGCTAATCAAACCCGAAGCCTACGATGTCATTGCTACGATGAACCTTAACGGCGACTACGTGTCGGACATGCTCGCTGCACAAGTGGGCGGAATCGGCATATCTCCGGGCGCAAACATCAATTACGAAGCAGGAAGAGCCATCTTCGAAGCCACTCACGGAACAGCTCCCGACCTAGTAGGAAAGAATCAAGCAAATCCATGCTCAATCATCCTATCGGCAGTCATGATGCTCGACCATATAGGTTGGCATGAGGCTAGCGAAAAGGTAACGAAAGCCATTGAGTCGGCTTTCGTTCAAGGTTTTGCCACAGCCGATTTGGCTCGATTCATGGAAAACGGCAAACCTCTCGGCACAAAAGAATTTGCCGCTGCACTCTGCCAAGAAATGGCCTAAGCTTCATAAGCTAGAGCCTTATAGCCAATGCTTATTATTCCATAAAGTTTTAACCTTGCAATTTTTCAGAATTGCCTAATCATGCTCTTATGACCGACAAGAAAGAATACCTTATATATAAGCTCTCTGACAACATAAAGAACTGCATAAAAATTGATGCAGAGCTTTTCAGAAAACTCGATGTAAAGCGCGGACTCCGCAATGAAGATGGAACAGGTGTGCTTGTAGGACTGACCAACATCGGCAACGTGGTTGGCTACGAACGTAAAGATTCGGGAGAACTCAAGCCTATCGATGGTAAACTCTATTTCCGTGGTTACGAGATTTCTGACCTTGTACATGCTGTGCTCAAAGAACAACGATTTGGATTTGAGGAAATTGCTTATTTATTGCTTTCAGGCCGACTTCCTGATGCTGAAGAGTTGGAGCAATTTCGTCGGTTGCTAGTGGACAATATGCCTTTGATGTCGAAGACAATGCTCAACATAGTGGAGCTCGAAGGAAACGACATCATGAATATCCTAGCACGCAGTGTGCTTGAACTATATACCTACGACGACAACCCCGACGACATTTCGCGCGACAACCTCATGCGCCAAAGCGTAGAACTAATCTCTAAGTTCCCCACCATCATTGCCTACGCTTACAACATGCTTCGCCACAAGGCACTAGGTCGCTCGCTACATATTCGTCACCCGAAAGAAGGCTTCTCTCTTGCCGAAAACTTTCTCTACATGCTTCTCGGAACGCATTATACTCCACTCGATGCACGCACACTAGATCTCCTACTCATACTTCAAGCAGAGCATGGTGGTGGTAATAATTCTACGTTCACAGTGAGAGTGACTTCCTCTACTTGCACCGACACCTACTCATCAATTGCCGCGGGCATCGGTTCGCTTAAAGGCCCCAAACATGGTGGAGCTAACATCCGTGTACACCATATGATGGAACACCTTAAACAAAACATCCGTCATTGGGACGACGAGGAAGAAATCAGTCACTATCTCCACCGCATTGTAAAAAAAGAAGCATACGATTGCACAGGTCTTATCTATGGCATTGGACATGCCGTTTATACGCTTTCCGACCCTCGCGCCGTATTGCTCAAAGAAATGGCTCGCAAACTTGCTGAGGAAAAAGGCCGTATGGAAGAGTTTGAGTTTATGGAACGAATTGAGCGACTCGCCGTAGAAGCCGTATACGACATTAAGGGTACTGCTAAAAAGCTCTGTGCCAACGTTGATTTCTATTCAGGCTTTGTCTACGACCTCATCGGACTGCCCATCGAAATATACACTCCGCTCTTTGCCATGGCTCGTATCGTGGGTTGGTGCGCTCATCGCAATGAAGAACTCTGTTTCACTGGTCGTCGCATCATTCGTCCGGCTTACCGCTGCGTGGCAGACTTGCGTGAATACATTCCTGTAGACAAGAGATAAGCAGACACATGCTCCCTCCCTCTGTCCTCTAATTTGTACAACTCCTCATAGACGATAGTTCGCAAAGATTCTTTTAAGTAGAATCTCTGCGAACTTCTTTTTTATCATTACATACCGACTACCTTAGATTTAGACCTATAGGTCACAAAAGATGTATGGTATTGCCACTTGGACTCCAGCCGACAAAGCCATCCCCGCCTTTGCAGAAAATGGCCAGAAGGATGCCACATGCAGCGTAAAGCCTTCTGATAGCCCCTATAGCTACTTCAAAAGCCGTGCAGAATATGTGTGCAATCTCTCTAACACGGTGCGCATAAATAAGTACCTCGAATTCAATAACTACATTACTAGATATTCTAATGGTCAGAAGTTCAATCCAGAATCTTTGGTCTACATGATAGGTGCAGAGATTAAGGTTAATTCTGGTGCAAAGTCAGTGTATGAAAGCATTTGCAAACTGCTTAAGTCCAAAGGATTGAAAGGACTCGGAGCATCAGAAGAAAGCACCACTTACGACCTAGGAAATCAAATACAACTCTACGTAACCTTCTCTGGAGACGAAGAAGTTAACGTGCAGCTCGTCCCCGATGAATCGTGCGATACAGGCGAAGATTATGATTAAATAGCAGGGATAAAGAGCAGAAAAGCTTTCAAGTAAATTACCCATTCCAATATATATAGCCAATGTCCGATAAGTCTTTCAACAATTCGGACATTGGCTATTTTCTTATCGTTTTTTACGCGTCGTGGAATGAGTAAACAAGTTAACGAGTGAACAAGTAAGTAAGCCGTATAAAGATTCTGATAGCTCTACTTAGCATTAGCGCTTGGCTATCTTTCTGCGCCGCTCATAGTAGCGTTTCCTCTTACCTTCCTTGCAGCAAATGGCTATTCAGATAGCTCATGACGACATCTTTATAGCTATCAGAAATGGGGATATACTTCTCGCCAAAGACTATTTGACCACGCTCGAGCACACGAACCTTTTGCATATTTACAATATACGAACGATGAGTGCGCATAAATAGGTTTGCTGGCAGTGTTGCCTCTATACTGCGCATGGAAGTCAAGCTGAGAAGGGGCTTTATGGCAGAAGTGGTATAAATCTTTACATAATCCTTCAAACCTTCAATGTAAAGTATTTCAGAGAAGTCAACACGAATAAGCTTATAGTCACTCTTCACAAAGATGTAGCCATCATTATTATTCGTTATGGCCGAAGCGTCAGCGAGATTCCTTGAGGTCGTATTGGCAGCAGAAGATTCTGGTGATACCAAATCTCCATGCCCCACTTCTGAAGTCTTTTGCTTGGTTTGGGCCAAGTCATACCACTTCTGCGCTCTGTTGACAGCGCCTACAAAGTCGGCATAACTAATAGGTTTTAACAGATAGTCTAGCGCATTTACTTTATAACCATCAATCGCATATTGGCTAAATGCTGTGGTGAAGATGATGCGAGTGCGCGAGGTATCAATGGTCTTGGAAAAATCAAGTCCGTTGAGATCGGGCATTTGAATATCCAAGAATATCAAGTCGGCAGGATGTTGCTGTAACCCGCCCATAGCTTCCACCGCACTTGAGTACGTTCCGCAGAGTTCGAGCATGGGCGTCTTCTTTACATAGCTTTCCAATAACCCCAAAGCCAAGGGTTCATCGTCAATAATGGCACATTTCATACGATTAGACTGTTATAGGTTTGTCGTAAAGGTCAATAATAGAATAATAGGTTTGTCCATCTTCGCTCACTCCCGATAGCCACTTATATCTACCTGAATAAGCATATTCCAATCGGCTCGCCACTTGTTTTAATCCAATGCCTCCTGGGGCCTTATCCGATTCGTTTTTGGGTGTATTACTATTTTCACAACTGAAATGAAGATGTTCGCGTGTAGCCTTCAGCGAGATATGAATAAAGCAGTTTCCCGAAGTGCTTACGCCATGCTTGAAAGCATTCTCCACAAGACTGATGAATATCAAAGGAGCTACCTGCACATTTTCATCATCGGGAATATCGAAATTGACTTGTACATCTACATTATTATAAATTCGTAAACACATAAGGGCAATGTACGACTTTAGGAATTCTGCCTCTTTGCTCAGACTTACTCGGTCGGTCTGATTTTCATAAAGCATATAGCGCAACAGACGGCTCAGTTCGTGAATAGCTTGCTGAGCTTTTTCCTGATCAAATGCCGTTAGGGCATAGATATTATTCAGCGTATTGAGCAGAAAATGCGGATTGATTTGATTTTTCAAGTTTTTCAATTCCGCTTGCGAGCGACCGAGCTCGGCCTCAGCTCGTGCTTGTTCACTCTTACGCCAACGCATACTCAAGTTGAGGGCAACAGAAGCTCCTACAGCGAAGATGTAAAGTAGCAAGCCACGAACAACGAAGTAGATTTTGGGAGGGAGGTCGGGCTTACCCAGGCGCAAATGATGCATCTTAATGGGTGCTGGGGGGAATAGCATGCTTTGCAATTCCAGCGACGACTGGTAGACAACGAATAGTGCAACATTCGCTATATAAAACCATTTTACTTTTCCCTTAACCAGCAAATAGCGTGGCACAAGAATGAAGTAATTGAGATAAAACGTGATGCAAACAGCCAACGGAAGGAAGCAACTATGCAAATAATGGCTCCAATCGATGGTTTCACCTCTCCGCTTAAAGAAAAGCGGAGAAAGGAATATATAGCTCCACGTGAGCACATGAACAATGACCTCAATGCAGAGTTCCATGCGTGGTTTACGTTGCTGTAATTCCATAATAATCTGCTTTATTAGATTTGCAAATGTAAAGATAAAATTGAAACAAGACAAATAGAACCTGCCTTTAATAAAGACAAGAGATCACAAAGACGACAGCGAATGAGCATCTATAGCTAGACGCATTCTAATCGCTTTTCTGTTGTCTTACGTGATCTCTGAATGCCTGTAAGAGGGTTTTCTTCAATGTTTACTCATAGCGTATCGCCTCTATCGGGTCGAGACTAGCGGCTTTCTTCGCAGGATACCAACCAAAGAATATACCTGTAGCCGAACATACGGCAAAGCTTAACAATACGCTCCACGGCTGAATCTGAATGGGCCAATGAGCAAACACATTGATGCCTACAGCAGCGCCTATACCACATATCACTCCGATAATACCACCTGTTACGCTGAGCAATACGGACTCAATGAGGAACTGATTCAAAATATCTATACCGCGTGCTCCAACCGACATACGCAGACCTATTTCCTTCGTTCGTTCCGTCACACTTACGTACATGATATTCATGATACCAATACCGCCCACAATGAGTGAGATACAGGCCACGACAAGCAATAGTATCGTCATGGTGTCGGAGGTGGAATTCATCATCTCGGCCATTTCCTGCTGACTGCGAATGGAGAAATTATCCTCGTCACTGCCTTTTAACTTATGGCTTTCACGAAGGATACTTGTAATGTCATCGATAGCCAAGTCGGTCATATTTTCCGTAATGGCCGAAGCATTGATTCCTTGCAGATAGGTGACGGAAAGGATACGTTTCATCACAGTGGTATAAGGAGCCAATACCATATCATCCTGGTCCATTCCAAATGAGTTGTAGCCTTTGGCTTTGAGCACACCTACTATGCGGAAAGGAATCTTGTTGTAACGAATCACTTTGCCTACTGGATCTTCACCATTTGTGAAGAGATTGTCGGCCACAGTCTTACCAATAACACACACCTTGGCACTCGTCTTAATATCCTCATCAGTGAACATCTCGCCATCTTCTATTTTCAGTTGACGTATTTCCATATAATCGGGCGAGATGCCATAAATGGTCGAAGGAGTGTTGTTATTGCCATTTATAAACTGTCCAGAAGCATTTACGCTAGGCGAAATAGCCGATAGATACTTGGATTGTTCCTTGAGCGTTTCATAATCCTTCAGTTTGAGCGTTTGCATATCGGAAGCATCCTGCTGTGCTCCGCCAGGGCCTTTGTCTTGCCCAGGACGAATCATAATCATGTTCGACCCCATCTCGGCGATGTTGGCTTGAATGCTCTTCTTTGATCCTTGCCCTATGGCCATCATAGCAATGACCGAAGCCACACCAATGATAATGCCAAGCATTGTTAGGAACGAGCGCAACTTATTGGCTGCAATGGCTCGAAAGGCTATCTTAAAAAGGTTACTGATATTCATTGTGTCTTATGATTCTTCGTTAGGAGGAAGTTCGGCCAAAGCTTTCGCTGCAGAGTGAATATTGTGATTGACCACATCTTCGCGTATCAACCCATCGCGAAGAAATATGTTTCGGCTTGAATAGAGGGCTATCTCTGGATTGTGCGTTACGAAGATAATGGTGCGTCCTGCTTTGAAAAGCTTCTGAAAAAGCACTAAGATTTCAAATGAAGTACGCGTATCGAGGTTACCCGTGGCCTCATCGGCTAGGATTACAGCTGGGTTGTTAACCAAAGCGCGTGCAATGGCCACTCGCTGCATCTGTCCGCCCGACATTTGGTTGGACTTATGATATAGGCGTTCACCCAAACCGACCATTTTCAATGCTTCTATGCTGCGACTTCGACGTTCTGAAGCAGAAACAGAGGAATTGTACATCAAGGGGAGTTCCACATTCTCCACGGCCGTGGTCTTAGGCAGCAGATTATAGTTTTGAAATACGAATCCTATCTTTCGGTTACGAAGCACGGCACGTTCGCTTCGTCTCATCTTACGCACACTCACCCCATCGAGGAAGTACTCTCCACTAGAAGGAGTGTCGAGACACCCTAATTGATTGAGCAACGTAGATTTACCCGAGCCCGAAGTTCCCATAATGGTGACAAACTCACCTTCATAGATTTTAAACGATACCCCTTTCAACGCATGAACTGTCTCATCGCCTACAACGAAGTTGCGCCTCACGTCTTGCAGTTCGATTACCACCTTCTTATCAGCGCGATCCTCAGGCTGAGGAAACTGTTCCTCGGACATTCTATTTTGCTGTTCATTGATTTCCATAGCGTTATGTATTGTAAAACGAAGGATTACACGAATCTATCTTGCGCAATCTTTCATTATAGATTTCATCAACGTTACTTACTTTTTCTTTTTGCTGGGAGGTCCAGGCGAGAAGGGACTTTGCTCTTTTCCGCTATCATCTGCATCGCCTTGGTCGGAATTGTCAGCTGAAGCTTCTTTAAGGTCTACCACAACGATGGCACCTTCTTTAATACCACTCAATATCTGAGTACGAGTGCCATTCGTGATACCTATCTGCACGCTATATGCCTCAAATGTTCTGCCCTCACGAACCCACACTTTGTGCGTTCCTTGACAATCGACAATTTTGTCATTCGGGCCTACAGTTTCCTTTGTCGGCGTGAAGCGAAGTGCCTTCGTCGGCACACTCAAGATTCCTGCCTGTTCCATTGTATAAATAGTCACATTGGCTGTCAACCCAGGTTTGAGTTTCAAGTCGGGATTGGGAGCAGAGATCACCACTTCATAAGTCACCACATTATTATCGGTAGTCGCTTCGTTGCGCACCTGTGTGACGGTTCCTTCAAAGATCTCGTCAGGATAGGCATCCACGGTATAATTGACACGCTGACCCACCTTTACCTGGCCTATATCAGCCTCATCTACACTGGCCACAACGCGCATATCTGTCATATCCTTCACGATGGTAAAGAGCGTTGGCGTATTGAAGCTTGAAGCCACCGTTTGTCCTTCTTCCACGGATTTACTCAGTACTACGCCATCGATGGGCGAAGTGATGGTGGCATAACTCAAGTTGGTCTGAGCCTTATTTACAGCTTCTTGACGTTGAGCCACTATACTCTCAGCTTGCTGCAAAGCCAATCGGGCACTCTCATAATCGTTGGCACTAATAAGTCCCTTATTATATAAGGTCTTCATGCGTCCAAAGTTCGACTGCTGGTAGCTCAAGTCGCTCTTAGCTCCTGCTAGCTGACTGGTTGCACTTTTGAGTTCACTGATAAGATTCGTCTTGTCGAGTTCGGCAATCACCTGTCCTTTCTTCACAGGAGAATTGTAGTCTACATAGATTTTATCAATGATGCCCGAAACTTGCGTACCTACTTCCACAGAAGTAACAGCTTCAATCGTACCTGTTGCGGTCACACTGTTGCCAATCGTTGCTTTCTCCACCTTAGCCGTTTCGTAGCTTACCTCAAATGGAGCATTCTGCTTGTGCAAGAAGAACCATGCTCCGCCGGCCACAATGGCCACTACCACCACGCCGATGGCTATTTTCTTTCCATTGAATTTCATATCGTATGATTGTGTTTCGTTATTTTCCGAATGACTTATTTCAATTCCTCGCCAGCATAGAAACTGAGTAAACTGCGATTGAGCAAAGCTGTATACTTATCTTGCAGCATCGTCTGTTGTGCGTTGAGCAGATTCGCTCTGCTATTAAGCAATTCAGCAATATTCTTCAATCCTAGGTTAAACTGCTCGGCCATCAACTCGTAACTAGTAGACAGACTCTCCACACTCGACTTGGCAGCCACGTATTTAGCTTGACTATTCGAAGCGTTGAGCCAATAGGTTTCAATGGTTTGGTAGAGTTGTTTCTGAGTGTCTTGCAAGTCTAATTGCGCCGTTGTTTCGGCCACCTTGGCACGTTCCACAGCACTTTTGTTCTTACGATTATCAAAGATGGGAATACTCACCGTCACACCGAGTGATCCGTTGAAATTATTTTTCATCTGCTTAGCCCAATTTGTTTGACTGCCCGTCATGTGGCTATCACCAATCCCCCCCGACAAACTGACCGTGGGCATATAGCCGCTCTTTGCAATTTTCGTGTTAAGTTGGCTTTGCTCTATAGCCAACTGTGAACGTTTCACTTCTGGACGATTTTCAAGAGCGGAGTTGTAGACAACATCTTTCGCTGGAATACTGCTCAACACTTCTGCATCGGCAGCGTCAATGGCCTGCACATCAAAAGCTTCATTCGCAGGTAGTTCCAAAAGTTGCTTGAGCTGCATCTTTGCATCGGCAATTTGCGTCTGTACGTTCACCACGTTATAGCGTCCTTGACTTACTTGCGACTGTAACTGCGCCAAATCAGCCTTCGACATCGAACCTACGCTGACCATCTGCTGCCCGCGTTCACAAATTGTAGAATCTTGTTTTAATAGCGTGCGATTCACATTCTCCGCCTCTGTCATGTAGAGTATTTGCACGTAGAGTTGTGCTATTTGCTCCTTTATCTTGTTGGCTTGTGTCTGTGTGTCGTAGGCAGCAAGTTGCTGATTGTACTGGGCATTGGTGATATTCATCTTATTCTTACCACCATTCCATACCACCCACTGAGCGTTAATGCCGTAACTCCCATTTTGAGTAGCTTTATCTGCCGCCGACGTGGCAATACCATCATTCACAAAACTACCACCACTTTCTTGAAACGGACGATAAGTGACACCTTGAGTCAAAGCACCGTTTAGACTTGGAAGTAGCCCTGCTTTAGCTTCTGCCACATCTACGCTGACACTCTTCTCCGTTGTTGCACTTTTGAGTAGGCTCACATTATGTGTCACAGCGTAGTCTATGCACTCCTTGAGTGTCCATACTCCGTTTGTCTGAGCAAAACTCATGAATGGGAGCAAAGCTAACGAAGCCGCCACATATTTCTTTCTAATATTCCACATAGTTCGCTTATTATATTGTTTACGTCTGCAAAGTTATGCTCCTCCTCCCCCAAATTCTGCAAATAAAGACTTCTTGACGTTATATAATAGACGAAATAGGGAGTTTTATCGATAAATGAAATGTATGGGTTGATTGATTTCAATTTGAAGTGGGATTTCAACACACGCCAGACGGGTATCCGACGGGAATGATTAAGCAATGCACAGATCTTTACGAACAGCTGACCCGCTGCTCTTTGTTCGACAAAAGACAAAATCTTACGATTCGTGAAACTCGCCTCATCGTGGATTATTTAGGCCTTCCGGAAGGTTGTTTTGACGATGAAGATTAAGCTGTTTCTACGACCTAAATCTTAGTACTCTAACGATGAAGACCGATAGGTGCTAACGATGAAGACCGATAAGTGCTAACGATGAAGACCGTTAGACTCTATGGATAAAGACCGATAGGATAGACTGATTTTGAACGCATAACGAGGTGATTTTGCCTCGCGCGCGCGTGTATTTATATAGGTGTGGCGTGTGCTTAAAAGGGAGGGACTTTCTCTCTTTCGTCCTTAGCATTTATCCAGCTGAATGATAAAGTCAAAATGGTCTATTATCTCCTTCGTTCTTCTTCAACCAACATGGGACTACTATAACCTTATTAACGCGAGTTCGGGATAAGAAACGCAAAAATAAATAGGGTAAACGAACGAACCTTTTTCCCATCATACCAACCAGAAATATCCGCTGCCCTCGAACTTCCTACATAAGAAATACACGTATACAAAAAGCCCTAAAGAAATGCGCTGTCCCACTTGACAGCATTTCTTTAGGGCCAATTTACCTTAAAACTAAAAGAACGTATCTTATTAGAGATTGTTCTTTTCGATGTCCTTGAAGTACTTATAAGTTCCGTGAGTGATGCTCTCGCATGCAGCTTCATCACACACGATGATTCCGTGCTCATGCATCTGGAGAACAGAGATAGTCCACATCTGAGTAACGGGGCCTTCTACTGCAGCTTGCAAAGCACGAGCCTTGTTGTGACCATTACAGAGAATCAATACTTCCTTAGCTGACATTACGGTGCCTACACCTACAGTAAGGGCTGTTGCAGGAACGCCTTCAGGATCACCACCAAAGAAACGAGAGTTTGCAATACGAGTATCAGTAGTCAAAGTCTTCTGACGAGTGCGGCTTGTCAGAGAACTACCCGGCTCGTTGAAAGCAATATGACCATCAGGACCGATACCACCAATAAAGAGGTCGATACCACCTGCATCCTTAATCATCTGCTCGTAGTGAGCGCACTCTGCTGCGAGATCTTCTGCATTACCATTGAGGATGTGAATGTTCTCCTTGGGACAGTCGATGTGATTGAAAAGATTGGTAGCCATGAAAGAGTGGTAGCTCTCGGGATGTGACTCGGGAAGACCTACATATTCATCCATATTGAAGGTGAGCACATGCTTGAAGCTTACGCGTCCTTCTTTGTTTGCCTTTACCAAGGCCTTATACATACCGATTGGTGAGGAACCCGTGGGAAGACCCAACACAAAAGGCTTTTCTGCTGTAGGGTTGGCAGCATTGATTTTGTTAATTACATACTCAGCAGCCCAATTTGACAGCTTCTCATAGTCGGGTTCGATAATAACTCTCATGATTTACTTGATTATAATGGTTATTGTAAATGGATTCGTTCCTAATCCATAAGTACGAAGCAATTCCGCGCCCACAGATTTATCGCAAAAGTAAATAAACTTTACGGACTTTCCAAAAGTTTTGCACAATCTTTTTGATAAATATCTATTTATGGGCAAAAAGGAGATTCCTTCTAAGTATTTTTTGTACTTTTGTAGGGTATCAAGCAAACAATAGTCTTTGCTTTAAATCCAATTCTTCATCCGACTATTCCACACAAACAAATCATGCAAGATTTCGTACATCTACACGTACATACCCAGTACTCCATTCTTGACGGACAGGCCTCCGTGCCCAAATTGGTTGACAAGGCCATACGAGACGGCATGCGTGGCATGGCTGTAACAGACCATGGCAATATGATGGGTATCAAGGAATTCTTTAACTACACCAACAAGGTCACAGGAAAAGCAAAAGGTATAGTGAAAGATACCGAAGCGAAACTAGAGACTTTGCGAGATGGCACGTATAAGCCCCAATTAGACAAAGAGGGAAAGAATCCGGATGAGGGGAAGACCACAGACGAGCTAATTGCCGAATGCGAGGCTACGCTGAAGAAGCAGCGCCCCATTGCCCAGTTTAAGCCCATCTTCGGATGTGAAATGTACGTGGCACGCCGAGGAGACAAGGCGCTAAAAGAAGTGCGTGCTGACCAATCGGGTTGGCACTTGATTGTATTGGCTAAAAACGAGCACGGCTATCATAACTTAATTAAGTTGGTATCGAATGCTTGGGTGGATGGTTTTTACATGAAGCCTCGTACAGACCACAAGGAATTGGAGAAATACCACGAAGACTTAATCGTATGCTCAGCTTGCTTGGGTGGTGAAGTGCCACAAAAGATTCTGGCAGGACAGATTGAGGACGCGGAGAAGTCGGTACAATGGTTTAAAAATCTCTTTGGTGACGACTATTACTTGGAACTCCAACGCCACGAGGTGAAAGATCCTTCGATCAATGCCAATCGCGACACTTATCCGCTACAAGTGGAAGTGAACAAAGAATTGCTACGCATTGCGAAGAAGTACGACATTAAGTATATCTGTTCGAACGATAGTCACTTCGTCGATGAAGAGAACGCCGAGGCACATGATCGCTTAATATGCCTCTCTACGGGTCGAGAGCTAAACGACCCGAAACGTATGCTCTATACCAAGCAGGAGTGGTTTAAGACGCGAGCTGAAATGAACGAGGTGTTCGCCGACCTTCCCGAAGCCTTGGCCACCACGTGTGAGATTTGCGACAAAGTGGAAACCTATTCCATCGACCATGCTCCGATTATGCCAAACTTCGCTATTCCCGAAGATTTTGGTACTGAAGCCGAATATCGGTCTAGACTTACCGAGAAAGATCTCTTCGATGAGTTTACACAAGATGAGAACGGCAATGTGGTGATGAGCGAGGAAGACGGACTGAAGAAAATTAAGAAACTCGGCGGCTACGACAAGCTATATCGTATCAAACTGGAAGCGGACTATTTGGCCAAACTCGCCTATGAAGGTGCCAAGAAGAGATATGGCGATCCGCTCGATGAGGAGACGGCCGAACGTATTAAGTTTGAACTGCACATCATGAAGACAATGGGTTTCCCTGGCTACTTCTTGATTGTGCAAGACTATATCCGAGCAGCTCGTGAAGAATTAAACGTGAGTGTCGGTCCTGGACGTGGTTCGGCTGCGGGTAGTGCCGTGGCCTACTGCTTGGGCATTACGCAAATCGACCCTATCAAGTACGATCTCCTATTTGAACGTTTCTTGAATCCCGATCGTATCTCACTCCCTGATATTGATGTCGATTTCGATGATGATGGACGCGGACGCGTGCTCAACTGGGTGACGCAGAAATATGGTGCTGACAATGTGGCACACATTATTACTTATGGTACGATGGCCACAAAATTGGCTATCAAGGATGTGGCTCGTGTACAGAAATTACCACTGTCTACGTCCAACTACCTATGCAAGCTAATCCCAGATAAACTACCCGAAGGACCCGATGGTAAGGTGCCCAAGATGAACCTGACGAATGCCATTGCCGCGATACCAGAACTACGCGAAGCCGAAGCCTCATCAGACAAACTTCTAAGAGACACCATTCGCTATGCTAAAATGCTCGAAGGAAATGTGCGAAACACCGGTGTGCATGCTTGTGGCTTCATCATTTGCCGCGACAATATCTCTGATTGGGTACCTGTTTCTACTGCCAAGGATAAAGAAACCAACGAAGAACTTCACTGTACGCAATACGAAGGCCGAGTCATTGAGGAAACAGGATTGATCAAGATGGACTTCCTTGGTCTTAAAACGCTTTCGATTATTAAAGAAGCGCTTGAAAACATCAAACTTTCCTTAGGCATCGACCTCAACATCGACGAAATTAGCATTGAAGACCCTGCCACCTACCAACTTTATTGCGATGGCCGCACCATCGGTACATTCCAGTTTGAGTCAACGGGTATGCAGAAGTATCTACGCGAACTTCAGCCTTCTACCTTTGAAGATCTCATTGCCATGAATGCCCTCTACCGTCCAGGGCCTATGCAGTACATTCCTTCGTTTATTGCCCGTAAGCATGGCGACGAACCCATTGAGTACGACTTGCCTTGCATGGAGAAATACTTGAAGGATACTTACGGCATCACGGTGTATCAAGAGCAAGTCATGTTGCTCTCACGCGAGATTGCTAATTTCACACGTGGTGAGAGTGACGCCTTGCGTAAGGCCATGGGTAAGAAGCTCATTGAGAAACTGAACCACATGTACCCGAAGTTTATCAATGGCGGTAAAGCCAATGGGTACGATCCCAAGATATTGGAGAAAATATGGAACGACTGGCGTGCCTTTGCCTCTTATGCCTTCAATAAGAGCCACGCCACATGCTATTCCTGGGTGGCTTATCAGACAGCTTATCTCAAGGCCAACTATCCTTCGCAATACATGGCTGGTGTGATGAGCCGAAGTTTAGCTGATATCACCACAGTGTCGAAGCTGATGGATGAATGTAAGTCGATGGGCATTCGCACACTAGGGCCTGATATCAATGAGAGTTACCTAAAGTTTAGCGTAAACCATAGTGGCGACATTCGTTTCGGCATGGGAGCCGTAAAAGGCGTGGGAGAAGGTGCGGTACTGCAAATCTTGGAAGAAAGGAAGAAGAATGGTCCGTTCAAATCAGTCTACGACCTTGTGGAGCGCGTCAATCTTTCAGTCTGCAACAAGAAGTCGCTCGAAAGTCTTGCTCTATCGGGAGCTTTCGATAGCTTCAATACCATCACACGCGAGCAATTTGTTCTCCCAGGTGACAATGGTGAGACATTCCTCGATACACTCGTAAGATATGGAAACAATTATCAAAACGACAAGGCAGAAAACGAATTTTCGCTCTTTGGCGGAAGCGAATCCGTGGAGATTGCTCGCCCGGAGCCTTCAAAAAACATTCCCCGTTGGAGCGATCTCGAAAGGCTCAATAAGGAACGCGACTTAATCGGCATCTACATCTCAGGCCATCCCCTCGACTCTTACAAGATTATCATCGAGAACGTTTGCACCATGCACATGGATCAACTCGAGAATATCATACCTTTTGCGAATAAAGACGTGACGCTTGGCGGTATTGTCACAGATGTACGTACAGGCCAAACTCGTACAGGAAAGCCCTACGGCATTGTCAAAATGGAAGACTATTCAGGACCAGGCGAAATAGCACTCTTTGGCGACGAATGGGCAAAACATAGTGGCTACTTTGCCATAGGCAATAGCTTGTTCATCACTGGTCGCGTAGACGAACGCCAATGGAGGAAAGACGAATATGAATTGAAGATTGGCCGAATAGAATTCCTCTCCAACGTGAGAGACGAGAAGATTAAGTCGATTACCATCACACTAGACCTCAACAATCTTACATCCAAGATTGTAAACGATATCTCGTCGAAAGTGAAGGAAAGCGAAGGGCCATCTGAACTTTACTTCAACGTGATTGACCATGAGACACAAACGCAAGTGATGCTGCAAAGCAAGAGCGTACGTCTCACCGTAGAAAGCGAACTCATCAATTTCTTAAAAGGAAACAACATTAAATACAATATCAATTAAGGGCGGTGGATATCATGGCACACCATTTGCAGAGTATTTACTACCCTACTTCACAAACAGAATCATTTATTAAATAGAATTCATAACATTATGGAAAAAATCATCACAGATGCCAACTTCGATGCCATTGTAGCCGAAGGGCTCCCCGTAGTTCTCGACTTTTCTGCCACTTGGTGTGGTCCTTGCAAGAAAATCGCTCCTATTATCGAAGAACTCGCCGGCGAATACGAAGGAAAGGTCAACATTGGCAAGTGCGATGTTGACGACAACGAAGAACTCACCGCAAAGTTTGGCATTCGCAATGTGCCTACCGTACTTTTCATCAAGAATGGCGAGGTGGTAGACAAGCACGTTGGCGCTGCCCCCAAGAAAGAATTTGTTGAAAAGATTGAAGCTCTCTTGAAATGAATCTAGACGAAGAACTCATGCAAGATGCTCAAGAGGATGCTGCCGCAGTGGCATATATCCAGAAGCATCTTCCACAAGAACTGCAAGAGCAGTACGACGAAGAAACCCTTTACTATTTCCTCGACCTCATCATTGAATACTACACAGAGAGTGGTATTCTCGATGCCCAACCCGACAAGGATGGTTATGTGGAGATTGACGAAGAAGCCATTGCCGACTATTTGGCAAAGAAAGCCAAAAAGGAACATATGGGCGACTTCTCAGCCGAAGATCTTTTGTTCGTAGTACAAGCTCACATGGATTTCGAGGAAGAACAAAATCAAGACTAAAAGCCCTCCTCTTATATCAGAGAGCGCATTGGCTTCATATATATAATAAAGGAGTAGAACGCAAGAAGTTTTCAATAAAACTTAGGCGTTCTACTCCTTTTAGTGTTGTTCTTTAAATTCTGACATACACATTCTCTACCCACTTAGAGAGTTCATTTTTCTGCAACGGGGCGGACACTGAGGCCATTGCACCGGATGCTTACGATTCTCGGATCGATGAAGTCGCTGTTGGAGTTGAGATAGTGGGCGCAGTCGGTATCGGTATATCTGGTGTAGAGCGAACTCGACCAGTAGCAGCCGTAAGAGCCATGACCTTTGAGACCTCCATCTTTGCGGAAGCCCGAAGCGGGGAGAAAAATAGTTTGGTTATTGGGGCCTTTTACAAGATACCCGCTTGCACCATTGTAATTGGATTTCCAAGTCCAGTCACATTTATTACAGAGTTCCTGGAATTCTGCACGTGACGGCATACGACATTCTTTACCCCACTTGACCGTAGCGACATCATCAGAAGCTTCGAGCGTGGTCTTACCATCGGAAGAATTATATTTTGTAAGTGAATTACCCCACTTATAGGTGTCCCATGAATAGTCTGACTTCGTCTGGGTCTCACCCCAAGCATAATAATCGCCATCGGCATAAGGAGTGGATGCTCCTACATTACACTCTGCCCAAAGCAAACCACTAGGTAAACCAAGATCCACGAACTTGTGATCACCGATGATCTTACCCTGAGGCTTTGCTCCACGCGTTGTGACAGTATATACGTTTTGATCATAATATACTTCATCAAGAAGCTTTACATAGGTACGATAATAATAGAGCGTGCCAGAAACTAAGCCTTCTACGATAAAGATATTATCCTCCATGTTAGCATCCGAACTCTGCTTACCATCTACATAAGTAGGTTGCGGATTTTTATCAGAATAGCACACACCCACCTCGGGAGTAACCGATAAAGATTTCACATTCTCATTGAGCGATACGCTCGACCTTGCCTGAAAGGAATTGGTGGTGACGGAAACAGCGGTAGAGGTGGTGATATGAAACAACCAAGAACCTGCTGAGAACGATACGCTATCCACACTTTCTGAAGAAATCACGGAAAGGTCGCCACCCTTCTTCCAAACAAAGATATTCTGCTGCGCTGAAGCAGTGGTAAATAAGCCTGCAAGCAACAAAGAGAAGAAAAGAGTAAAAAGTTTTTTCATAGGATATTACTTATTGAAGAGTTTATAACTAAGTCCGCCTTGCGTGCGAACCACATAGACGCCCTTGGGCTGAGATGAAAACGAAAGTTGCAATGTACCATCACATTGCGCTTGACTAGACAGAGCGAGTTTTCCATCGAGACTGTAGACGCGCACTTGCTCGCCTGGCATCAACCCCGTAGATTGTAACAGGCCGTTCTGCCATGAGAACACCACGCCTTGATGAGACGGACCACTCAACACGGGAGATATGCCCGAAGCAACGTCATTGCTAAAGAACACATGCTGCACATCGGCATAAGCATAGCTCACTTGCTCCGCACCAGAGACTGACACTGATAAATCGCTATTGTTCACAGCAATAACGGGTTTCTGCGCAAAAGTAAAACTTACCTTTTGGCCATTACGAAGTAAAAACGTAACGCCTGGACTGCCCGCCCATGCAGAGGCCGAAAATACGAGCGTAGTAAAAAGAATTGAAAAGGCTTTCTTCATATATATAAGTTTAAGTTGAGAAATATCTTTTGCAAATATAGACAAAGCGTTTAAATTACCCCCCCCGATTCATTAATTTATATTAAATACTTCTCTATAACCTATTTCCACAAACATTTAGCCTTATTTTCTCTCACCCCAAAAAGGGAATAAAACCCGTCAACAGGGCTGAGGCACATACAAGGTCTAGACATACTAGTAAAAAATCTTGACATTTGAAATTTTCAATCTAGAGAAGGAAAAGGCTCTCATTTCGTTTCATTTCGCATTCATGGGCATGTAGAAAATCCTCTATGCCCATGCAGAAAATTCTAGTTGGGCAGCAAAATATTTCTATTTGGGCAAAAAGAATAATGATTAATGGCTTATTTAGGAGCATTTTGGGGCAGAAAACGAGGATTTGTTGTTAGAACGAACAAAATTATATCATACAAACATCTGATTATCAGCTTATAACGCAAAATTCTCATCATTCGTTTATTTTGAAAATAATCCTAGACGGATGAAAATACGCGAATCCTAGCGTCATTTTATCGTCTTGCACTGACATTCATTTCATGCAAGTTAGGCGGCACCTCAGCAATGCAAAAGGAAAACAAGCTTTTCTTTTGTATTGCGCTCGGTTTGCACTAACTTTCAATTCTCGCAAGTTAGGCGGCACCTCGGCAATGCAAAAGAAAAACAAGCTTTTCTTTTGTATTGCGCTCGGTTTGCACTAACTTTGCAGCGAAATACTAACATTATAATACCCTGTTGGGCCAACACATCATGGATTTGGACATTCTCACAGCAGTTTCTCCCATCGACGGACGTTATCGTTCTAAGACAGAGCCTTTGGCTCCTTATTTCTCAGAATACGCATTGATGAAGCATCGCGTGCGTGTAGAAATAGAATATTTCATTACGCTTTGCGAACTTCCTCTGCCGCAGTTGAAAGACTTTCCTCACGACCTCTTCGAGACGTTGCGCGGATTCTATAAAAACTTCTCAGAAGCCGATGCTGCTCGCGTGAAGGAGATTGAAAGTATTACCAACCACGATGTAAAGGCCATAGAGTATTTCATCAAGGAGCAGTTTGACAAAATTGGTGGTCTTGATGCCTTCAAGGAATTTATCCACTTCGGCCTCACTTCGCAGGACATCAACAACACGTCCTTCCCACTGATGCTGAAGGAAGCAACAGAGAATGTTTACATTCCCCTATTGCAGGAACTGATTGATCAGGTAAATGCTTATGCCGAGGAATGGAAAGACATCCCCATGCTGGCAAAGACCCATGGTCAGCCCGCCTCCCCCACCCGATTGGGCAAGGAAGTAAAGGTATTTGCTTACCGATTGGAACGCCAATTGGAGTTGCTCAAGGCTTGTCCCATGACAGCAAAGTTTGGTGGAGCTACAGGCAACTTCAATGCCCATCACGTAGCCTATCCTGAATATGATTGGCGAGCTTTTGGCCGTAAGTTCGTGAGCGAGAAACTGGGATTGGAACGCGAGGAATATACCACTCAAATTAGCAACTATGACAACATGGCTGCCCTGTTTGATGCCATGAAGCGTATCAACACCATCGTGATAGATCTTGACCGCGACTTTTGGCAATACGTTTCGATGGAGTATTTCAAGCAGAAGATTAAGAAGGGCGAGGTTGGCTCGAGCGCCATGCCTCACAAAGTAAATCCCATTGACTTTGAGAATTCTGAAGGCAATCTAGGATTGGCCAATGCGATACTTGAGCACTTGAGCCACAAACTGCCTATCAGCCGTCTACAACGCGACTTGACCGATTCCACCGTAATTCGCAACATCGGTGTACCCATGGGACACTCACTGATTGCATTCCAAAGTACACTGAAAGGCTTGCGCAAACTCCTCTTGCACGAAGAAAGCATTCGTCGCGATTTGGACAATTGCTGGGCCGTTGTAGCCGAAGCAATACAGACCATCTTGCGTCGCGAAGCTTATCCCCACCCTTACGAGGCTTTGAAAGCTTTGACACGAACGAACGAGGCTATTACAGAAGAACGGATTCACAACTTCATCGATGGACTTGAAGTGAACGATGAAGTAAAGAAGGAACTCCGCGCCATTACGCCTCACAACTATACAGGAATGTAAGTACCTTTGGTGGAATGAAGAGGTAACAAGATTCCTACTTGACAAGCTATACAACGGGTAAGCATGCCTTAGCTTGCTTATTACATTCAAAGACTAAGAGGAAAGAGCGAACCTAACAAGATCCTCATCAACCCGTGAAATTGTCAGCCCCTCATTATCCCCACCAACAAAGAATACACACGACACCGCGTCCGTGAGGATGCACACATTCAATTCACAATCTACTTTTACAACTATGAGTGAAGATTTTTACAAAGATGGCGGCCAAAGCCGTGATGGCTACAAGTCGCACAACGAAGATGGCTCTCATGGAGGCCATCGTTATGGTGATGGAAAAACAGGCCGTGCTCGCTTTACGCGCAGCGCAGGCTCTAGCAGCTATGGTGGTTACAACCGTGGCAACAACTCTTATCGATCAAGCTACAACAATAACGAGGGCGGTTACTCACGTGATTCACAGCGTGGCGAAGGCTATCGTCCACGTTACAACGCGGGAGGCAGCGAAGGTGGATACCAAAGCCGCAACAATCGCTTCGGAAAATCACGTTATGGCTATAATAACGAGGGTAACGAGGGCGGTTTCCGTCCGCGCTACAACAACGAAGGCGGTTACCAATCGCGCAGCAATCAAGGTGGTGGCTATCGTCCGCGCTTCCAACAGGGAGGTAATGGCGGTTCCTATGGTGGTCAGCGCCGTGGCGGATATGATCCTCATGCCAAATATTCACAAAAGAAGCGCTTGGAATACAAGGAAGAAAACTACGATCCAACCGTTCCCGTACGCTTAAACAAGTTCTTGGCCAACGCTGGCGTTTGCTCACGCCGTGATGCAGACAAGTACATCGAAGCAGGTGTGGTAAGCGTCAATGGTGTAGTGGTAACAGAACTTGGCACCAAGGTGCTTCGCACGGATGAAGTGAAATTCCACGACAACGTGGTGAAAATAGAGAAAAAAGTCTACGTGCTTCTCAATAAGCCCAAGGGCTATGTGACAACAAGCGAAGATCCTCAGAATCGTAAGACGGTGATGGATCTCGTGGCCAAAGCTTGTCCTGAGCGAATCTACCCCGTGGGCCGCTTAGACCGTAATACCACGGGCGTTCTCCTCTTGACTAATGATGGAGATTTAGCCTCAAAACTCACTCACCCGAAGTTCTTGAAGAAGAAGATCTATCACGTCACTACCGACCAGAACGTGACTGCAGCTGACTTGCGTCAGATTGCCGAAGGTATCACTTTGGAAGATGGTGAAATCAAGGCCGATGCCATAGAATACGCTTCACCCACAGACAAGAAGCAAGTGGGTATTGAAATCCATAGCGGAAAGAACCGCATCGTACGTCGTATCTTTGAGAGTCTTGGCTACCACGTGGTGAAACTCGACCGCGTATACTTCGCCGGACTGACCAAAAAGAATGTTCGTCGTGGCGACTGGCGCTATCTTACTGAAAAAGAAGTACAGGCACTCCACATGGGTGCTTTTGAATAAAAAGGCTTCGCAAGGTGAAGAAAGGAATTGAGGGTAAAAGGTATCTCACATATACACACACTCCTATATATATAATATGCGTGTTTCATCACACAGAATGTACTTACCCAATACGCCCTCAACGAGGAAACTTGCTTCGACCTTGCAAACAAAAATCACTGCAACAAAACAACAATGAAAAGAACTAAGATAATCGATGCACTACGTCGCACCGACTTTGGATCTGAAATTTGTGTGAAAGGTTGGGTACGTACTCGCCGTGGCAGCAAATCTGTAAATTTCATCGCATTGAACGATGGTAGCACCATCAAGAATGTACAGATTGTAGCCGACGTAGAGAAGTTCGACCCCGAACTGATTAAGCTCATCACCACAGGTGCTTGCTTGAGCGTAGAAGGAACTTTGGTAGAAAGCCAAGGTGCAGGTCAGAGCGTAGAGATTCAAGCTACGAAGATAGAAGTACTCGGCACTTGCGGTGCAGACTATCCCATGCAGAAGAAAGGACAGTCGTTTGAGTACATGCGTCAGTATGCCCACCTACGTTTGCGCACTAACACGTTTGGTGCAATCATGCGCATACGTCACAATATGGCAATGGCCATCCACACCTACTTCCATGAGCACGGCTATTTCTACTTTAACACGCCACTCATCACGGCTTCCGACTGCGAAGGAGCTGGCCAGATGTTCCAAGTGACCACAAAGAACCTCTACGACCTAAAGAAGGACGAAAATGGCAAGATCGACTATTCCGACGACTTCTTTGGCAAGCAGACTTCTCTGACCGTAAGTGGACAACTCGAAGGCGAACTCGGTGCCACTGCATTGGGCGCTATTTACACGTTTGGCCCTACTTTCCGTGCAGAAAACTCTAACACTCCTCGCCACTTGGCAGAGTTTTGGATGATCGAACCAGAAGTTGCCTTCATGGATATGGACGAACTGATGGAACTCGAAGAAGATTTTATCAAGTATTGCATCCGTTGGGCATTAGACAACTGCAAAGACGATCTCGAATTTCTTAATAAGATGATCGACAAGGGCTTGATAGCTCGACTTGAAGGTGTTCTCAATTCCGATTTCGTACACCTCCCCTACACCGAAGGTATCCGCATCCTGCAAGAAGCCATTGCCAATGGTAAGAAGTTTGAGTTCCCTTGCGAATGGGGTGACGACTTGGCTTCAGAGCATGAGCGTTTCCTCGTGGAGGAACACTTTAAGAAGCCTGTCATCATGACCAACTACCCGAAAGCCATCAAAGCCTTCTACATGAAGATTGACGAAAAAGAGTCGGGATTCGGCGGCAAGAGCGGTCAGACGGTTCAAGGTACCGACGTATTGTTCCCACAGATTGGCGAAATCATTGGCGGAAGCGTACGTGAAGAGAGCTACGACAAGCTGATGAACGAGATTGAAGAACGCAATATTCCCATGAAGGATATGACTTGGTATCTCGATACTCGCAAGTATGGTTCTTGCCCTCACGCTGGATTTGGCTTGGGCTTCGAACGCCTCATTCTGTTCGTAACAGGAATGCAGAACATCCGCGACGTGATACCCTTCCCCCGTACTCCCAAATCAGCTGAATTCTAAAATCCTTATTTACCCAAATGTGCAGATACTCAACCTTCAACAAACAGACTACCATTTACATATAAGATGCAGTCGCTTGTGTAGAGTATTTGCACATTTGCTACTTTTACACCATGAATAAAAGACAACTTATCGAAAATATCCGCGCAAAGCACTCTTTCCTCTGCGTAGGTTTGGACACAGACTTAAAGAAGATTCCTCAGCACCTTCTTAACGAGGATGATCCTATCTTTGCTTTCAATAAAGCCATCATCGATGCCACAGCTCCTTATTGCGTGGCCTATAAGCCCAACCTCGCATTTTATGAATGCTTTGGCCTAAAAGGTTGGCAAGCTTTTGAGAAAACCGTAGGATACATCAAAGAAAACTATCCCGACCAATTCATCATTGCCGATGCTAAGCGCGGAGATATTGGCAATACTTCTGCCATGTATGCACGCTCGTTCTTCGAAGAGATGAACATTGACTCTCTCACTGTGGCTCCTTATATGGGCGAAGATAGCGTCACTCCATTTCTGCAATACGATGGAAAATGGGTAATTCTCTTGGCGCTTACTAGCAACAAGGGTTCTCACGACTTCCAACTTTCAGAAGACAAAAATGGAGAGCGTCTTTTTGAGAAAGTATTGCGTCGCTCACAGGAATGGGCCAACGACGAGAAGATGATGTACGTTGTTGGTGCTACACAAGGCAGCTTATTTGAAGATATTCGTAAGATTGCGCCCAAACACTTCCTGCTTGTCCCAGGAGTAGGTGCACAAGGTGGCTCGCTAGAAGAAGTTTGCAAATATGGAATGACTCCAGAATGCGGACTCCTTGTAAACTCTTCTCGAGGCATCATCTATGCCGACTCTTCAGAAAAGTATGCTGAAGTAGCTGGACAGAAAGCCAAAGAATTGCAGCAGCAGATGCAAAAGCAATTGGCCACTATAGGACTCTAAGACATAATCATTCAATCATCTTCATACGACAAAGGCGATTTAGCATTTTCCAGCAAAAAGCCCATCCTTGCTGAGAATGCTGAATGGCCTTTCTCTTTATCTTACTAACACGAGACATGACTCCCAACGAAGCAGCACTCGTGGCGCAAATGGAAGAACTCTATTACAGCCAAGGAATGATTACAATGGCATTGCACATTCTTTCTAACTCAAAGGAAAAATTACGCGATGCCTTGCTATATCTCTTAGACAAGCATCCGTCAGAAGAAGACTTCATTAGTTATATATCACAAGCATTTACAAGTCGTTAATCTGAAAGAGATTTTTATCACACAATGAACGATTGGAAAGACGCGCTCAGCGCATTAGCAGGCTACACTCCCGAAAAGAAAGAAGAATCCAAAGAAGAAAAGGGCGTTTCACTCAAAAAGAATAAAGGTGGCATGGTCTATTCCACCAATCCCAACTTTGCATACACTGATGACGAGACAATTATCCAAACCTTGCCCAAGAATCAGCAAAAGCTCCGTTTGAGCATGGAACGAGCAGGAAGAGGAGGTAAGACGGTCACCTTAGTACGTGGTTTCATCGGGGCAGACTCTGACTTGAAGAATCTCTGCAAATTACTCAAGCTGAAGTGTGGCGTTGGTGGGGCTACTAAAGAGGGTGAAATTATCATTCAAGGAGACCATCGCCCCAAACTTTTGGAAATTCTCAAGAAAGAAGGATATACGCAGACAAAATAAGCATTAACTTTGCCACCGATATGACCTATAAACAAGAAAATATAAAGCCATACAATAGCGACGAAAACAAGGGAAAGCAAGTAGAACGAATGTTTGACAGCATAGCTCATTCCTATGATTTGCTCAACCATGCGCTTTCGTTCGGTATAGATAAAAAGTGGAGGAAGGCTGCCATAGACTCCCTCCGACCATACCATCCCCAACAGATACTCGATGTTGCAACAGGAACGGGAGATTTTGCAATTCTTGCCGCTAGAGAACTATCCCCAAAAAAGCTTTTAGGAGTTGACCTCTCTGAGGGAATGATGAATGTGGGAAAAGAGAAAGTAAAGGAAGCACAACTGGACGCGACCATACAATTCCAAAAGGAAGACTGTATGAACCTCAGCCTGCCATCCGATACTTTCGATGCTGTAATGGTGGCATATGGCATAAGAAACTTTGAAGACCTCGACAAAGGACTCAAAGAAATGAATCGCGTGATGCGCTCAGGTGGTCGACTCGTTATCATAGAACTGACGTCGCCCAACCGATTCCCTATGAAGCAACTATTCTGGCTTTACTCTCACGTGTTCATGCCCACATTCGGCAAGCTAATTTCTCGAGATAATAAAGCTTACGCCTACTTACCAGCCACAATGGAGGCATTTCCACAAGGTGAGATAATGAAAGAAATCCTACAAAAGGCAGGATTTAAAGACGTTAGTTTCAAGCGTTTTACATTCGGACTTAGCACACTCTACACAGCAAGCAAATAGCTATATGGCTAAAGCGTGTCATGAATCTTGCTAAATTCCATCACGTATTCAAAACAATAATTATGACAAAAGAAGAACTCCGCATCGTATATATGGGAACCCCCGACTTTGCTGTAGAGCCTTTGCAAAAACTCTATGAAGGTGGCTACAACATCGTGGGAGTCATCACTATGCCAGACAAACCCATCGGTCGCCATCAAAATGAACTTTCAGCATCACCCGTCAAGAAGTATGCTGTAGAGCACGACCTTCGTGTGCTGCAACCAGTCAAACTGAAAGATCCCGAATTCGTAGAGGAACTTCGTTCTCTTCAAGCCGACCTACAGATAGTCGTGGCCTTTCGCATGCTTCCCGAAATTGTCTGGAATATGCCCAGATTGGGCACATTCAATCTTCATGCAGCCCTTCTTCCCCAATATCGTGGAGCAGCTCCCATCAATTGGGCCATCATCAATGGCGATACAGAAACAGGCATCACGACATTCTTCCTCGATCATGACATTGATACAGGAAGTGTGATTCAGCGTGTTCCCGTACCCATCCTCGACACGGACAATGTAGAGGATGTACATGATAAACTAATGCACTTGGGCGGAGATCTCGTAATAGAAACCGTCGACAATATCATAGCAGGCACAGTCAAGCCCATTCCGCAATCTGAAATTCATACCGAAGGCCCCCTACGCCCTGCACCCAAGATATTCAAAGAGACATGCCGCATAGATTGGAACAAAAGCGTAAAGGAAACTTACGATTTCATACGCGGCCTATCGCCCTACCCTGCCTCTTGGACAGAGTTGGAACACGATGGCAAGACCTCTGTTATGAAGATTTATGCAAGTCAGAAAGAATTTTGCCAAATCAATGAACCCATAGGGACTATCTTGACTGACGGCAAGAACTATTTGAAAGTAGCACAAAAGGATGGTTATCAAAATCTCATAACCATTCAACTTGCAGGAAAGAAACGCATGCAAGTGACCGACTTCCTTCGCGGCTTCCATCCGCAAGGCAGTGTACGAGTAAAATAGGGCAAATAAAGCATTTCTGCAAGTAAAAAACACGTTTTCCGTTTGCACCTTCATAAAAGAAAACGTAACTTTGCAGCAAGTAACGACAAGAAAAGTATTCTATTTAAAAATACCAAAATTCACAACATGGAATATTCACACGAAGTACAGAACATGTGTTGCGTAGCCAAAGGCCCCAACCATGGTCCCGCTCCTATCCCCGAAGAAGGTAAGTGGGTACAAGCAAAGGAAATCAAGGACATCTCAGGTCTTACTCATGGTGTAGGTTGGTGTGCTCCTCAACAGGGTGCTTGCAAGCTCACTTTGAACGTGAAAGAAGGCGTTATTGAAGAGTGCTTGGTTGAGACCATCGGTTGCTCAGGTATGACTCACTCAGCTGCTATGGCTAGCGAAATTCTTCCAGGCAAGACTATCCTCGAAGCTCTCAATACCGACCTCGTATGCGATGCCATCAACACTGCAATGCGCGAACTCTTCCTTCAGATTGTATATGGTCGTACTCAGAGCGCTTTCTCAGAAGGCGGTCTTGTAGTAGGTGCTGGTCTTGAAGACCTTGGTAAGGGTCTTATCAGCCAGATGGGTACTCTCTATGGTACAAAGCTCAAGGGTACTCGTTACCTCCAGCTCACCGAAGGCTACATTACTAAAATGTATCTCGACAAGGACGATCAGGTGATTGGTTACGAATTTGTTCACATGGGCAAGTTCATGGACGCTATCAAGAAGGGCGTTGATGCCAATGAAGCTCTCAAGAGCGTGACTGGCCACTATGGTCGCACCACTGCTGAGCAGGGCGCAGTTAAATCTATTGACCCACGTAAAGATTAAGGAGGAACACAAAAATGATTAGAGAAGTTAAGTTTGAAAGCCAAGACCGTCGTATGAAGCAGATTCTTGCTGCTCTCAACAAGCACGGCATCAAAGATATTGAAGAGGCTAACCAGATTTGCGAATCTTACGGCATTGATCCTTACATGGAGTGCGAGAGCACACAGATGATCTGCTTCGAGAACGCTAAATGGGCTTACGTAGTAGGTACTGCTATCGCATTAAAAGAAAAGGCAAAAGATGCTGTTGAAGCTGCCGAATACATTGGTGAAGGTTTGCAGGCTTTCTGCATCCCTGGTTCTGTAGCCGATGATCGTAAGGTAGGTATTGGCCATGGCCGCCTTGCAGCTCGTCTCCTTTCTCCTGAAACAAAGTGCTTCGCATTCCTTGCTGGTCACGAGAGTTTTGCTGCTGCTGAAGGTGCTATCAAAATTGCCCAAATGGCAAACCAAAGCCGTCCCGCTGATAAGCCCCTCCGTTGCATCCTCAATGGTCTCGGTAAAGACGCTGCCATGATCATCAGCCGTATCAATGGTTTCACTTACGTACAGACTAAGTTCGACTACTACACTGGCGAGCTCAAGGTTGTAAAGGAAACTGCCTACAGCGATGGTCCTCGTGCCAAGGTAAACTGCTATGGTGCTGACGATGTTCGCGAAGGCGTTGCCATCATGTGGAAGGAAGATGTAGACGTTTCTATCACGGGTAACTCTACTAACCCCACTCGTTTCCAACACCCCGTAGCTGGTACTTATAAGAAGGAACGCGTACTCGCAGGTAAACCTTACTTCAGCGTAGCTTCTGGTGGTGGTACGGGTCGTACGCTTCACCCTGACAATATGGCTGCAGGTCCTGCTTCTTATGGTATGACTGACACTATGGGTCGTATGCACTCTGACGCTCAGTTCGCAGGTTCTTCTTCAGTTCCCGCACACGTTGAGATGATGGGCTTCCTCGGTATTGGTAACAACCCCATGGTAGGTTGCTCAGTAGCTTGCGCAGTTAAGGCTGATCTCGCTCTCAACAAGAAGTAATTATCTGATTGTCAGATATTTATATAGAATTATCCTCCATAATACTTGTAGTGATTATGGAGGATTTTTTGTGTTATATGCCTATTGGAACTTGGATTTTATAAGAGTAGGTTTAGGGGCAGCGGATATTTCAGATTGTATGATGAGGAAAGTGACTTATATGCCGTCCATAGATGTACGTCTTGCCGTTCACGGATGCGCATTCTACCATTCACAGATCTTCTTCTTGCCGTCGTTCAACGCCCAGTGAACGACAGAAAAGTCTTCAAGAAGAAACGGAACAACCTAGGTTTTAGCATGATAATGAAGAAGTTAGGAACACTCTGTTCGCTGTTTATGAAATACTCCGTTCACAAGGGAAGATTTACGCCTGATTTTCCCCCTTATTTAACCCCGAAAATGAGCAGAGTATCAGAGAAAAACTCGCGTTATAAATATAATAGGCATCGCTTTGCAAGCATTCTTATTTGCTTCTCCCCCTCATCTGCTCTTTGCAAGAATCGTTTGCTTCTATTTACTCACCCTGATTTTGCCATCCGCAGATTTACTCTCTGCCATCTGCAAACCATCATTCATTGCTCTACCGGACGGCAGCGGCAGCTCTACCGGACGGCAGCGGTAGAGCCCAAAATGCTCATCGAGCAATGAAAAGGTCACATTCGTCCCGTAGTACGAGGCAAAGCCAAGGCTAAAAGGTGGAATTCGGTGCAAAGATAGGAGTAGCCATTTGTGAGGGATATACTTTTATTTCCGAAAATCACTTCGCTTCAAAAAATCTTTATACTTTTGCATTCGGAATACAAAACAAAGCAAATAATCATAGTTTACTTTCATTTTGACGCAACTATTCCTGGCATCTTGCACAATGTCAAAACAGCCCATCTGTAAGAAGGCGTAACTTCTAAAAAACGCAGATTCCTAGGCAATTTACAGATTTCAAAACAGAAAACTATGAGAAAGTATTTTGAATTACTAATAATGTTCTTAGGGTTATGCCCAATGCTGATGGCACAGAACATTCAAGGGGTTGTGACAGACACAAAAGGTATGCCAATTTCATTTGCCAATGTTGTGGAACTGTTACAAGCAGACTCTTCTTTCGTTAAAGGAACGGTTAGCAAGGAAGATGGTTCTTTCATGCTTGAAGGTGTAAAGAGTGGCAATGTCATTCGAGTTTCTCTCATCGGTTATGAAACACAATACATAAATTATACGGGGCAAACTACCGTCACCTTAAAACTTAAGGAAAGCACCGATATGCTTGGCGAGGTTGTTGTCAAAAGTTCGTTGCCAAAGACCATACTGCGAGGAGAGGGAATGATAACAAATATAGAAGGCAGTGTATTGGAGAAAACTTCCAATATGGAACAGTTGCTTTCACGCATTCCTAATGTGTCTGCCAAAGATGGACAAATAGAAGTGTTTGGTCGTGGCACACCTGTCATATTTATCAATGGTCGGAAGATGCAAGACCAAATGGATTTGCAACGTTTGCAACCAAGCAACATAAAGAAAATTGAAGTAATCAACAACCCTGGTGCACGATATGATGCCAGTGTGAAGAGTGTCATACGCATTACCACAAAGAAGACGCAGGGCGAAGGCTTCAGCTTTGACAATAAAACTACGTTTTCGGTCAATGAAGAAAAACGTTTGAGCTCTTATGAGTCGTTCCAAGGAAATTATCGAAGAGGAGGATTGGATGTCAATGGGTTCTTGTATGGTGCATATGCTCACACTCCAGAAAACAAACAGGTGACGCAATATTCATACATCACAGATACTTGGCAGCAGAATATGAATGTCAATCAGGAATTCACGAACATCAACCCATACGCACGCTTGGGGGTAAGCTATATGCTTGGTGAAGAAAGCAATTTGGGTGCCAGCTTCAGCTACAATCGTTTTGCAAAGGATAAGGGCGAAGGAACTCAGACGTTCAATATAATGCAGAACAATGTACAGAAGGAATCGTCAATCGTTGATTATCTTAGTCCAGGTCAGTCATCGACTTATTCCGCCAATGCTTATTATGTTGGCAAGATTGGAGGACTGAATGTGGATTTCAATACAGACTATTATTGGTATGGCAAGAAGCAGTGGATGGACTTACACGAAACAGTGCTTGACGAATATCGCCAGGCAGAGACGGAAAAGTCAGATGTCTGCTCTTATCGCAACAATTGCAACTATTTGTTGGCATCCAAACTTGTCCTTAGTATTCCTTTGTTGAATGGCACTTTTTCGTTGGGCGGTGAATACAGTCATGTGAATCGAAGAAGTCACTACCAAGTGGAGCCGGAAGTGGTTGATAACGAGAAAGAAAAAGTCAAGGAGTCAACAACTTCTGCGTTCGTTGACTATAGCCGTAGATTCGGGCAACTGACGATGCAAGCAGGGCTTCGCTATGAATACATCAACTTTGACTATTATGACAATGAATTGTATATAGCAGAACAAAGCAAGACTTACGGCAATTGGTTTCCGTCTTTAGCTCTCTCGCTTCCTGTTGGCAAGACACAGATGCAACTGACGTATGCCACCGACATCTATCGTCCAAGCTATAACGAACTTAGAAGCGGTGTGCAGTATGACAACCAATACACCTACGAGTCGGGCAATCCATTCCTCGTTCCTTCAATTACGCACAATCTTACCTACGGACTCTCTTGGAAATGGTTCAATCTACAACTGGTTTATTCGCATATCTCAGATGAAGTTTGTACGATGACGCAGACTTATCGTGACGATCCGATGAAGTCACTCGCTCGCCCAGAGAACATCAATAGCTACAACTCTTTCCAAGCAGGACTGACGCTGAACCCAACCTTTGGCATTTGGCATCCAACATTGGAAACAATGCTTTATAAGCAATGGCTCAAGATGGATACGCATGTGGGCAATAAGCTTGACAATCCTGTGGCAGTTTTCCAACTTACCAATGCGTTTGACTTCAAGTTGCTGACGGCTTCATTTATAATGACCGCACAGACCGAAGGTAATATGGGTAACAAATGTATCCGCCAAGGCTATTTCAATACAGACCTGTCACTCTACAAGTCGTTGCTCAAGAATCGCCTTACGTTGACACTTGACGTTTCAGATGTATTTGGAACGGGGAACCAACATCGCACATTCTATTCAGGTGCGCAAAGAACAATGTTATATGACCTAAATTCCACAAGTACCATTACCTTTAGCATCCGCTATCGCTTTAACGCAACGAACAGCAAGTATAAAGGAACTGGTGCAGGTCAATCTCAAAAGAACAGAATGTAAAGTCATAAAACTAAAGCTTCGGAAAAGAATAAAAATCAACTTGTTGCAAACAGGAAGTTTCTTAAAATGAAAACATAGAAAGTCAATTTTTAATATAAATGATATGATTTTTCCTATGATACGTCAACATGACTCTATGCAATGTGGCATAGCCTGCTTGCAAATGATTTGCAAATATTTCTTATCACAATTATTTCTGCTACGTTATTTCCAATAAGTTTCCGAGGCTTTTGGCTGAACGCGAAATAATAGCGAATGCTTTGTTTTTACCAACGATGTCATAAGCAAAGTCTTTCTTTATGCATCATACCTTTTATGAGGGCATACGCAAGTTGAGATACGGCAGCCCAACCAATGTTTTATCAATATCTTTACCTATACTGCTTCTTTCGATTGAAGAAGAAACCTACGTAGATATTGGCAAAGTTGACAGAGTTGGTAAGAGAAAGACGATCTTTGCGATACATGTATAGATGGCTGATGAGAGAACCACCAGCAAACCAATGCGCGTTATTCCAAACGATACCTACACGTGAGGTAATATCACAACTAAGTGTCTTCAAATCCATTAGAACTTCATTGCCTTTTAGCTTTTCTCCCTTACCTTTACGTAGTCCGATGGAGGGCATAACAGAAGCGCCCAATAAGCAGTTGCGAGCAAAAACCCAATTGTAGCCATACCCCGCACTTACGTAGTAATAATTGTAGTTGACGCTTGAGAACTTCAATTCTTCCACAATGTGCTCATTGCCTTCTTCTCCCAATAATATTTGCGGAAGCTTTGTATAATCAAAACTAACATGTTGCTTACTATACCCCATTCCAAGCAAAGCAGAACCACAACTCTTGCGTTGTACCGTACTTTGATTGTATGCAGCAGGATATGAAAAGTGTCGATGGTTGAATACATAGTAAGCACTAAAAGAAAGTGTATTGGCATCCAATCCCGTAAACGCTATATTGCGAACGGCATAAGGATCGACGCCTTCAAACCCCGTTGCACGACGCAGACGATAGTTGCCTGAATTTTTTATATACACGAAGTCACACCCAAGCATCGAACTATACAAACTAAAATCAAATTCTGATGATTCTCCAAGTGCTTTAGGATGGCTCACGTCGAATGTATAACCTAAGAAAATCCACCGCCAACCAAAGTAAGGGCCTACTTTCACATTAGGAGAAGGTTTTGTTGCAATAGTCTGCGTCACACCATTTTCATCTTTCCCCTGCAGTTTGTATACTTGAAAATAATTGGTGTTTTGCATCATCGCCGTAAAATTGTAATAATTAGGCGATATATAAGTTGTATCGTAATCATCAAAATTCTTAATAAAACGATAGAGAATACTTCCCGTATGCTTTACTTTCTTTTTCAGATTCCGCATCTTGGGATGTTGGGATACATGCATACTATCTGCTATTAAGGAATCCGATTGAAGTACAGTATCATCTTCGATGAGTTGTCGAGAATAGAGCATAGTGGGAATGCATGCCAAAGACATCCCTAATAGACACACCCGTCTTACCTGCCCCACCCCAAGGGATGAAAGGAAGGTATTCTTACAACGTCCGAACGAACAGACACTGGAAAGAACGCGTGCAATAAGTAACATGAGAAAACGTTTTACTATCAGATCTTACCAAGAATGCGATCTACGACCCAGTTTACAGGAGTTGCACTAACAGAATCACACTTACAAATAGCCTTATTTTGCAAATGTTCTACTATCAACTTAATCAAAGGCAATTGCACATATTTGGGATTAGGCACAATAAATTCTTGTCGTCCTTGTTCGTTTTGAAGCAAAATAGGCTGATAAGTAAACACCGAGAATGAGAGAGACCCTCTGTTTCCTATAATATCAATACGATCTTCTTTTGCTGATTCATGAGCTACAAAGCACCAGGAGCCAGAACCGGGAAGACCATTATCAAACTTAAAACAAGCACTTACAGAATCCTCCGTAGGATAAAGTCCACCGCGATTAGCTTTCATTCCCTCAGCCTCCAATATAGGCCCAAATAGTTCTTGTAGCAAATCAATCTGATGGGGAGCCAAATCATAGAAATAACCGCCACCAGCAATATCGGCTTGCACACGCCATGGAAGATTCGTTTCATTATAATCCAAATCGCGTGGAGGGACAGCAAAACGAATTTGTACATTCACCACTTTACCCACGGCACCATTGTCTATCAGTTCCTTTACCTTTTGAAAATAAGGAAGATAGCGACGATAATAGGCAACGAAACAGGGTACGCCCGTTTTTTCTGCAATTCGATTGATGCGACAGCAATCTTCATAGTTGGAAGCCATTGGCTTCTCCACATAAACAGCTTTGCCACTTTTCATTGCCATAATTGCATAAGTTGCATGCGTTGAAGGTGGAGTCGCAATATACACTGCATTCACTTCTGAATCATTTATCAATTCCTGCGCATCAGTATACCATCGCTTTATGCCATGCCTTTCGGCGTAAGAACGTGCACGCTCTTCCTTACGGCTCATTACTGCCACGATTTTAGATCCCTCTATAAGATTAAAAGCAGGACCACTTTTCTTTTCGGTCACTTCGCCACAGCCTATAAAGCCCCAACATACCTGATTCATATACTTCGTTTTTAGCCATTATCGAAAACAACAAAGCATTAAGTATAAAGTTAGTATCATCCATGCTTTGAAGGACTATTCCTTTATACTTAACACTTTGCGTATCATTTCTGCCTTTAAGGAGACAGTTCCTATGAGAGATCTTCTTTAGGCCAATACCTCAAGAAAGAGCCCTTTGATTAATATTCCTGCCAACATTTGATTTCCAAATCATCTAATTTCTGAGAACAGAAAGCATAGATGAAAGCAGAAGCCAAACGAGCATTTGTAATTAAAGGAACATTTAGGTCGATTGCTGCACGACGAATTTTGTAGCCATTACTCAACTCGCCCGTAGAAAGATTCTTAGGTACATTTACTACCATATCAATCTCCTTGTTGTGGAGCATATCGAGTGCTTGCGGCTGTTGTCCCTCTTCACTAGGCCAATGTACGAGCGTATTCTCTATGCCATTTTCTGTGAGATAACGACTTGTACCTGGAGTTGCAAATAGTTTATAGCCATGATCACGAAGCATTGCACTCGCAGCGAGCATTTCAGCCTTTTGTTTGCCATCACCCGTTGAAAGTAGGATATTCTTTGCCGGAATACGCTGCCCTACAGAAAGCATTGCTTTAAGCAAAGCGGAACGTGAATCCTCGCCCAAACAGCCTACTTCACCCGTCGAAGCCATATCTACGCCTAATACAGGATCGGCCTTCTGCAAGCGATTAAATGAGAATTGCGATGCTTTCACACCTACATAATCAAGATCGAACAAGCTCTTAGCTGGTTTCTCTACAGGTAAGCCCAGCATGATGCGAGTTGCAAGTTCAATAAGATTGATTTTGAGCACTTTACTCACAAATGGGAAAGAGCGCGAAGCACGTAGATTACATTCAATCACCTTGATATCATTTTCACGAGCCAAGTATTGGATATTAAATGGCCCGGAGATATGAAGTTCTTTAGCAATCTGCTTTGAAATCTTCTTAATGCGGCGTGCTGTTTCTACATAGAGCTTCTGAGGCGGGAACTGAATTGTGGCATCACCAGAGTGAACACCTGCAAATTCTATGTGTTCGGAAATAGCATAAGCAATGATTTCGCCATCCTTGGCTACGGCATCCATTTCCACCTCCTTGGCATGCTGCATGAATCTGCTTACCACTACAGGATGTTTCTTTGATACATTGGCAGCCAATTTCAAGAAGCGTTCGAGTTCCTCTTGATTAGAGCAAACATTCATCGCAGCGCCCGAGAGCACATAAGACGGACGAACCAATACAGGGAAGCCCACTTGCTTGATAAATTCTTGGATGTCGTCCATAGAAGTCAACGCACTCCATTCAGGCTGATCCACACCAATGCGATTGAGCATAGCCGAGAATTTCTCGCGATCCTCAGCATTGTCAATATACTTAGCTTGCGTGCCGAGCAGATTTACATTTTCTGCATCAAGACGCATAGCCAAATTATTAGGAATCTGACCACCAGTACTTACTATCACACCATAAGGACATTCCAAATCGAGAATATCCATTACGCGCTCAAACGTAAGTTCATCGAAATAGAGACGATCGCACATATCATAGTCGGTCGAAACTGTTTCGGGATTATAATTAATCATGATCGAACGATAGCCCTCCTTACGAATGGTATTGAGTGCCTGTACACCACACCAGTCGAATTCTACAGAAGAACCGATGCGATAGGCTCCCGAACCCAATACGACTACCGAACGCTTATCTTTTTCAAAACTTATATCATGTGCCACACCGCTATAAGTCAAATACAAATAGTTGGTCTGAGCAGGGTACTCAGCAGCCAACGTGTCGATTTGCTTCACAACGGGAAGTATACCAGCTTGCTTACGACGTGCACGAACAGCGAGAATTGCCTTCTCTATGTCCATTTCTTGTTCCATGCCGACAGCACGAGCTATCTGGAAATCCGTGAAACCTTGAACTTTTGCCTTACGCAAGAGGTCATTGCTAAGCACATTAATAGATGTGCAATTATGAAGTTCTTGATCGGTTTGATGAATCTTGTAAAGCTTTTGCAAGAACCAACGATCGATCTTGGTCAAATCATGAATTTGGTCGATAGTGTAACCTGCCTTAAATGCCTTTTCTATAACGAAGATACGCTTATCAGTAGGCTCTCTCAAGGCTTCATCTACATTATCAATCTTCAGTTCCTTATTATCTACAAAGCCGTGCATGCCCTGACCAATCATACGAAGACCTTTCTGAATTACTTCCTCGAAAGTACGTCCGATGGCCATTACTTCGCCTACCGACTTCATTGAAGATCCTAATTCGCGATCTACTCCATGGAATTTACCCAAGTCCCAACGAGGAATCTTGCACACCACGTAATCCAAAGCTGGTTCGAAGAAAGCAGATGTAGTTTTCGTTACAGAGTTCTTCAAGTCAAAGAGTCCGTAGCCCAAACCAAGCTTAGCAGCCACAAAAGCCAAGGGATAACCCGTAGCTTTAGAAGCCAAGGCTGAAGAACGAGAGAGGCGAGCATTTACCTCAATCACGCGATAATCTTCGCTATTGGGATCAAAGGCATATTGCACATTGCATTCACCCACAATACCCACGTGACGAACAATGCGAATAGAAAGTTCACGAAGTTTGTGATACTCTGAATTTGTAAGCGTCTGAGAAGGAGCTATTACGATACTTTCGCCCGTGTGAATACCCAGTGGATCGAAATTTTCCATATTACATACCGTAATACAGTTGTCGAAGCGGTCGCGTACTACCTCGTACTCTACTTCTTTCCAACCCTTCAAACTCTTCTCTACCAATACTTGCGGAGAGAAAGAGAAGGCTTTTTCTGCCAACTTGTTCAGTTCTTCTTCATTGTCACAAAAACCAGAACCAAGGCCTCCCAATGCATAAGCCGCACGCAAAATTACAGGATAACCAAGATTTGCTGCAGCCTTACGAGCCTGTTCTATGGTTTCACAAGCTTCGCTCTTTATCGTCTTAACGTCAATCTCGTTGAGTTTCTCGACGAAAAGTTCGCGATCTTCCGTATCCATAATTGCTTGTACGGGAGTACCCAGCACCTTCAAGTTATACTTTTCAAGAATACCTTGTTCGTAAAGCTGCACACCACAGTTGAGCGCCGTTTGGCCACCAAATGCTAGCATAATACCATCAGGTTGTTCCTTCTGAATTACGCGTTCCACAAAATAAGGCGTTACAGGCAAGAAGTAGATACGATCTGCCACGCCCTCCGAAGTCTGCACCGTAGCGATGTTCGGGTTGATCAAGATGGTTTCAATACCTTCTTCCTTCAGTGCTTTAAGGGCTTGTGAACCTGAATAGTCAAATTCTCCAGCTTCACCGATTTTCAGTGCGCCTGAACCAAGGAGAAGAACTTTCTTTATCGTAGTCATGTATGGAATTTCTTTAAGATTTATAAGGTGATGAATCATTACTCAAAAATTAGCAATTCCTTTCACCTCACAAGGATTTATTTATTCAGTAATTTCACAAACTCATCAAACAGGAATTCCGTATCTACCGGACCTGAGCAAGCTTCTGGATGGAACTGTGCTGAGAACCAAGGATTCGTCTTATGACGTACACCTTCGTTAGAGCCATCATTCATATTAATAAAATAAGGTTCCCAATCAGCAGAGAGCGTACGACTATCAACAGCATAGCCATGATTCTGTGAAGTAACGAAACAGCGATTAGTGCCTACCATGCGAACGGGCTGATTATGGCTACGATGGCCATACTTCAATTTATAGATAGTAGCACCTGCTGCCTTTGACAAGAGTTGGTTACCCATACAGATTCCCATACAAGGACGCACATTGGGATTGGCCAAGAATTTCTTGATATTGTTAACGGCATCTACACAAGTATCAGGGTCGCCAGGACCATTGGCAAGGAAAAGGCCGTCAAACTCCATGTCGTTGAAATCATAGTTCCAAGGCACACGAATTACTTCCACTCCACGATTTATAAGACAACGAATGATGTTGTTCTTCACACCGCAGTCAACGAGTACTACCTTTTTAAGACCTTTGCCTTCGTTATACCTAATAATTTCCTTGCATGATACTTGGGCTACATAGTTCACCCCTTCATATTCTGCTGAAGGAATATTATCAGGAGCATCGTCGAAGAGAATTTTACCCATCATCACTCCATGTTCACGCAACACTTTGGTCAATTCTCGAGTATCTATCCCCGTGATTCCTGGCACTTTCTCACGTTTAAGCCAATCTCCGAGGCTTTCCACAGCATTCCAATGGCTGTATTGTTCACTATAATCGCTCACGACGATAGCCGATGCATAGATGCGATCACTTTCCATGTAAGTGGCGAGACCATTTTCTTCTACAGTGAAGGGGGGGACACCATAGTTGCCTACGAGAGGATAAGTCAAAGCCATAAGCTGACCTGCATACGATGGATCCGTCAAACTCTCAGGATAGCCCATCATGGCAGTATTGAATACCACTTCTCCCGCCACAGGAGCTTCATAACCAAACGACTGACCATGAAATTGAGTTCCGTCGTCAAGAACTAATGTTACGTTACGCATATTATTGAGTTGATGAGTATTTTCTTATATATAGAATGTGTACTTAATAGATAGTCTACGCTTTATATTGATGTTCGAAGTAGTTAATAAAAGCTTCGTTCACCCGTTTGTTACCCCCAGGTGTAGGATAATGGCCTGAGAAATACCAATCACCTGGAGAATGCGGACACGCGCGATGCAATCCGTCAAGACTTTGGTATACTATATGAATCTCAGTAGTCACACCTTCTGGACGAAGCATTTCTGCCATCTTTTCAGAAATTTCCTCCGTAGTGAAAGGCTTGTATACTTCTCTCACATAGTTAATCACCTGCTCTTTGGGGAAATTCTCTTGTGCCTTGCATTTTTTGTATATATTCTTAAGACGATCTTGTAAGCCACGATCACGATGTAAAGCAATAGCAGCACGGAAAGCAATAAACTCTTCCATATGTGCCATGTCAATACCATAATAATCGGGATAGCGCACTTGCGGTGAAGAACTCACCACTACAATGCGTTTGGGATGTAAACGATCCATGATACGAATCACACTTTCACGTAACGTTGTTCCACGAACAATGCTATCGTCGATTACCACGAGATTGTCCACACCTGGACGAATCGAACCATAAGTAATATCATATACATGAGCTGCAAGATCATTACGGGAATTGCCTTCTGCAATAAAAGTACGCATCTTTATATCCTTCCATGCCAACTTTTCTGAACGAATGCGGCGAGAAAGAATCTCGTAAAGTTTTTCGTGCGTAATATTGCTTCCCAGCTTTTCTATTTCCTCTGCTTTTTGGCGATTTAAGCACTCGTCAAACCCCTGCAACATGCCATAATAGGCAGCCTCAGCAGTATTGGGAATATAACCTAGCACCGTATTGTCTAGCTCGCCATTAACCGCTTTCAAAATCGGTTCAACCAAAGTACGTCCTAGCTCCTTACGTTCGCGATAAATATCCACATCCGATCCACGGCTAAAGTAAACTCTTTCAAAAGAACAAGCAGCATACTTCTGCGGTTCTAGTACACGTTCCACTTGGATTTTCCCTGATTTCGATACAAAAAGACCTTGACCAGGAAGCAATTCATGCACTTTATCCGCATCCAAATCAAATGCAGTCTGTATCACGGGACGCTCCGAAGCCACTACCACAATTTCTTCATCGCGATAGTAGAATGCAGGACGTATACCCCACGGATCGCGTAATGTAAACATCTCACCCGATCCTGTTGTACCGCATACCACGTAGCCACCATCCCACACAGGAGCAGACTGCGAGAGTACATTTTTCAGATTGATATGATTTTCAATATAGGTCGTAATGTCTATATTCTCAAGACCCTTACTTTTTGCCTCTTCATAGCAACGCTCACTTTCTCGATCGAGCCTATGCCCTAATTGTTCAAGAAGCAAATACGTGTCCGACACCATTCGAGGATGCTGCCCCTTCACGGCAATTGCCTTGAAAATTTCGGGTACATTCGTCATATTAAAGTTCGCACAGATGCAGAGGTTTTTTGCACGCCAATTATTGCGACGCAGAAATGGATGAACATACGAAAGGCCACTCTTGCCGGTGGTAGAATACCGGAGGTGGCCCATATATATTTCACCGGCAAACGGCACGTAGCGGGCTGCAAAGTCCGCATCATGCAACTGTTCGCTTGAAAAATTGCTAATATCCTTATGTACGTTACCAAAAATCTCTTGTATAGCCCCACCGCCCAAGCCGCGTTGCCGAAACATAAATTCCTCACCTGGAGCAGCCTGCATTTTCACGCAAGCAAGCCCTGCACCCTCTTGACCGCGATTATGCTGCTTTTCCATCAGCAAGTAGAGCTTATTCAAGCCATACATCCACGTGCCATATTTCTTTTCATAATAACTGAGCGGCTTGAGCAATCTTACCATTGCCACACCACACTCATGTTTCAAAGGTTCCATTCGCTTGAGACTTTGGTTTTCGTCTGCAAAGTTAGTGCAATTCGAGCGCATAACAAAGTGAAAGTCGAAGATTTTCTCTTTGCCATGACGAGAAGGAATACTCCTTCTATATTAGCAGCAAGAATCAAAAACTCTGCGTACATCCTATAAAGGCAACCTACACCACCTTTATAGGACGTACACAAAGGGTTGCCACTATCGCCACTTACAAAGTCCGCTCTTCTTAACGCTTTGATAAAACAGGCAGATGAATAACGCGCGCCATCCCAAACTCATTGCAAAAGGGAACAGTGCAGCCAATAGCATGATTTGTGCATACAACACATAGACACTTTGCCTTGGAGTAAAGGAGCGTTCAAGCAACACACTATAAAAACGAGCCATCACGTGCATCATGTGAGCTTTTCCTAACATACGAGTCACCACTTGCAACGACAAAACATCAAGAATAGAAAAATTACGAGTTTGCTTCTCAAGGATTATTTCATTCTTTTGCATAGTTCTAAGAGTTTTATTATCTGTATTATTCCTTATTTGCCTGCAAAGGAAATGTTAAAGTGTGACAGAACGCAACAATCGCAAAATAAAACGTTAAAAAACAGCCACAATCCGCATTTTTATCTCTTTTTCCTCTTCTCCTCTCCGGTGCTGGGCAAGAAAGGCCCTTTACTTTGCCACTCAGCATGAAGATACGGCCTTCCTTCGGGTCACAGGAAATCGCCTCTCTGCATAGATGGGATTTTTCCCTTGTGAACGGAGATTTTCGTAAACTGCGAACGGAGTGCTCCGAACCTCGTCATTATCATGCTAAAACCTAAGCCTTTCCGTTTCTACTTGAAGACTTTCCCGTCGTACACAGGCCTGTGGTAAAGCTACCGAACGGCAGCGGTAGAGCTACCGCACGGCAGTGGTAAAGCTATCACTGGGCAGTGTACGACGGAAAGATGTGCATCTGCAAAAGAAAAAAACGAACATCTGTGAATGGTAAAACGGGCATCTGTGAAAGGAAAGACAAATCACTTTTCTCATAATACAACCAAAAATATCCGCTAGTTTTCTACTCGGGACTTGCACCCGTTAGATAATGCTCATGCCGAGCGTACACAAAAAAATGCAAGAACTACCTTACAGCGTTCTTGCATTTTGAGAGCCGAAAGCGGGACTCGAACCCGCGACCTATTCATTACGAATGAATTGCTCTACCAACTGAGCCATTTCGGCCTTTTGCTTAATTAGGCAATCTATTGATTATCCTCATTTGCGAACGCAAAGTTATACATTTATTTATAAATAGCCAAACAAAGCACTATTTTTCTCGAAAGTTTTTTGTCTTTGAAGTAGATTTAAGGAGGCAATAAGAAGATTCGTTCGATGGATAACATGCCCTTGCGTCGACATAGCATCTAGTCAAAAGAGGAATAAGACATTTCTCCTAACGCCAACGCGAGACACATTGCCCACATAACGAATAGACTAACCATCTTGCACGAATACGCAATGAGCACTCCTATATATATTATAGGTGGTTCTGTAAATTCTGATGATGGAATTTACAGAACCACCCTTATAGAAGCCGAAGGACTAGTTCTTCATTATTGACCAAACACCTTCTCGTAGTCGGTTGCAAAGTTTTGGTAAGTTTGCGTCATTTTCTCTACCTTCTTTTGGTAATCAGTTTGACTCTTTGCCCATTCTGTGGGCGGATACCAACGTATGTCATCACGTTTCTTACTTAGTTTAAGCGTACATCCATTAAAAAAATCTGAGGGAAGGCCCAAATCATGTGCTCCACCACTCAGTGTGGGATATTTACTCAAAGTGTGCACTCTAATGGATCGATCTTGACCAGGAACCCATCCCTTAATAAGTGAGAACACCTGCAAATTGCCTAATGTGCATTCGCCCGTATTGTCATTTACTTGCACTATCTCTATTCTGTAGCGACGTGGAACAACAGAACCATTTTCAAAACCATCCATCATCATCATTAAGTTGAACCAAAGGTTTGCTCCCATATTATCAGAAACTACACGCAGATTATGATACATAGCCGACCCTGCATCTACCACAATATATTGTTTTCCGCCCTCCTTCTGCATGCCAACGATTTTCATAGGAGGATAGTACACATTTACCGCCAATGAACCACCTACATATCGTTTCATCGGATCTAGCATCAACGCCAAGTAGCCATAAGTATTTTTACCAAATGGACTGCAGATATTTTTCTCCTTACTCATTTCTGCATAGAGAGGAACATCTATGTAATCATTTCCTGATAGTTTCATTTTGAGAGTTCCTTGGTAAACGTTCGAATGATTAAATTTCTCTATCACTGGACGCTTAAGAAATGTCACGGTAGCTGTATCATTCTCAAACACTGAGAATGACTCCTCGCCTATTTCTCTATTTCTCAATCTGATACTAGTGACCACCCAGCCTTCATTAGGCTTTGCTTGAACAGATACCTTATCGCCATATTTAATAGGAGATTTTCCTACAACAGAAGCACTACCTCCTACTGCTGGATTACATTTTACCTTGACCGAATAAGTTTGATCAATTTTCCCCGTAGGGCCTTTAGGCTTTTTGTTTGTTCCGCCACAATCTACAACGACTTTGTTTTCGTCATAATCATCGGAATGAACAAAGCCTTTCAAATCCTCCGCCGTAAAGCACTCTTCACCAAAGAGCCAAGCAATCTCGCCCGTATATTTCACCAAAGCCATAAAACGCTTATCATCTATCCTGATATTATCTGCGATAATATAGCCATCTTTGCTCGGTTGGCTAAATCCTCTAATATAGCCGTGCTCCCACATATCGCCTAATTCCTTTAACACCAATCGTCCTCTACTATCAATTACGGCAGTTCCCGAATGGATAGTGTACAATCCAAACGAATCGAAAGGGTTGGAGGCCCACAATTCTCCTGCATATATTGAATGTCCGTCGCTGCTATATGTCGAGTAAGTATCCGTAATATTGAAATTATCATCTACAGAAAACACTCGATCCCAATAATCCTTAATACCACGAACCAATGCGTGGCCTTCATAAAATGAAGTTCCACCATACGACACCGCGAGTTTACGCCCCTTCAAGTCATAATAAGTCGTTGTAGGTTCACTCCCATCAGAATACACATAGTATTTGCCATCACGCACATCACCTATCACATAAGTTTCACTCAAATCGAATTGTGTAGAAACGACAGAAGTTGTCAGCACTGTTTTTCCTGTGCAGTCAATCAACGTCGCCGTATAATTTCCACTGCCCTCGTTTCGAACAAATGTCCATGCATAGCCTTCGCTAAAGTCGCGCACTTTATCCCAACGGGGCTGAATGACCACTTGGCCTTTCTCATCCATGAAGCCCCATTTATGTCCACGCACTTGAAAAGCACGCAAGCCACACTTGAGCGCACGAGGTTTTCCCTCACAACCATAACCAAAAATCAAGTTGGTAGGCGATGGAAACTTTTCTCCCCGCGTGTTAATGAAGAAGTTTCCAAGTTCTTGATAGCCCTGCATCTTGGTCACATAAGCAAGTCCATCAACAAAACCAGACTGCGGCTTCCAAGACGGATCAAGATTTCTCACCGATCCATCCTTATATAGTATCGAATAGAATTCCTTGCCGAAGTTGTTTTTCTTAGCAGATTTGGCAATGAGCGCGCCATTATCAAATAGCATATTATTATCTCCTCGTGTTCCCAATGCTTTCCATTCTGGACCAAATAGATACTCACCATCGATTGTCCACACAGCAAGAAGATTCTTATCTATTAAGCAGAATGCGCCTTCGCTCACATTGTAAAGCGCACCTGAGTAAAGACTGGAAATCACCTTATAGTGTGTTCTGCTAGTAAGATAGGGCACCATATAAGGTCTTATGTCATCTGGATTGTCCTGTTCACTTTGAGAATCTTGCTGCATCACGTATTCTGTGAATGTCTTAACTTCTTGAGCCGACGATGCTAAAGGTCTAGCTGTAAATGTTAGGGTTGCCAACGCTGCGAGCCATAATGTTGATAGAATGTTCTTTCGCATTTTCCGTAGTTTTTTGGGGGGTTAATAATCTCTCAACTCTTTTTTTCACCATTTATCAGTAGTCCTGATGTGACAAAGATAAGAACATTTACAGAATAATCCTCTTTTTTCCTTAAAAATCTGATGTATAAACACTTATCACATCTGAACACGACAAGCCATTCTATTTATTCTAGAAAATAGGATATAATAACAAAAGGTTCTGTTTGCCTACATTATTCGGCAAACAAAACCTTTTCCATTTCATTAGGAAATGTCAAGAGAAGCATTCCCCTACTCTATGCCTTTCTTGTCTTTGGATTTAGATTTCGATATCAACTGAAGCAATTCTGCACCATAATTTGCCAAGCTCTTCGCACCAAAATAGGGAACTTTCTTTAATTCCTCCATCGTAGTGGGAGCATGATTAGCCATAGTCATCAAAGCCTTGGTGCTTAAGATGGTATAAGCGGGAAGTTTGCGCTCTAACGCTTTTTCTCTGCGCCACGTTTGCAACGTGTAATACAGACTTGCATTCTTTACCTCTGTCGGAACCACATACTTATCGTTAACCGCATTCTTAGCTCCACTCTTCGCTTTTTGTTTGCGTGTATTGGCAGGCGCCATCTTATCGTCGGCTTCGAGCAATACTTTTGCACGATAATTGAGGAATTGCGAAGCTTTAAAGCCCTCGTAAGCCACAAAGTGAAGTAACTTTCGGTGAGCCGAAACGGCTTCTTTCCATTCCGAGAATGCCGATTTCAGTTGCTTTTCCACTGCGGCATTGTCCGATTCTATTTGGTGCAAAGCCACCCACCTACTGAGTTCATCTAGCTTTGTCGAAAAATATTCAGCTCCTTTCGCTATGCGCTGTTGCAGAGCTACATCCTCTGCAGAATTTTCCGTTTGAGCCAACATGCGCGAATATTGGGAATAAAAACTGCCCGACACATTCATCACCTCCAAGTCAAACACACGCAGTCGTGCATCAAACTCTTGAAGCGTCTTTCCATAAAGACCTGCTAAATGCCGACGTAGAATCTCCGTGATACTCGACAAGGCGATACGTTCACGCTCAAACTTAAACAGTTCCGTGAGCAGATGAAGTTCAAACGATTGACGCATAGCCGAGAGTTTCTCTCCATCCACACGACTATTGCGCATACGTTCGTTAAACTTTTCAATATTCTGGTCGGCAATCACCGCCGAAGGAGGAATGACCGAAGTAAGCACTATGCCCTCTAATGTGCGGCATCGGCTCAGCGCTACATAGGTTTGTCCGTGAGCAAATGCTCCTGAAGCATCTATCATCACATGGTCGAATGTCAATCCCTGACTTTTATGAATCGTAATAGCCCAAGCCAACTTTACAGGATATTGCACAAAGGTGCCATCAACGAATTCTTTGATTTCCTTTGTCTGTTCATCGAGCCCGTAGCGCGTGTTTGTCCACTCTTCAGGCTTTACACTGATAAGCATATCAGGCTTATCCTTCGGACGAACATCGAAGCCATCGCGCGACACGTTGGTCACCTCACCAATCATGCCATTGAAGAAACGTTTTTCTGTATCGTTCTTCACAAACATCACCTGTGCTCCAGACTTAATAACTAATTCTTCGTCTGTGGGATAAGAGTATTCTGGAAACTTTCCTTCAATTTTGGCTGTATAAGTACGCGACTCTCCTGGAAGTGAGCTCAATTCTTCCTCATTGATTTTATGTGCTTGCCAGTTGTGTGTAACTAATTGCACATATCCCTCCGACTTATCAGCCTTAAAGCCTGGAACATATCGTTGATTCAACCTCTGAAGCACTTGCGTATCAGCCCTTCCCTCTCGAATGCTATTGAGCAGAGAAATGAAATTCTCGTCATTCTGACGATACACTTTCTCAAGTTCTACCGTGACAAAATTGCTACGTTTCAGAGCCAAGCTGCTAAAGAAGAATGGTGTTTCATAATACTGTCGCAGCATTGTCCACTCCTCATCCTTCACCACAGGCGCTAATTGTTGAAGGTCGCCAATCAAGAGGAGTTGTACACCACCAAAAGGCTGCTGATTGCGACGTATTTTTCGAAGCATCTCATCTACAGCATCTAACAAGTCTGCACGAACCATACTAATTTCGTCTATCACTAGGAGGTCAAGACTTCGAATCAGTCTGAGTTTTTCCTTACGTATGCCATACTTCTTATCTTGCTGATAATTTCCTCCAGGCACATAAGGAACGAAGGGAAGCTGAAAGAATGAGTGAATCGTCATTCCCTCGGCATTGATAGCAGCAATGCCCGTAGGAGCGAGCACAACCATACGCTTGGGCAAATCTTTGCGTAACCGACGCAAGAAAGTGGTCTTTCCTGTACCAGCTTTCCCTGTTAAGAATAGGTGTGTATCTGTATTCTCCACAATCTGACGCGCCAACGCGATTTGTGGATTGTCTATTGCATTCATTTTTATATAAGGATATCTATATTACAGATTTAGGAAATCAAGTATTCGGCATCAACTTTCCATCTTTTCTCAAAAAAAGAGTATCTAAAATGGGGCTTTATCAAATTAAAATTAAAGGCCTTTATCAGCATTCTCTAACGACCTTCATCTATAGTCTTTAGGATGAAAAGCGTTAGAGGCCACAGATGAAGGCCATTAAAGTATTTCCTTTAAAGAGTGGTATATGATATTTTGTTCTTTCAAAGAGTTACTTGGTCAATTTCTTAAACATTCGGCGACTAAATCGGCGATCAGCATCCATAGCCTTTACCAACTTTCGAGCACCAACAATTTTGCGCATTCTGCTATTGTATTGAGCCTTCATACGCATCCATTTCTTATCAAGCTGATCTACCTCATTGAGAACACGCTGACAATCACGTTCATTCATATTTTGCTTCGCAGCATTGGAAAAGGCACGATTCTTCTGTCGCTCAATGTTACGTTGGCTTTCGTGCATTTCGAAAAACACGGGAAAGAACCGACGCGATTCACCTTCTGTGAATCCTGCTTCTCGAGCGATAAACGCCATCAAATCTTTCTTGAATTTTTCAGGTTTCCAATCGCAAGGACCTTTACCTGGGCCGTGCGAACGCTGAGTTTGCTGCGCAACTTCAGGGGCTACGTATGTAGTTTGTTGCACACGTGTTCCCATACATTGCACACTAACACATAGGAATAGACCTATTAAACTAATAATCATTTTCATAAGACATTATGCTGTTATCGGCATTCGCCATCATTAGATAATCATATACGGCCTCATCATCGGCCGCCTCACGCGCTGCGTACTGCTCTTGCTTCGCCTTCGACGATTGCGTGGTGGAAGAGGGCATCCATTGCGTAAAGAGAAGAGTCAATGCCAATACACAAGCCACTCCTATCCATGGTATCCATGCTACAAAGCGCATCTGCGGCATACGAGTTTCCACTCCATCGATTCGCGACATTAGTCTTTCTGCGAAATCAGTAAAGTAGCCTTCGGGTACTTTAAAAGGATTATGACATGAAGCAGGTTGGTTGCAATCAAATTTATGCATAGTGATTTTTCTTATTTTATTATCTTTTAGACGTCTATGCAGTTCAAGGGTTTAATCATGCTCATTAAAATATGCCTCTATTTTCTTCACTGCCAAATGATAGGAAGCTTTCAGAGCACCCACACTCGTATCAAGCAATTGGCTCATCTCATCATACCTCATATCGTCATAATATTTCAGATTAAACACGATGCGCTGCTTATCAGGCAACGTGGCAATAGCCTTCTGAAGAAGCAATTCCGTTTCATTGCCATCAAAATAGGGATCACTCTCAAGCGTTCGCCCTCCCATAGCCACTTCATCATCAAAACTACAATTATCCGTAGGCATGCGTTTTAGAAAGGAGAGGCTTTCATTTAGCGCGATGCGATAGAGCCACGTAGAAAGTTGGCTTTCACCACGAAAGGTATCCAACGACTGCCATGCTTTCAGAAATGTATTTTGGAGCACATCATCAGCATCGTCATGAAACTGCACAATACGACGAATCTGTCCATATAGTTGCGGCGACAAATCGCGAACCATTGCGGCAAATGCTTCACGTCGGGTTGACGTATCTTTCAGCAGTTCTACTGTATAGTGTGCGGGATTCATGAAGGGAGAATGATGACAAATTGGCTAAGATGTAAGAAAGTTTTGACACAAAAAAGGCGCAGATTACAGACCACGAGATCCTCTGCACCTTTTGGGGGATTATCCAGCAACACTGATTCTTCTTGTCACTTTTCCAAAGTTTATCAAATAGATTCCTTTGTTCAATGTGAGATGCAAAGTCTTATCGTTGCTGTCAATATGTGATTCGTATTTCAATCGACCTACTAAATCATAAACCTTGAGAGACTGATTCTGACCATTTACCACACGAATTTGCACAACATTACCACGTATGGATATCGACATTGAACCAGCATCTTCATTCACCTCCGTTAGTTCCAACCCTGTCTCTGATGGAGTATTGATTGGTAGAGGTTCTGCTTCTGCAGCGCGTCCACATACCGTAACCAAGAATAGCACAATACTGAAAAGTGTATAGAGTAAGATTTGTTTCATAAGCTTCTATTTTCAAGCCCACAGAGTTCGTTTCTTTCGAATCTTATGGACACATTTTTTCCTATGTTTGCTCTGCAAATATAGATTTATTCCGTCGAAGCCGCAAATTATTTCCTTAGTTTTTTGTTCCCGCACTTTTTTATTTGTACTTTTGCCATTCCATTAAGGCTTAGGGGTGTACGTTCTTTCGGACGTGCTGAGATTATACCCTCCGAACCTGCACTGGATCATGCCAGCGAAGGAAAGAGCCTACAAAATACAAGCTCCGTGTTGATTTCATAAATGCCACACTTGTTTTGAGGCATCCCGTCAAATCCGTCATTGCGGATAAAGAATCTTTATGAAAACAACATGCTAAATTCTAAACAAAGAAATGGTTCCTGTACAATTTATTACACACACCACCTCCACCATTAGCTATGAAGAATCGGCTTTATTGGCTTTACAAGGCGGATGTAAGTGGATTCAGCTGCGCATGAAAGATGCTACCGACGAGGAAGTTGAACCCATTGCCAACCGGCTACTCAAAGCTTGCCACAACCAAGGAGCAACTTTTATACTCGACGACCGTGTGGACTTATGCAAGAGAATTAAAGCCGATGGTGTGCACTTAGGCAAAAATGATATGCCCATTAATGAGGCTCGCGAATTACTGGGACATGAATTTATTATAGGTGGAACAGCCAACACCTTCGATGACATACGTCAACTCAAACGTCTGAGTGCCGACTACATAGGTTGCGGCCCATTCAGATTTACGACAACAAAAGAAAAGCTCTCACCCATCATCGGCCTAGATGGTTATCGTGCCATTGCAGAACAGATGAAGGCAGAGGAACTACATATTCCTGTATGTGCCATAGGCGGCATTGAGATTGACGATGTCATGCCCATTCTCCACACTGGCATTCAAGGTATTGCTGTGAGCGGAGCCATTCTTCGTGCGGACAACCCGGCAGAAATGATGAGAAAATTTCTCCATGCCGATGATTAAAGGATGCACAGTTTGCTCGTTAGCCATCAGCAAAATAGAGAAATAATGAGAGGAGAAGTCTCCTTTAGACAACCAAGTAAGACTGACTTACCCCTATCGTTACACCATTATTAAATATCAAAGAAGGCCCCACGTCCCACGCTAAGAAGGAACAAAGTTCACCGTCAGCTCATCGCTCAATATTCCAATTACACCAAAGCATTCACACCTTATATATATTGCAAACAAACATTCTCAAATAAGACATATCGCGAAGTATGAACAACGACATGAAAATAAGCTACCCTAGTAGCGAAAAAGTATACCTAAAGGGACAAAAGTTTCCCGATATTCGCATCGCCATGCGAAAGGTCAACCTCACTCCTACTGTAACCAAAGATGCGGAAGGAAAAAAACACTTTAAAGAAAATGCACCCGTTCTAGTTTATGATACGAGCGGTCCTTATTCTGACCCCAACTACACGCCCAATCTTAAAGAAGGCCTTCCCCGCCTACGCGAGAAATGGATCTTAAAGCGCGGAGGCGTAGAACGTCTGCCTGAGTTTAGCTCGGAATACTGCCACGAAAGATTGGCAGACAAGAGTCTAGACAGTCTTCGCTTCAACCATCACCATCTTCCATTGCGCGCCATCAAAGGTAAAGGTATCACGCAAATGGCTTTAGCCAAACAAGGTATCATCACTCCTGAAATGGAATACGTAGCCATTCGTGAGAACATGAATTGCCAAGAATTGGGAATCGAAACTCACATCACACCAGAATTTGTACGCGAAGAAGTGGCTGCTGGCCGTGCCGTCATTCCTGCCAACATCAATCACCCCGAAGCAGAACCAATGATTATCGGCCGCAACTTCTTGGTGAAAATTAATACTAACCTTGGCAACTCTGCCACCACTTCTTCTATTGAAGAAGAAGTAGAAAAGGCCGTATGGAGTTGCAAATGGGGCGGCGACACCATTATGGATCTCTCAACAGGCGCCAACATCCACGAAACTCGTGAATGGATTGTACGCAACAGTCCCGTTCCCGTGGGCACAGTGCCTATGTATCAAGCCATGGAGAAAGTACATGGGAAAGCCAAAGACCTCACATGGGAACTCTATCGCGACACGTTGATTGAACAGTGCGAACAAGGCGTTGACTACTTTACCATCCATTGTGGCATTCGTCGCAAAAACATCCACCTTTCACAAGGCCGCATGACTGGCATGGTAAGCCGCGGCGGAAGCATCATCTCTGAATGGTGCTTACAAAACGACAAAGAGAGTTTCCTTTACGAACATTTCGACGACATCTGCGACATTTGTGCACAGTACGATGTGGCCATCTCATTGGGTGATGGTCTTCGTCCGGGTTCTATCTACGATGCAAACGATCGTGCACAATTTGCCGAACTTGACACAATGGGAGAACTCGTTACTCGCGCTTGGGACAAAGGCGTACAAGCATTTATCGAAGGCCCTGGCCACGTGCCCATGCACAAGATTCCCGAGAATATGCAACGACAAATTGAGAAATGTCACAATGCTCCATTCTATACACTCGGTCCACTTGTAACAGACATTGCTCCTGGCTACGACCATATCACCTCGGCCATCGGCGCCTCTATCATTGGCGCCCTAGGTACAGCCATGCTATGCTATGTCACTCCGAAAGAGCATTTAGCCCTTCCTAATAAGGACGACGTTCGCACTGGTGTAGTGACTTACAAGATTGCCGCTCACGCAGCAGACCTTGCTAAAGGACATCCAGGCGCACAGGTACGAGATGACGCTCTATCGAAAGCTCGCTATGAATTCCGATGGAAAGACCAATTCAACCTAAGCCTTGACCCTGAACTTGCTACGAAGTATTATAAGGATGCACACTATGAGAATGGTGAGTTCTGCACGATGTGCGGCCCAAACTTCTGTGCTATGCGCATTTCTCACCGCTTAGGTGAATGCGAAGAATAAATTACTGATTCCATCGCGAATCTTCTTGTTGAGAAGAAAGTATAAAACAATACAGTCCACAATCCACACCCTCAATAGTAAATGGCCATTGATTGAATCCGCTTCGGTCAATGGCCATTTCTCATGTACTCACGTTTGACAAAACAGGGAATGGGCAAACTAATAAATGAGATTAGGGCAATACAGACTGGCATATCCGCTGCCCCACGATTCGCACACTTTCCAATCAGTTTCAAACTCTTCACTAAGTATATAAAGCCACGAGACTATCCTTACTTACTCTGACATTCAGAATATTATCAAACAGGGAACACTCTTTCTACATTCAAAATATATTTTCTTCTCACATAAAAATCACGAAACACATATTTAAACCTCGCAAATTATAACTACATTTGCACACATAAAGGACAGGACAATATGGAACGAATACGCTTCCTAACCTTACACGGTTGCCCTGTATCTACACGAAATTACATCTTTAGATTGAAGTGGCACACAAGTTGTGAACACCAGAAAGCCGATTTGTGCTTTCGTGTCATAGTTCATTAATTAAATATTATATCATTGTAAATCAATATATTAATCGCATTTAGAATAAGACACGACACTTCGCAAGTCGCTTCATCTTCTCATTTATTTATACCTTCACAAAAGACTAAAAGTGCAAAGTATTTACACCATTTTATTACTCATTCTTTCCAACGTATTCATGACATTTGCTTGGTACGGGCATCTCAAACTGCAAGAAATAGGAATTAGCAAGAATTGGCCGTTAATCGCGGTAATACTTTTCTCATGGGGCATCGCTCTCTTTGAGTACTGCTTTCAAGTGCCAGCCAACCGCATGGGCTTCATTGACAATGGTGGTCCCTTTTCACTTATTCAACTAAAAGTAATTCAAGAAGTAGTTTCACTTATCGTATTTAGTCTATTAGTAACCATACTATTTAAGGGAGAATCCATTCATTGGAACCACATTGCAGCATTCGCTTGTTTGGTAGCCGCCGTCTACTTCGTATTCATAAAATAATATGGAACAAAAGAAATTACAACCCGAATACAAACTTCACAAGCGGCTCATACATCAAATGAGTGATGCATGCAAGGACTTCGGTCTGATCGAACAAGGCGACCGCATTCTTATTGGCCTTTCTGGAGGGAAAGATTCTCTAGCATTGCTCGACCTGTTAGGAGAGCGAATGAAACATAGCAATCACTTCTTTGAAATAGAGGCTTTACACGTAAGAATGAGCAATATTCACTATTCATCAGACATTTCTTACCTACAAGCGCAGGCTGCTAAATGGGGCATTCCCTTTCATCTCATAGAAACAGGTTTCGAGGCCGATCGTAATCCCAAACGCACACCATGTTTTCTCTGCTCATGGAATCGACGCAAAGTCCTTTTCGATCAAGCACAAGCCCTAGGTTGCAATAAAATTGCACTCGGACATCACAAAGACGACATTCTACGTACGGCGCTCATGAACATGACCTTTAATGGTAGCTTCTCCACTATGCCCGTGCGTATCAGTATGCAAAAGTTCCACATGACAATTATCCGTCCACTTGCTTACTGCTTAGAAGAAGACCTTCGAGAATGGGCAAAATTGCAGAAATACCAGCCCGTAAACAAAGTATGCCCTTTCGACGGAGCTTCCAATCGCACGAACATCCAGCAAGTGACCGCTGAACTCGAAAAGCTCTCTCCCGACTATCGTCACCATCTATGGCATGCCCTACTTAAAGCAGGAGCTTTAACTGAAGAATAACACAAGCCTAAGAAAATTGCGCAATGCTCTCGACAATGTAGACATAGCGCTTATGCAAGCACATTGTTAAGTCCTTCTTACATTTTTCCGTCAGAAATATTCCAAATCTCTTATTTTTAACAAAAGAACGCAGAGTTTGGGAAAATAAAAGCAACTTGGGTATTGCTCGTTTAAGCAAAAAGATTAATTTTGCGATCGAAAACAAGGGAATAGACGATTCGAAAGAAACACGCAAATCCACTCTATGCACTTTGACAAGGTCATTTGAAAAAAATCCTTTTCATCGTGCACATACAATAAAAGCAACATACAATACAAATTACAGCTATTATATAAGAATATCATGAGTGAAAATAGCTTGAAACATGGGACCATCTCGCAGATTATCGGTGCGGTAATTGACGTCAAGTTCGATACGCAAGGACAAGATGCAAAGGATGTACTGCCCCGCATCCACGAAGCACTCGAAGTAACTCACCCCGATGGACGTAAAATCATCATCGAAGTGCAGCAACACATTGGTGAGGATACCGTGCGTACCGTAGCCATGGACAACACCGATGGATTAAGCCGTGGATTGAAAGTAACACGTACGGGAGCCCCAATTTCTATGCCTACGGGCGATCAGATTAAGGGACGAATGATGAACGTTACAGGCGAATCAATTGATGGTTTGAAAACTTTAGACCGTTCAACTGGCACCTACCCAATCCACCGCGAGCCGCCTAAGTTTGAAGATCTAAAGACGAGCAGCGAAGTACTCTACACTGGCATCAAGGTGATTGACTTACTCGAACCTTATGCGAAAGGTGGTAAAATCGGTTTGTTTGGTGGTGCTGGTGTAGGCAAAACTGTGCTCATCATGGAGCTCATCAACAACATTGCCAAAGGACACGATGGATTCTCAGTATTCGCAGGTGTAGGTGAACGTACCCGTGAGGGCAACGACTTATTGCGCGAAATGATTGAAAGCGGCGTAGTACGCTACGGCAAGGATTTTGAAAAGTCTATGGAAAAAGGCGAATGGGACTTGTCTAAAGTAGACTACAACGAAGTAGCCAAGAGCCAAGCTACACTTGTCTATGGCCAGATGAACGAACCGCCTGGTGCACGTTCGTCAGTGGCTCTTTCGGGTTTGTCTATCGCAGAAAGTTTCCGTGATGCCGGCGCGAAGGATGGTAAGACATCCGACATTTTGTTCTTCATTGATAACATTTTCCGTTTCACCCAAGCAGGTTCTGAGGTTTCGGCACTATTAGGGCGTATGCCCTCAGCCGTTGGTTATCAACCTACATTAGCTAGCGAGATGGGTGCAATGCAGGAGCGCATCACTTCTACAAAGAATGGTTCCATTACTTCAATTCAGGCTGTATACGTACCTGCCGACGACTTGACAGACCCTGCACCTGCTACCACATTTACTCACTTGGATGCTACCACGGTGTTGAGCCGTAAGATTACAGAGTTGGGCATCTACCCTGCTGTTGATCCATTGGATTCAACGTCACGTATCCTCGACCCCAAAGTTATCGGAGAAGAACACTATAATTGTGCCCAACGCGTTAAACAGATTCTTCAGAAATATAAGGAACTGCAAGATATCATTGCTATTTTGGGTATGGATGAACTATCTGATGAAGATCGCTTGACGGTCAACCGAGCTCGTCGCGTACAGCGCTTTTTAAGTCAGCCGTTTACGGTTGCCGAGAAATTTACAGGTGTTCCTGGCGTGATGGTTCCCATTGATGAAGTGATTCGCGGATTCAACATGATTCTTGATGGCGAAGTAGATGACCTTCCCGAACAGGCATTCCTCAATGTCGGAACCATTGACGAAGCCATTGAAAAGGGCAAGAAGCTCATGGCACAAGCATAATAGAGGTATCTTCTTGGAAAGTATTTTGCACGACATTCCTAAGATAGGAATATAGCAATGCAAACTTTCACCATACCTCCATAATCATTGACAACATGAAAGTTACCATAGTCTCGCCAGAAAAGATTCTTTACGAAGGCGATGCAGAAAGCATAAAACTGCCCGGCACAAAAGGTAGATTTGAAGTATTAAACAGACATGCTCCCATCATTTCAACGCTCAGCAATGGAGATGTGGAATGTGAAGGAACTGAACATTTTAAGGTGACTATCAAAGGTGGGTTTGTAGAAGTGGCACACAACGTTGTGTCCATTTGTGTGGAATTGTAGTCAATGTTTACTTATTTATTGATTATACACTGAAACACAACATTCCTACATGGACAACCTACGAAAATACACCTTAGATTCCATACTGCTAAAAGCAATTTCCCTTTCTGTAACGTGTATATTGCTCTTCTTGGGCGACCACGCATGTTGCGGATGGGAAGCTGCTTTGCAACAAGCCCCGTTCCTAGTAATCACAGCAACGTTGTTTTTTGCACTCAGCTTAGCAAGCCACGCTATTTACCAAATAGTAATGAGACGTGGCGGCAGTATAAATACCGGATTCTATATGCTTTGCAAAGTTGTCCGCCTGTTCTTGGCAATCGCAATCCTCATGATCTATGCCATTGCCAATCGCCAAAACCTTTTGGCTTTCTCCCTCAACCTTTTAGCACTCTATACCGTTAGCATGGTGACTACAATCATCTACTATGCGAAAGTAGAGCATAACATTAGCAAGAAGCAATGAGATTCTTCAATATCAAATATTTAAGAACGCTTTTAGTTCTAATATTCTCTTTCAGTCTGTTCTCAGCTAGCACAAATACTGCAGCTGCCAACGAGAGTAATGTAGACGTGAAAGAGATTGTACTGGGACACATGAGCGATGCTTACGAATGGCATATAACCACTTGGAACGGACGTCACATTTCTATTCCTCTGCCCGTCATCGTAAAAAGTCAAAACGGAGATTGGCACGTATTCAGTTCCGCCCGATTTGAGGAGAATCCGAACCATAGCTACAAAGGATTTTATCTTAACGAAGAGCAAAATGGTAAAATCTATGAGCATGTAGCTAATGGAGAGGATGTTCGTCCGCTTGACTTGAGCATTACGAAGGACGTGGTTCAGCTATGGATTGTTGTAATCGTGATGGCTTCCATCTTTATCGGTGCTGCACGCTGGTATAAAGGTTGCAAGCCTAGCGATGAAGCCCCCAAGGGCTTTGTCGGATTAGTAGAAATGTTTGTCATGTCGATTGTAGATGACTTGATACGCCCATCTGTAGGAGAAAAGCATTATCGCAAGTATGCTCCCTACCTACTCACCGCATTCTTCTTCATTTTCATTACGAACTTACTCGGATTGATTCCTATCTTCCCTGGCGGTGCCAACATTACAGGCAATATCAACATCACATTTGTCTTGGCCATCATGACCATGCTCTTGGTCAACTTATTCGGCAACAAAGAATATTGGAAAGAAATCCTTTGGCCTCCCGTTCCCACATGGCTCAAATGCCCTGTACCAATGATGCCTATTATCGAAGTGTTTGGAATCTTTACCAAGCCGTTCGCTCTGATGGTTCGTTTATTTGCTAACATCATGGGCGGCCACGCTATCATCCTTTCCATCACGTGTATCATCTTCATCACTTGCCAATTAGGAGCTGCCATCGGTGGACCGCTCACATTTGTAAGCTTCATCATGATGATATTTATGAACTGCTTGGAATTGTTAGTAGCATTCATCCAAGCTTATGTGTTCACCATGTTAAGTGCAGTATTCATCGGCCTAGCTCATCCCGAACACGAATAAACGCACGTAACAAATCATTTGAAATTAAAATATTAACCCATAAAATTAAAACATTATGTTTCTCTTACTCGCTTTGTTAGAAGCTGCAGGAATTGCAAAATTAGGTGTAGGTATTGGCGCAGGTATTGCAGCCATTGGTGCAGGTCTTGGTATCGGTCGCATCGGTAGTGCTGCTATGGAAGCTATCGCTCGTCAGCCTGAGTCTGCAGGTGATATTCGTACGAACATGATTATCATCGCAGCCTTGGTAGAAGGTGTGGCTCTTTTCGCCGTAATCGTCTGCCTACTCTGTCTTTTCCTCTAATAAGTACCCTAACCTGTAAGTATGCCAAGAGTTCGCAGACACGAAAGTACGTATGAACGACTTTCCATGTTGCTACGCTGAAAGTAAGCTACTCTTGCATACCTATAGGTTCCGACTTATGCAACTTTATTAAACTCATTACTATGCAGTCAATTAATCTGCCATCCATACTGACTCCAGACTTCGGTCTGCTGTTTTGGATGCTGTTGGCTTTTCTCATCGTATTCTGCTTGGTGGCGAAATTTGGTTTCCCCATCATCACGAAAATGGTGGAAGAGCGCAAGAAATATATTGACGAATCACTGAAAAAAGCTCACGAAGCCAACGAAAAGCTTACTGGAATCAACAAAGAAAGCGAGCGTATTCTCAACGAAGCTCGCATCCAACAAGCAGAGATTCTGAACCAAGCGAAGGCTACAGGAGATAGCATCATAAAAGAAGCACGCGAGAAAGCTCAAGCCGAAAGTGCTAAAATTATTCTTGACGCAAAAGCCCAAATCGCTGCCGAAAAAGAGAACGCACTGCGCGACATCCGTCAAACAGTGGCCGACCTTTCTATCATGATTGCAGAAAAAGTGGTTCGCCAAAAACTTGCCGACAACGACGAACAGCAGAAACTCATTGAGAAGATGCTCGACGAGGTCTGCAAGAATTGATTAGTTCTTCTTTAAGGCCATAGCAGCCTATGCCAATCTACGAACTCTCCTTTATTGTAGAGCAAGTGATTCATAGCTCAGCCTTATCAGAATAACAAAGCACGCTTATGGATTTAGGCATCATATCAATGCGCTATGCAAAAGCACTTATGCTTTTTGCCACCGAAAAGCACGAGGAGGAAAAGGTTTACCAAGAAACAGCCACTATGGCCGAAAGTTTCTTAGCCATTCCTCAACTACAGATGGCCATGACCAACCCCGTGATTCCGGACAAACAAAAGATTCAGCTTTTGCTTATTGCTGCATGTGGACAAAACGCACCTACGCAGTCGCTGAAACGATTCGTCGATCTCGTCATCAAAAAGATGCGCGCCGACATCATGCTGTTCATAGCCCACTCTTACGGAACCATTTATCGTGAAGCCAAACATATCATTCATGGAAAATTGGTTGTTCCTACCCAATTGGACGCTAAGCTAATCAGCAAACTCCAAAATATGGTAGAAAGCAAATCGCAATGTACAGTAGACTTTAAAGTTCAAGAGAAGCCCGAAATTGAAGGTGGATTCATCCTTGAATACGGCACATATCGTTTGGATGCCAGTGTTCGCACGCAGCTTGCCAAACTTAAAAGAGAATTACATTAAGCAATTCACAGGAATTGCTAGTTGCTGAGTTTAAAGGGAATTATAAAATATATTGTGCCACATAAAAACTAGGAAAGCAGTAAAAAGCTGATCTATAAATGATGCTTGCACAAGAGCAATACTTCTCTATCTAAACTTATGACTACTCATTAACTAATAAGAACAAATGTCCAACAATATAAAACCCAGCGAAGTAAGCGAAGTTTTATTGCGCGAACTTCAAGATATCAAGACCGATGTCAAGTTTGAAGAAGTGGGGGTTGTTCTCTCTATTGGCGATGGTGTAGCTCATATCTATGGGCTTACTAACGTGACTGAGAACGAACTCATCGAATTTGAAAACGGTGTGATGGGCGTTGCCATGAACTTGGAGGAAGACAATGTGGGCGCTGTATTGCTTGGTTCTTCTGAAGGTATTAAAGAAGGACAAAGCGTAAAACGCACTGGCAAAGTGGCTTCCATCGAAGTAAGCGACGACATGCTTGGCCGTGTAATCGATCCACTAGGCAATCCTATAGATGGCGGCAAAGCCATTGGTGGCAAAAAATATTTGATGCCGCTCGATCGCAAAGCACCAGGCGTTATCTATCGTCAGCCAGTAACACAGGCTCTTCAGACGGGACTCAAGAGCGTTGACTCCATGATTCCTATTGGTCGAGGACAACGTGAACTAATTATTGGTGATCGTCAGACAGGTAAGACTGCTATTGCCATCGATACGATTATCAATCAGAAGAACAATTTTGCCGCGGGAGACCCTGTATATTGTATCTACGTGGCTATTGGCCAAAAGGCTTCTACCGTAGCTAACATCGTAAACACGCTAAAGCAAGCCGGTGCTATGGATTATAGCATCATCGTGAGCGCTACTGCTGGTGAGCCCGCAGCCTTGCAGTATTATGCTGCATTTGCAGGCGCTGCTATCGGCGAGTATTTCCGCGATAGAGGAATGCACGCACTCGTGGTATACGATGACCTTTCAAAACAGGCAGTTGCTTATCGTGAAATATCTTTGGTGCTTCGTCGTCCCTCTGGACGTGAAGCTTATCCTGGCGACGTATTCTACCTCCACTCTCGCTTGCTTGAACGTGCTGCAAAGATAAACAACCAGCAAGAAGTAGCCGAAAAGATGAACGACCTTCCCGAAAGCCTTAAGGGACTTGTCAAGGGAGGAGGCTCATTGACAGCCTTGCCTATCATTGAAACACAGGCAGGTGACGTTTCAGCCTACATTCCGACCAACGTGATTTCAATCACAGATGGTCAGATTTATTTGGACACGAACTTGTTCAACCAAGGCTTCCGTCCCGCCATTGATGTAGGTATCTCTGTAAGTCGTGTAGGTGGTGCTGCACAGATAAAGAGTATGAAAAAGGTAGCAGGTACGCTGAAAATCGATCAGGCTCAATATCGCGAACTTGAAGCTTTTGCCAAATTCTCTTCCGATATGGATCCTGTTACTGCCATGACCATCGATCGAGGACGTAAGAACAATCAGTTACTCGTCCAAGCTCAGTATAGCCCTATGCCGGTAGCTGAACAGGTGGCAGTTCTCTACTGTGGTACGCATGGTTTGCTCAAAGACGTGCCTCTTGACAACGTACGCGATTTCCAAGAGACATTTCTTCAAATGCTTCGTTCTCAATATGCCGATAGCGTGCTAAAAGAATTGGCTGCGGGAAAACTCACCGACGAAGTTTGCAAGAACATCGAAAAAGTAGCTGCCGACGTAGCTGGACAATATAAAGCATAAGATTTATGGCCTCACTCAAAGAAGTTAAAACACGTATTGCATCGGTGAACAGCACTCGTAAAATTACGAGCGCCATGAAGATGGTTGCGTCTTCCAAACTTCACCACGCACAACAGGCCATTGAAAGTATGCGACCTTACGAGCACCAACTTTCTCACATCATGTCGACCTTTGTTGCCAACATGGAAGGAAGTATTGAAAGCCCGTACGCAGGTTCACGCGAAATAAAACGTGTTGCTATCGTTGTATACACCTCCAATTCTTCTCTATGCGGTGCATTCAATGCCAATGTAGTGAAAGCGTTCAATCATAAATTGGACGACTACAAGAAAGCTGGTATAGAGGTAGTCAAAGTTTATGCCTTAGGAAAGAAGGCGGCCGATGCAGTAGCCAAAGTTGGATTTAACAACCCTACAGACTACTCTACTCTATTGGATCATCCCTCTTATGAAAAGGCTTCAGACATTGCTACTGAAATCATGGACTTGTATACAACAGGACAGATTGACAAGGCTGAATTGATCTACCATCATTTCAAGAGTGCTGGTTCGCAAATCCTTACGGAAGAAACATTTCTTCCTATTGAATTGGACACAACATCCAACAACAGCCAAGAAGGAAGTAAGCAGGCAATTGATTTCATTGCAGAGCCTTCTAAAGAAGACGTCATTGCGGAATTGATTCCCAAATCACTACACTTGAAACTCTTCACTGCCCTACTTGATAGCCTTGCAAGCGAGCATGCAGCTCGCGTCATTGCTATGCAAGCAGCAACTGACAATGCCGATGACCTGCTCCGCGAACTGACCCTAACTTACAATAAAACTCGTCAACAAGCCATCACATCAGAATTGCTTGACATCGTGGGAGGAAGCATGCAATAAGCAAAAGTTTTCAATGGAGTCTTCCCCTAAGCCATGCCTTGCAGACTACGAAGACGATCTTCCCCCCTCAGATTATATAATAGAAGAAAGGCCCGAAACAAGTAATTCGGGCCTTTCTTCTTTTTAATTACAAAAACATTATTTTTCTTTGAGAGCATCACGTATTTCGCGCAAAAGCTTCACTTCTTCCGATGGTTCAGCAGGAGCAACAGGAGGCGTTGGTTCTGCTTTTTTCTTGCGAGAAAGTTTCATAATCAATCTGACAAGCATAAACACACAGAAAGCTATAATTAAGAAGTCTAGGCAAGTCTGAAGAAACTTTCCATAAGAAATAGACACAGGTTCGCCATTCTCATTAAGCGGATTGACAGGCAATTTATACTTCAAATCCTTGAAGTCGATACCACCAATCAACCATCCAATAGGAGGCATAATAAGGTCATTGACAATAGAAGACACAATTTTTCCGAAAGCTCCGCCAATAATCACACCAACAGCCATATCAATAGCATTTCCTTTGACCGCGAACTCTTTAAACTCTTGAATAAATGAAGATTTCATCTTTTTAAAAATTTTAATTGATAAACTTAGTGCAAAAATAAAAAGGATTTTGTACTTTTGCGGTGGAAAAAGGAAAAAAGGCAATGTCTTGAAAGCAAAGCCCGTTTTTTTATCCAAAGAGTTCATTCACTGAAATATTAACCGCTTAAATAGTTAATTCATAACTTTTTTAAATCATGATCAAAGTAGGTATTAACGGTTTCGGTCGTATCGGCCGTTTCGTATTCCGCGCTGCTCAGACTCGCAACGACATCCAGATTGTAGGTATCAATGACCTTTGCCCCGTAGATTACTTGGCATACATGCTCAAGTATGATACAATGCACGGTGCTTTCCAGGGCACTATTGAGGCTGACGTTGAGAAGAGCGAGCTCATCGTAAACGGCAACCACATCCGTGTAACTGCTGAACGCAACCCGGCTGACCTTAAGTGGGACGCTGTTGGCGCTGAGTACGTTGTTGAATCTACAGGTCTCTTCCTCACTAAGGAAAAGGCTCAGGCTCATATCCAGGCTGGTGCTAAGTACGTAGTAATGTCAGCTCCTTCTAAGGACGACACTCCTATGTTTGTATGCGGCGTAAACTTCGACAAGTATGTTAAGGGTACTCAGTTCGTATCTAACGCATCTTGCACCACTAACTGCTTGGCTCCTATCGCTAAGGTTCTGAACGACAAGTTCGGTATCGTTAACGGTTTGATGACTACCGTTCACTCTACTACTGCTACTCAGAAGACCGTTGACGGTCCTTCTTTGAAGGACTGGCGTGGTGGCCGTGCCGCTTCTGGCAACATCATCCCTTCTACTACTGGTGCTGCTAAGGCTGTAGGTAAGGTTATCCCCGAACTCAACGGTAAGTTGACTGGTATCTCTATGCGTGTTCCGACTTTGGATGTTTCTGTAGTTGACTTGACTGCAAACCTCGCAAAGCCCGCTACTAAGGAAGATATCTGCGCTGCCATGAAGGAAGCTTCTGAAGGCGAACTCAAGGGTGTACTCGGCTACACTGAAGACGCTGTTGTATCTAGCGACTTCCTCGGTTGCACTAACACATCTATCTTCGATGCTAACGCTGGTGTATACCTCACTGACACTTTCGTTAAGGTTATCAGCTGGTACGACAATGAGATCGGTTACTCTAACAAGGTTCTCGAACTCATCGCTCACATGGCCAAGGTTAACGGCTAATCCTTAGCAGAAACCGTAAAATGTAACCGCTGTAATGCCTCTGTGTATTGCAGCGGTTTTTTTAGACTTATCAATACAACGCTTCACATACACTATGGACTTCATCACTATCTTAGGACCCACTGCCTCTGGAAAAACAAATGTAGCAGTCAACCTAGCCTACAAACTCAACGCTGAAATTATCAGTGCCGACAGCCGACAGGTATATCGACGCATGGACTTGGGTACAGGCAAAGATCTTGACGAATACATAGTACATGGACAGCCTATCCCTTACCACCTCATCAACATTGTCGAACCCGGAACGAAATACAATGTATATGAATATCAACGTGACTTCCTTGAGGCTTACAATGATATAAAGTCAAGAGGGAAACGTGTCATCGTATGTGGAGGCACGGGGCTTTACCTTGAGAGCATCTTACGAAGCTACAGACTATCACCTGTTCCTCAAAATCCTAGATTACGCGAGGAACTTAGAGATAAAACACTCGAAGAGCTTACTGAAATACTTAGTACTTACAAACAACTTCACAACAAGACTGACGTAGACTCTGCCCAACGAGCCATCCGAGCTATTGAAATTGCAGAGTATTACAAGCAATGCCCCATTGAGGATCGGCCATTCCCTACCCTATCTTCCTATATAATAGGTGTAGATATCGACAGAGAGACCAGACGCTCGCGCATATCAGCTCGACTCAAGCAAAGACTTGACAATGGGATGGTGGAAGAAATACGCAACCTACTTAAAGAGGGAATACAACCAGAAGATCTTATCTACTATGGACTTGAATACAAATACCTCACGCTCTACGTTACAGGCAAACTTAGTTATGAAGAAATGTTCCGACAACTTGAAATAGCTATTCATCAATTTGCTAAACGACAAATGACATGGTTCAGAGGAATGGAACGACGCGGCATCGATATTCATTGGATGAAGGCTGAAGATATTATAAATGCCTATATTCCTCTAGACTAACAATTCTAGAATTTCAGAGACACAATCATTTCAACATAGCAAAGCACAATTCCTCACATAAAACTTTCGATCTCATGCCATCACATTCATGGGCTGTTATCTATTGCCCCAAAGAAGGTTCCACGCATACACATAAGCGATGGAAGAAAATCAGACCTTACCTAAACGAAATGGGCGTTAACTTTGACTATGTACAAAGTGAAGGCCCAGGTTCTGTAGAACGCTTAGCTTCCATGATGACGAAATCTGGCTATAGCTCCATCATCGTTGTGGGAGGAGATTCTGCGCTCAACCATGCCTTATGTGGAATTATGAACACGCCATCTCCCACTGGAGCACACCCTGCATTGGGAGTTATACCTAACGGATTTGGTAATGACTTTGCAAAATTTTGGGGATTCTCTTCCGACAATTACAAAGCCACCATCAATGCCCTAGTATGTCACAACACCCGAAAAGTAGATGTTGGTATTATGCAATATCAAAGCAAAGAGGGAAGTAACGACGGAAATAAGAGCGTTTACTTTCTCAATTGTGTCAACCTTGGTATTGCTTCTGCTATAACAAACCTAAAACGCCGCACAAGCAGTCTTTTCGTTCTCAAATCACTCACCTATTTAATCTCCACACTCTTACTCATATTCCAACGGATGAGCTCTGTTTTTGAATTTAGCCTCAGTGGAGAACATATCAAGCAGCGCGCTATGGGCATTTGCATTGGATCTGCTCACGGCTATGGGCAAACACCCAGCGCAGTACCTTATAATGGTTTGCTTGATATCACACTCGTGTCCAAGCCTGCTATTTTTCAAATATTCCACGGACTTTGGTTGCTCTATGCTAACAGATTCCTTAGCCATAAAGGAATCCGTGTATGGCGAACAAAGCACATACATTTTTCATCTCTAGGAGGATCACAAGTGAGCGTAGATGGACGTGTGATTCACGATAGGATTCAGAGCATAGACGTACAAATCATGCCTGAAGAAATTGACTTTCTCATTCCATAGGCCTGAGCCTCTAAAAGCTGACGATTATACTATTAATGGAAGTATGATACGGAAAGTTTCTTGTGTTCTACGATGGTAGCTTTATTTCGTTAGCTGAAATGGAACGTATTAATTTTTTCTTCCTACGTAGATCTATTTTTCCCCTTGCAAACAGACGAATGCGCAAGATGCGAACAGAACTCTCCAAACTTCGTCATTATCACTCCAAAACCTAGGTCATTCCGTTTCTTTTTGAAGACTTTCCCGTCGTACACAGGCCTGTGGTAGAGCTACCGCATGGCAGTGGTAGAGCTACCGCACGGCAGCGGTAAAGCTACCACAGGCCTGTGGTAAAGCTACCGCACGGCAGTGGTAGAGCTACCGCTCGGCAGCGGTAAAGCTACCACTGGGCGGTGAACGACGGCAAGACGTACATCTGAAGACGGCTAAATGTACATCTGAAGACGGAAATACGAAGTTTCAAGACATCGCTCAGGAAAGGCTTGGTTTACGAGATATATAACAAACAGTGCAAGGCCCCTAAAATGATTGGGAGTGACACTGGAATTTATCCTCCTCCACAAACGTATGATAACAATCGTGATGAAGAGGAAGATCAAAGTATAGTCCAAACCTTTTCAAACTTGAGATTCAGAACGTTCTTACCGAGACGCAATGCTCGGCATTGCTACTAAAAAATGCTCTTGAACTTGTTCTTTAAAAGATAAGACCTTGGTAAACTCGTATAGATTTCCTATTTTTGCATCTATAATAGTATCATTGTTCTTCATTGTAAGTCAATTGATTAAATTGTATAACAGAATTGTATAACACTAAAAACTACAAATTATGAAGAAAATATTTTTTCCTTTTCTTTTATTACTTATCGGCCTTTGCTCTCTAAGTGCTTGCGGTGGTGACGACAATGATGGGCAAGATGGTAAAAATAACCCTGCCACGGGCAAATACATCATCAACGGCCACAAATTCATCGATCTCGGACTGCCAAGCGGACTGCTTTGGGCTGATTGCAACATAGGCGCTTCTACTCCCAAAGAGTTTGGAAGTTCTTTTGCTTGGGGGGAGATTGAGACAAAGACAGACTTTACATGGGCTAACTACAAGTTTCAGAATGGAAGCTCCAAGTTTTCACTCGAAACTGTATTCTATGTCAGTAAATACAATTCGTTAGACAACAAGAAAACACTTCTCGCCGAGGACGACGTTGCCACCATGAAATGGGGCGAGAAATGCCACATGCCAACACAGCTTGACATGAAAGAACTATGCGAGAAATGCATATGGAAATGGGAATCTGGTGGTTGTACCGTAACTGGACCTAACGGGAACTCAATATATCTGCCAGCTACAGGAAGATTACTCTCCAATGAAATCACCAATAAAGGCACTGCTGGCTATTATTGGACTAGATCTCGCTCCGTAGAGAAACCTGCAGAAGCTTACCATCTTAAAATGTATGACGATAGCAGATTCTACAATAGCACTTTATTGCGTAGCTATGGTATCTACGTACGTGCTGTTGCTGAAAAATAGACGGAAGAATAATCACGATTTCTTAGGCTGCTGATGTGCGACACGTTGCTCACGAGAAGGATGAATTGTCTGCTCTCATGATAAAACATTCTCTCTGTAAGCAACGTGTCTCGCATCAGCAGTCTTATTGTTTTTTTAATGAGGGAATTCACTGAAAATAAGAAAGAATTTTACTTTTGTTTTCAATCTAGTGCGCCCAATTGCTTAAATACGGCATATTGTGTTCTACTATATTCCTTCTATTTTTCACAAAACAGAATGTCGACACAATGTTTATACAGAAGAGGGAAGCATCCCCACGCCCCCTTCGAGCAAGGTTACATTTAACACAAAAGATTTATACCTTGTAGGCAAATCCTTTAATTTTCAAGAATTTAAAGAAATGCCTTTACCCTATGCTTCCTCCTCATCCATTGTCAGATATTCTCTGCAAAGCATCCACATCCAAGAGTTTAATGCATCGACCATGCACATCAATTAGTCCTTCATCTGAAAACATCGAAAGCGTACGAATAGCATTACTTGTAGTCATATTCGATAAGTTTGCCATATCTTCGCGTGTAATGTGCAAGTTGAGTGTTTGCTTATCTGTATCGTAACCATAAATATCAAGCATATCAAGCAAAGTTTCTGCCATTCTACCTCGCACATGTTTTTGCGTAATACTCACAATGCGTTGATCAGCCTTACCTAAATCTACTGCCAATTCATGCATAAAGAAGTGACATAAGCGCGTGTTATTTTCCATTAGTCGAAACATCGTTCGCATAGAAACAATTGCTATTACACTCTCCTCAAATGCAGAGGCCGAAGTCACATAAGGCTCACCAGCCATCGATGCACGATAGCCAAAATATTGCACAGGACGTAGCACACGGTTAATCAGACTTCGCCCTCCAACCCCATCTCTGAAAATCTTTACTTTTCCAGATAGGAGACAAAGTAAGTTATCAGGTTGATCACCTTCCTTATATATAGATTCGTTTTTCTTATAACGTTCCACTATAAGATTATCAGCAAGGAAAGCTCTTTGTTCCTCTGTCAACAAAATCCAAATATCAGCCAAGGCTTTTGCGGCCTTATTCTTATCGTAATTCTGTAATTTCGTCATGGTACCTAAAAGCGTATTAGGTTTTGTCTAGATTAGGCTAAGTTTAGTTTTAATGATTACACGATAGACTTATATTTCCTTTCAGAAGAATAATCCCGAACACAACGAGCGAGTTCCAAGTTGCTGAAGCAAAGCCTATCTTTTGCAAATATAGCGAAAGCCTCCCAAATCACCAAGTATTTTGCACCTTTTTACAAGGAAACATCCCAAAAGCAGGATTTAATTCTTTTTTTTTGAAAAAACCTTTTTGCTCTACTCATTTTTTTCTACATTTGGAAGTCCTTAGATAAAGGGTAAGAATAGTGAGCCTTGAACGAGTGCATTAGCGAGGATTATTTCCACGCCTTTCATGCAATGTTTTCATTCTTAGAAAAAGAGTTCTTGACCATTCTTTACACATTCCAAATCAAACCTTAAAATCAAATATCGCCATGTGCTATCTTAGATTCGATAAAGCGCAGATGACAAACTTACAAGAATCTCTCTATAAAGAGATGCTCATCACCAATCGCTCGGGAGCCTATTGCTCAACAACATTGGTGGGATGCAACATCCGCAAATACGACGGATTGCTTGTGATTCCTGTACCCGAGTTAGATGATGAGAACCATGTACTTTTGTCATCATTAGATGAAACCATTATTCAACATGGAGCAGAATTCAATCTTGGGCTCCACAAATATCAAGGCGAGAACTATAGTCCCAAAGGTCATAAGTATATCGTCAGTTTTGAATGGGAACAAGTTCCTACATGGACCTATCGTGTAGGAGGAGTCTTGCTGAAAAAAGAACTCGTTTTTGACACTCGAATATTCCGTCTTTACATCCGTTATACCCTACTTGAAGCCCACTCTGCCACCACATTACGTTTGCGTCCTTTTTTAGCATTCCGCAGTGTACGCCAGTGGACTCATGAAAATTCCACTGCCAATCGCAGCTACGACGAGGTACCCAACGGCATTCGTATGTGCCTCTATCAAGGATACCCAGATCTCTATATGCAGACTAGCAAGGAGTCTGAATGGCACTACTGCCCCGATTGGTATCGAGGACTTGACTATCCTAAAGAGCGCGAAAGAGGCTACAATGCCTCAGAAGATTTGCTTGTGCCTGGTTATTTCGAAATGCCAATCAAAAAGGGAGAGACCATTACTTTCAGTGCCGGTGTAGGAGAAATTGACCCTAATCGCATTGACGAGTTTCTGCAAAATGAAGTAAAAAGCATCGATCATCGCGACAGTTTCTATCATTGTCTAGTCAATGCAGCTCACCAATTCCGTGTCAATAAGGACGAAGAATCTTATATTCTAGCTGGCTATCCATGGTTCAAAGCTCGTGCACGCGACACATTTATTTCTATGCCAGGCCTTACATTAGCTATCGGTGAAAGCGATCGATTCGAAGCCTACATGTCAACCGCTTCAAAAGCAATCTACAATCTAATCAGAAAAGAGCCCATGTCGGTAGAAATCTATGAAATGGAACAACCCGACACTTTACTTTGGGCCACTTGGACAATACAACAATATGCCAAGTATACCTCACGCAAGAAATGCTACGAGAAGTATGGTAAATTGTTCAAAGACATCATGGACTATATTTGGAACGGACAACATCCCAACCTATTCCTCCATGAAAATGGACTACTTTACTCTAACGGACGCGATCGCGCTGTCACTTGGATGAATTCCCAATCAGATGGTCGTCCCATTGTACCCCGTTCTGGCTATATCGTAGAGTTCAATGCATTGTGGTACAACGCATTGAAATTCTTCGAGCAAATGATTGAAGAGAATGGCCAAGAAGAATATAGCTCTTTAAAAGTCACTGTACAGAAAGAAGCTGAGAAAATGGCTCGTTCGTTTAAAGAAGTATTCTTGAATGAATATGGTTATCTTCTCGACTATGTAGATGGTAACATGATGGACTGGAGCGTACGCCCCAACCAACTTTTTGCGATTGCATTCGATTTCTCTCCACTCGACATGAAGGAAAGAAAAGGAGTGCTTGACATCTGCACCAAAGAGTTAGTAACTCCTAAGGGAATTCGTTCGCTTTCACCTCAAAGCGGAGGCTACAACCCTATGTACGTAGGTCAGCAAACACAACGTGACTTTGCCTATCATCAAGGCACTGCTTGGCCTTGGCTCACAGGATTCTACCTAGAAGCCTACTTACGCGTATACCGCATGAGTGGCGTAAACTACATCGAACGAAAGCTCATCGGTTTCGAGGAGGAACTATTCTACCATTGTGTAGGAACCATTCCCGAACTCTTCGACGGAAATCCGCCATTCCACGGCCGTGGCGCTATCTCATTCGCCATGAATGTAAGCGGAATCCTTCGTTCTCTGCGATTACTTGAAAAATACAATAATGCCATGGAATAGGTGAACGACGTGTTTTTGCTACCAATCTGTTGGCTATTTACGCTAAGAAAGTGCACAACTCGAGCACTCATTGATATATGCGAATCGTCAGCGAGCCGCATTCCATTTTGAAATAGCTAAAAGGCGAGCAACACGCATCCACCACTAACAATTCTAAGATTTATGAAAGTTCTAATGTTCGGTTGGGAGTTTCCCCCTCACATTCTCGGAGGATTAGGAACAGCCAGCTACGGCATCACGAAAGGCCTATCAGCACAGCCCGACGTGGAAATCACATTCTGCTTACCCAAACCATGGGGCGATGAAGACAAAAGCTTCATGAACATCATCGGCTTGAGTGAGACACCTATCGTGTGGCGTGATGTCAACTACGATTACGTGAAACAACGTTTGGGAAGCAAAATGTCGCCCGAATTATATTATCAACTTCGTGATCATATCTATGCCGACTTCAACTATCGTCTTACCGACGACCTAGGCTGTATAGAATTTTCCGGTCGATACCCCGACAATCTACAAGACGAGATCAATAACTATTCTATCGTAGCAGGTGTCATTGCCCGTCAGCAAGAATACGATGTTATTCATGCACACGATTGGCTTACCTATCCTGCAGGAATCCACGCTAAGAGCGTCAGCGGTAAGCCCCTTGTCATTCATGTTCATGCCACCGACTTCGATCGTTCACGTGGCCATGTCAACCCCACTGTCTATAGCATAGAGAAAGATGGTATGGATCATGCCGATTGCATCATGTGTGTGTCAGAACTCACACGGCAAACCGTCATCAATCATTACCATCAAGACCCAGCCAAATGCATCACCATGCACAATGCAGTATATCCTCTCTCGCAAGATATCCTCAACATGGTGGAGGAAAAGCGCAAAAAGAATGAGCACCGCAAGGAAAAGGTGGTAACATTTCTAGGACGTATTACCATGCAGAAAGGACCAGAATATTTTGTAGAGGCAGCCTCAATGGTACTACAACGTACACACAACATCCGCTTCTGCATGGCTGGTTCTGGCGACATGATGAACGACATGATTAACATGGTAGCCGAAAGAGGTATTGCCGATCGTTTCCACTTTCCTGGATTCATGCGAGGGAATCAAGTATATGAAGCCTTTGCCGACTCCGATGTATATGTCATGCCTTCTGTCAGCGAACCTTTTGGCATTTCTCCACTAGAAGCCATGGAATGCGGAGTTCCCTCTATCATATCAAAACAGAGCGGTTGTGCCGAAATTCTTGACAAGTGCATTAAGACAGACTATTGGGACATCAATGCGATGGCCGATGCCATGTACTCTCTCTGTACCAACGAATCACTCCATACTTACTTGAAAGAAGAAGGAAAGAACGAAGTAGCACAAATCACATGGGAAAAAGTGGGCAAACGCATCTATGATGTCTACAACCAACTCATCCACTCTTAATCATTACTTTTTCACGCTACCCCAATACTACACCACAAACAACAATCATCATGAAGACCGTTTGCTTATATTTCGAGATACATCAAAATATCCACCTGAAACGATATCGTTTCTTCGACATAGGCACAGACCATTACTACTACGATGACTATGAGAATGCACGTTCCATCACCGAAACGGCCGAGCGCTCTTACGTACCCGCCCTCAAAGCACTCATCGAAATGGCCGAAGCCAATCCTGGAGAGTTTAAATGCGCAATTTCTTTGTCGGGTTGCGCCATCGAGCAGCTTGAGAATCATGCTCCTCAGTGTATAGAACTTTTGCAGCAACTGAATGACACAGGTTGCGTAGAATTCTTAGCTGAGACTTACTCTCATGGATTCTCTTCTCTAAAAAACGAAGACACTTTTCGTGACGAAGTTCATCGTCTGTGCAAGAAAGTAAAGTCACTCTTTGGACAAGATCCGAAGATCTTCCGCAACTCATGCCTTATCTACTCTGACGACATTGGCGAACTTGTAGCCTCTATGGGCTTCAAGGGAATGCTAGCCGAAGGTGCCAAGCACGTACTCGGCTGGAAGAGCCCGCACTTCGTCTATAATTGTTGCCGCGATCCACGTCTCAAACTTTTACTTCGCGACTATTCCCTGTCCGAGGATATTTCCTTCCGCTTCAACGATTCCTCCTGGAATGAGTATCCGCTCTTCGCTGATACTTACGCTGATTGGATAGCACAACTTCCTGAAGAAGAACAAGTAATCAACATCTTCATGGAACTCTGTGCATTGGGTATCTTCCAACCGCTCTCATCCAACATTTTGGATTTCATGAAGGCACTTCCCGCACAATTTAAAAAGCGCGGCATCACCTTCAGCACACCATCCGAAATCTGTGGTCGTGTAAAGTCAGCTGGCGATCTCACCGTAACCTACCCCACTTCATGGGTAGACGAAGAACGCGATCTTTCTCCATGGTTGGGCAATGTCATGCAGCGCGAAGCGATTGATAAACTTTACTCCATTGCCGATCGTGTGCGTATCTGCCGCGACCGACGTCTCATGCAAGACTTTGACTATTTGCAAGCATCCAACAACCTACGCTTCATGAGTACAAAGCCTAATAGCTATGGAGGCTACAGAGGTATCTACGATTCGCCCTACGATGCATTCACGAATTACATGAACATTCTAGGCGACTTCATCACCCGTGTCAATGATCGTTACCCACTCGACATCGACAATGAAGAACTCAACTCTCTACTCACCACAATCAAGAATCAAGGAGAAGAACTCGAGGTAAAAGACAAGGAGATCTCAAAACTCCAAAATATGTTGGCACGTTTCGAGAAAAATAATGGAGAAGACGATAAAAACGCGCCCAAGGCTAAATCTGCTAAGAAAGCCTCAACCAAGGCTACAGCTAAAGCCTCAGCAAAGAAGACTACCGCTACTCGAAGGACTGTTGCTGAAAAGAAAGAGGCTGAAACAACTCCTGCCAAATCTGAAACTACTGCTTCTAAATAACGAGACGCCCCTAAATAGGACTTCTATTTATTAAATAAAGGCCTTTGCTCAATTCACTATAAATCCATTTTATAGTGAATTGAGCAAAGGCCTTTTTTCATGCGCTTGCAGCTCCACGTTTTATGCATTCAAAAAAACTTCTCGGAATTTTGGGTCAGCGGATATTCCCGGTGGGGATTACCCTAATGTCGTATGTTTGCCCATTTCCTTGTTGTAAGCAGTTGAGTGACCAACTTTACCATACACGATCAATATGGTGTGGAATACAAATTGGAACAGCATTTATGAAGGAAACGCATCATCTTTGTTTACAAAGCATAAATCTATGTACCCTGTTTGTAATACCTTCTAATTCCTTTTTTTCTCTCTGGTGGCTAAGTGAGAAAGTCCCTTCCTTTTAAGCACAACACACCACGCCTATATAAATACACGCGCGCGAGGCAAAATCACCTCGTTATGCGTTCAAAATCAGTATATCCTATCGGTCTTTATCCATAGAGTCTATCGGTCTTCATCATTAGCACCTAACGGTCTTCATCGTTAGCACCTATCGGTCTTTATCGTTAGCACCTATCGGTCTTTATCGTTAGCACCTATCGGTCTTTATCGTTAGAGTACTAAGATTTAGATCGTAGAAACAGCTTAATCTTCATCGTCAAAACAACCATCCAGAAGGCCTAAATAATCCACGATGAGGCGAGTTTCACGAATCGTAAGATTTTGCCTTATGTCGAACAAAGAGCAGTGGGTCAGCTGTTCGTAAAGATCTGTGCATCGCTTAATCATTCCCGTCAGTTATCTTACCGCATTTCGTGGTTCACAATCAGGAAAATAGAGCATAGCCAGTGAGCGGCGAGTATAAGAAGAGCTTAATCTCATATCTATTATTTATTTTTAAATCTGTAACTTAAGTTTTGGATTTAGAATGGACGGGCTGAATCCGAAAGTTGAGTAAGAAATTAAAAAAGCGAGCTAAAAAGCCCGCCTATGCTAAATCCGAGAGTTGAGTAAGTCACTTTCCTCGTCATACAACCGGAAATATCCGCTGACCCGGAATTTTGCACAGGAGAATACATTTCTTAACAACGATGACACGAGGGTTTATTATATCATGCGTAATGGTTTTATCGTAAACATCATCTTAGGCAATCATTGCATAGTGCAATATACTCGGCAAAAAAGAAAATATTCCATTTTCACTTTGTTTTGCGATAGTCTTTCATTACCTTTGCACAAAATAGGCAATAGTTCTGCAATTTGACATACACTATTTTGCACACAGATTTGCACTATTTGGCATCACAATACTTCTCGAATCCCAATGAAAAAGAACCTTTTTATTCTGCTGTTAGCAATGTTCACCATTGTTTCCTGCAAGACCAAAGAGAAAATTATCTATCTGCAAGACGTCGAAAATAATGCCGAAATAACCACACAGAGTGCCAACGCTTTAAAGCTTGTGCCTGGTGATAAAATAGGCATTATCGTGACTAGTGCAGCAACCCCCGATTTAGCAGCACGCTATAACCTAACACCAGGAACGAACTATTCTAGCAGCAACAATACTGACAACATGCGCTATACTATCGATGAGAATGGATGTATTGATATGCTAGGCATTGGACGTACGAAAGTGAGCGGAATGACACGCGCAGAAGCAGCTAATTCCATCCAAGAGAAATTTCGCCAAGGCATACTCAACGATGCAGTAGTGACAGTTGCTGCTTACAACCAATATATCACCATCTTGGGAGAAGTAGCTCGTCCAGGACAATTAGAGATTACACGTGACAACATCAACATTCTTGAAGCAATTGGCCGTGCTGGCGACTTAACCATCACGGGACGACGTGATCGAATCAAAGTAATTCGTCAAGAAGGCAACGTTAGCAAAACTTATTTTGTTGACCTTCGTTCGAAAGATTTATTCAATTCTCCCGTATACAATCTCCAGCAGAACGACATTGTCTATGTAGAGCCCAACAAGGTAAAGATGGGACAATCTACTAACAACGACAATTCTGTACGCAACATCGCCACTTGGCTTTCTGTCACCTCTGTGCTAACAAGCATTGCCATCCTTATATTTAGATAATATTCGTTCTGTATACGTATACAACCGATACATGTTCCATTTAGAGAAATGTATCGGTTGTATTTTTATTAAGGTGGTTCTATAAATTTCAGAATTTATAGAACCACCCATCTATGCAGAGAGAAGATTTTGTGTGTCTTGAAGAAAAGCTTTTTCGTGTATCGAGAACTTAAAAATATTTAAAAACTATGACACATAATGTGCCCATGATGGTTTTCCGAATAAAGGATAAATAGAACAACCCTAGAATTTATTTGCTCATTTTCCTCCTTTTCGCTACATTTGCATCCGTATACAAGAAATAAAGAATGGGAGTATACGCTTGCCTTATTCCTCTGACGTTATCCATATTTTTTTGTAAATAAACACCTTAATATACAACAGTAACATTCCGACTATGAAGAAAAACTTACCTCTTCTAATTTTAGCTTTCGGTATGCTGACGTGTCCTAGCTTGTCATGGGCTCAAAACGTGACTTCTGCTAATATTACGTCTGTCAGTGCCGACAAGCAAGCTGCAGCAGTCAACGTTACCCTAACAGGAACACTCACTACTAACAACAATGGAGACTTCCGTCAACTCCGCGACCTTTGCTGCAACATGGCTAGTCTCAACCTCAAGTCAGCAAGTTGCAGTACTATTCCCAAGAATGCACTCCACTCGCGTCATAAACTCAAAACGTTGATTCTCCCCGATCGCCTCTCGACCATCGGCACACAAGCTTTCTTTGCTTGCGACTCCTTAGAAGCACTCACAATCCCTGCAAATACAAGCAACATTGGCGCAAGTGCCTTTGCTCAATGTAAGAGCATCACTACACTGACCATACCTCAAAACAGCAATCTTTACAACATTGGTTCTTATGCTTTTGAAGGTTGCGAATCATTATCAGGCATAGTAAATATTCCTTCAAAGATCCTTGTGCTTCGCGATGGAGTATTCGCTGGTTGTAAAAAACTGGAAGGTATTTCTCTACCAGAGAATCTACAACGCATCGGAGCGAACGCTTTCGCTGAATGTGAAAAACTCTCAGGCGAAATTAATCTTGGCCGCATGATTACTCACATTGGAGCCTCAGCTTTTGCAGACTGTAAAAGTCTTAGCCAAATTAGCATGCCGCGTGGTCTGCAAGTACTAGGAGATGCAGCCTTTATGGGATGCGACAAACTCTCTGGCGACATCGTACTTCCTAGCAACACCATTCAAATAGGCAAGGGTGCTTTTATGGGTTGCAGCAGTTTGGAGTCCATTGTCATCCCCGCCGATGTAGCCGAAATCAAAGCTGCTACTTTTGCTGGATGCACAGGATTACGAACCATCAACATCTACGCAAAAGAACCTATCCCCGCCAACGCAACAGCATTTGCAGGATTAGATTGTAGCCAAATCATATTGAGCGTTCCCGCTGGTTCTGAAGAGGCCTATAAAGATGCTCCTGTATGGAAAAACTTCAACATTCAAGTTGCCACTTCCATTGACAATGCAGAAGCTCTCTGCAATGTAAGTGCCAGCGTAGAAGAAGGCCATGTATGGATTAAGGGATTACCCCAAGCTTCTGCCGTGAAACTTTACAACATCCAAGGCCAACTGCTCGAATCAACATTGGCCGAAGGTACTGCAAGTTTCTCACTGCAAAACCGCGGTGTTTATATTGTTAAGGTAAACGGAAGTAGCTTCAAGGTGCAGTATTAACACACGCTTACCTCTACAAGTACTTTCACTTCTATTATAGGGAAATACCTATACAATCTATAGTTAGCAAACAGATAGCAGCAAAACATCTTTATGAAAAAAATCATATTTTCTATAGCCCTGCTCCTCAGTGCAGGTTTCTCCACACTCACGGCCACGGCACAAAATATTGTACCCATCCCCTTGAAAATGCAGAAAACGACAGACAATCCTCTCGTTTGGCTCAACATTTCTCAAGTAGAGGCTCCTAATAGCCTTAGCAATGAAAAAGAACACGCTCTCCGCATTCTCAAAGAGCGTGCAGGCATTACCACACTCAACACCAATGGCAATGCCAAAATCACGCTAAGCATCGATGCTTCACTCTCTGACGATGAAGCATACACCCTCACACTCAACGAAAAAGGGGTAAACATTGCAGGTAAGACTGCAGCAGGCGTATTCTACGGATTAATGACGATGGAACAACTCATGATCGACGACCAAGCCTCTGCTCGCTGCATCGAAACGGCAGCCATCCACATTGAAGACGCTCCCCGTACCCATGTGCGCGAGATTATGGTCGATCCTTGCCGTATATTCCTTCCTTACGACCGCTTGAAAGATTTCGTGCCTGAGATGGCTCGTTACAAGTTTAATAGTATCCACCTGCATCTCGTTGACGATCAGGCATGGCGCATCGAAATTAAGAAATATCCTCAGCTCACAGAGAAGAGTAGCTCACGCGTGGGCATGGATGATATGCAGATGAGCATCTCTGGCTATTATACACAAGAGCAGATGAAGGAGTTCGTGAAATACTGTGAGAAATACCACATCATGGTAGTGCCTGAAATCGAAATGCCAGGACATGAAGTGGCTGCCATTCACGCTATTCCCGAACTTACTTGCGGTGCAAAAGAAGTGCCCATCCGTACCACTTGCGGTGTGTCCAACGAATTGCTCTGCCCGGGTAATGAGTTCACCTATGAGTTCTTAGGCAATGTATTCAAGGAAATCGCAGATATTTTCCCCTGCAAATACGTTCACCTTGGCGGTGACGAAGCAGGCAATCCCGCCCTCGACTGCTGGACCAATTGTGAGAAAGACAAGGCGCTGAAGAAGAAACTCGGCATCACCACAACCGATCGTTCGGAGAACTGGAAATTGCAGGAATACATGTTCAATCGTGTAATCGACACCCTGCAGACCAAGTATGGCAAGACTCCCATGTTCTGGTATGAGACCGACTTCAAGAACATCCAGCCCGGTTGCGTCACTTTCGCTTGGCGCCATGGCTTGACCAGGAAAGCCATCGACGCAGCGATGTCCAACAATGCAAAGATCATGCTCTGTCCTGGCGAATACTGCTACTATGATTATCCCATGGCAAACGGTGATATGCCTGAGAAGAACTGGGGTATGAACATCATCAAGTTCGAAGACATCTACAACCAGTTCGATCCCAACTGGGGTATGGGCGAAGAGTTCGAAAAGAACAATCTATTCGGCGTGGCATGCCCTCTGTGGAGTGAGTGTATCAATTCACCCGAGCGCGTGTTCTACCAAGCCTATCCTCGTGCTATCGAACTGAGTGAAATCGGTTGGAGCGCACAGAAGAATCGCTCTTGGAACAGCTTCTTGAAGCGCGTTCGTCCCATCATGCTCGACATGCAACGCCGCGGCATCACCTTCTCTATGCCTTCCGAATTTATTGACCTTCAGTAATAACCACTTCAAATCGCATACACAAATATGAAAAAGATAATTTTGGGTCTTGCACTCCTCCTGAGCGGTTTTACCTCTGCTACGGCCGATGACATCATCAGCGGAGAGACCTATCGCATCTGTACGACAGATGGCACACGCGCCCTTTCCACCTGTGGTTCAAACAAGAACGATGCCGTGCCAAGAATGGTCTTACTCGATACGACCGACGACAACCAGACTTGGACCATCACCAAAAGTGGCAACTACTACACCGTCAAGACCACACAAGGAAATTTCTGCCTTGATAATCCTTTAGAATCTCATTCCAAATGGGGTAATCAGGTACTTATATGGCAGACTTCTGGCGGTGACAATCAGAAGTGGACTTTCGAAGCCACCGACGATGGCGATTATTATTTGATTCCCTTTGAAAGTTCCGACAAGAGCAAATGCTACGCTTACGACGAGACAAGCGACAAGTTCGTATTCCAGACCAAGACGGAAACTACTCGCGTAAAACTGACTAAGGCTAATACGAGCAAGACTCCCCTCAACGTAAACGGCTATTACGCACTTCAGGTTGTAAGCACATTACCTAGCTACTATACTGCAGCTGATGGCAAGTTCTTCGCGTTCACAAAAACCGGAGTTCCCTCGCTCACAGGAGACTATACATATGAGAAATGCCGACTACAAATCACCACCGATGAGAATGGCATTGCAACCATTGTAATCCCCTCTACAGGAAAGTATGTCTACGCAGTAGGCACTACTCTGAGAGCATCTGATCCCGACGCTGACACCCACAAGGAACAGGCAAAATTCGTAATTTATTCTAACAACGACGAACTCAATCTCGACACAAGAGTAGCCATTCATGCAGGTAGCACTACAGATGCATCCAATAGCACATCTCTCAAAATGTTCAGCCTTTCTGGTTCTGTCTTTGCTATTTCTTCCAAGACATTGAAATCTTCTTACAATTTCCGCCTAGTAGCTCTTCCCGCCGAGAAAGATATCGAACGCCTCCAAGAAGCCATCAATGCCGCAGAAGAAGAAGCCAAGACACTTACTGGCGATGCCGCTATAGAAGCTAAAGCAGCCATTGCCAAAGCTCAAAGCGAATTAGACTATCCTTATATCACAAAATATGAGGTGCGTGCCGACATTTACGAACTCAACCAGAAGATTAAGGATTTGAAAAACGTACCCTCAAGCATCGGTCAAAACTTCACCCCTACCACAGGCATAAATGAAGCCCAAAACCAAGAAGCTGTTAAGGTATACACTCACGAAGGCTACATCGTAGTGGAGAACGCACAAAGCTATAAGATATTCAATGCTGCAGGTCAGCAGGTTACAGGAGATCAGCAATTACCTAGCGGAGCCTACATCGTAGTAGCCAATGGACAAAGTTTCAAAGTTGTCCTCTAACACCTATTCATCACAAGCGCTGCCGATTCAAAAATCTCGCAAGAAATGCTTTAATACCCAAAGCGAAATTTGCGATACATCCGCTTAAAGGTGGTAAGCATCCGAGACAATCCGGCTTGTTCATTACAAAAAAACTCGCAAGTAAATACTTGCGAGTTTTTTTGTAATAGTATGGAAGAAATACTTACGATTGTCAGCTACTTACGTCATCACAAATCATAGACTAAGAATATTCCTACCTACATTTCCTCAAGAAATGCTTATTTCTTCTTTTTCTTTATCAATTGAGCAAATGTGCCGAAACGTTTCGAAAGTTTATACATCATCATGAAACCATCATATACAGCAAACGCCCTTTCCGCTTGATTGACCCAATGCTGCACCTTGCTGTTCTCAACAGGAGGAGTAAACAGCATTTTCCAATCATTAGCAATGCAACTACCGCTCTTATGAATTTCTTTTTTCAGATATTCCTTACGCTGCAGCAACTGCTCTATCGTATTCTGTTCTTGGCTCGTCATAGAAGAATGGTGTTTAATTCTGTTCTTGAGATTTATTCTTATTTCTTTTGAGGCTATCTTCTAAAAAGAGATGAGCCAAAAAAGCAGTGAGTGGAAATTCAATCCAACTCTTTCGTTTGTAATATATAATAATACCTAGGATTATATAAAAAGCCACGACTATGGCATAAGCCACTGCTTGACTTCCAAGCAAAGGAGCAAGTGATGCAGCCGCCATCATTGAAACAAACAATATGGCTAGGCATGCCAACATGAAAAGCACGGCGCCAAGCACTAAAGCGGCTACCAACTGTGAAAGTTTTCTCACAATATCGATTTCAAAACTTTCTGCACGGAGTTCCACATATCGTTTTATCTCCGTAATGAGTTGGCTAATGGTTTCAATATTTCTATCAGACGAAAACATGGGCAAAATCTATCACATGAAAGTTACAAAAAAGCCAAGAAGCAAGTTGTGCTCGTACATACTCTATATATTATATAAGGAATATGCGCCACACAAGCCCTTGCTTCTTGGCCAATAAGAAATGATTAATCGTTGGCAGGCTGAAGCTCGTCTGCGATGTCGTCTACCAAGCCTTCCATTTCCTTGCTGTTGAGCTTGATGCCGCGTTTACGGATAGCTTCTGCAATCTTTGTACGAGTGTCTGTGCCCTTTTCAGGAGCAAAGAGAATACCACATGCTGCACCTACGGCTGCTCCGCCGAGGAATGCTGCTAAAATACTTAGTCCTTTCATGATGTTTTTATTTAAAAGTGAGTATTTATGTGCCAAATATACGATTTTTTGTTGAGACGTACACTATAAATCACAAGAATATTTCATACAAACATGATATTTAGGCGATTTTAATCATGTTTAAGCAAAAGCTGTTGCCTGTTTCGTTACAGTTTTGTATTTTTGTAGCGAAGTTTGTATCAAAAATAAGCTATCTGCCATGAATTGCAGACAAATTTGCACGGACTTCAATCTAATTCAAAGAAAAAATCGTATCAAAATGAAGAAGAATTTAGTATTGGTATTTGGGTTGTGTGCTGTAGCTCTTCTGAGCAGTTGTAAATCGCGCGAGAGTGCTTATCGTCAGGCTTGGGCTCAAGCCATGGCTCAGGATAAGTCTCAGCAAAATGAGCAGCAGGTAACAACGGAGGATAAAACCGAGACAGAGACCGTAGTTACTCCTGTAACTCCCGCTCCTACAACCCCCACAACGACCATTACCACCGACCATAGCGATGTACGCGAAATCAACGGCAACATGTCTGTAGTAAGCGGTAATCCGCTCAAAGCATATAGTGTTGTTGTAGGTAGCTTCGTAACTCAGGCTAACGCGGAAGGCTTGAAAAGCCGTCTTCAGCAGCAGGGATTCGATGCACGTGTAATCAAAACCGACGAAGTCATTAAGGGCGTAACTGGTTGGTATCGCGTAATTGCCTCTTCTTATGACGACAAAGCTTCTGCCGTACAATCACGTAAGTCATTGAGTGGCACTTACGCTGGTGCATGGTTGCTTTTCCGCAAATAATCAGACTTTGTCTGAATGGGTTGCCTAATCGATTTTCATTGATGGAGCATTCAATAAAGAGTTAGTTCAAAGCTCTGAGAATGACATGAATGAGCATTTATTAGGCAACCCATATTTTTTCATACCCAAACATTCAAATTGGCGATAAAGGCATACCACCTCCCTCTTAACAATCCACTTTAATAAGGAGGAATATAGGAATAAGACAAATGCTTATGAAAGCTCATTTCTTTGAGATATGATATTTCCTGTACACCTCGCCTCATTGCCGTATACAATATAAAAGTGTCTGTGACAGATAACACTTCGAAAACGCCCCTATTGGGAATGTCTCTTGAAGATCTAAAAGCTCTAGCCGTGCAGCTAGGGCTTAAACCTTATGTGGGAAAGCAAATGGCCAATTGGATCTATGCCAAGCATGTGACCGATATAGACCAAATGCAGAATCTATCGAAAGATGCTCGCACTAGATTGAAATCTGCGGGCTATGAAATTGGCTGTACACGTCCAGTAGACGAACAGCGTTCGGTAGATGGCACTGTGAAATATCTTTATGCCACTTCTAAAGGCGACTTTATCGAGACGGTATATATTCCTGATGGCGAACGTGCTACACTGTGTGTGAGTTCACAAGTGGGATGCAAGATGGGATGCGCTTTCTGCATGACTGGACGCCAAGGCTACGTAGCTTCACTCTCTGCCACAGACATTCTCAATCAGATTTATTCTCTGCCCGAACGCGACACACTCACCAACATCGTATTTATGGGACAAGGAGAGCCTTTCGACAATCTTGACAATGTTTTGAAAGCCACAACAGCATTAACTGCCGAATGGGGTTGGGCATGGAGCCCGAAACGCATTACCGTGTCAAGCGTAGGATTGGCCAAAGGACTTACACGATTCATCGAAGAGAGCACTTGCCATTTAGCCATTAGTCTGCACCATCCTATCCCTTCGGAACGTGCAAAATTAATGCCTGCTGAACGTGCATTTAGCATTCAAGACGTAGTAAACATTCTCGAACAATACGACGTATTCCGCAAGCACACCTTACCTAGCCAATCAAGCGAGGTCTCGCGCCAACGCCGACTATCGTTTGAATACATTGTATTTGCAGGTATAAACGATAGTCTCAAACATGCAGATGCTCTTATCAAATTGCTTCACAAGCTTGATTGTAGAATCAACTTAATTCGATTCCACGACATTCCCAATACACCGCTTCATGGAGTATCAGCAGAAGGCATGATAAAGTTCCGTGACTACTTGACATCACACGGATTGTTCACTACGATTCGCGCCTCTCGCGGACAAGATATTTTTGCGGCTTGCGGCTTACTTAGCACAGCCAAGCAGGAAGCACTGAAGAATCAAAAGAAAGAAAACATCTAACATGCTTGTATGCAGGAAAACACACCACATGTGTTTTCCTGTATACACAGTATTACTTCCTATACAAGCACATTTTAAATAATGACAGACCATATTCAAGACCTAATAGAGCCACAGCAGGAGACACAAGAAAAAGCTGCACCTATTCGCGTAGGAATTACACAAGGTGACACCAATGGTGTAGGCTACGAACTAATATTCAAGACCTTCTCTGATGCTTCCATGCTCGAGATATGTACTCCCATTGTGTTTGGCCATATCAAAGTAGCAAACTTTCATAAGAAAACATTAGGTTTCAACAACATTTCGCTCAATGTGGTTGCCTCGGCCGAAGAAGCCGTTCCTGGCAAACTCAACTTCGTTAGTTGTTCTGACGATGAAGTCAAGGTGGAATTTGGCACACAAAGCGCAGAAGCCGGACACGCTGCATTTATGTCACTAGAGCAAGCCGTCAACGATAGCAAGTCTGGACATATTGATGTTCTCGTTACGGCTCCTATTAATAAAGCTAGTATTCAAAGCACAAATTTCCGATTTGTGGGGCATACGGAATATCTTTCCAATCGTTTCGGTGGCGAAACTGCAGAGCCACTTATGATTCTTTGTAACAACCTCATGCGTGTGGCATTAGTATCTACTCATTTGCCTGTATCGGAAGTTCCATTTGCAGTAACTAAGGACAACATTGACACGAAAGCACGTTTACTTTACGAATCTCTAAGGCGCGATTTCAACATTTCAGCTCCACGTATAGCCATACTAGCACTCAACCCGCACGCTGGCGACAATGGAATATTAGGTTCCGAAGAGGAAGAAATCATCAAGCCCACTATCAAAGCACTTTCCGAAGCAGGACTTCCTTGCTATGGTCCTTATGCTGCCGATGGCTTCTTCGGAGCAGGTATGTATCGTCACTTTGATGGGATATTGGCTATGTACCACGACCAAGGCCTTGCTCCTTTCAAGGCACTTTCGATGAACGATGGAGTAAACTTCACCGCAGGTCTGCCCATAATACGTACTTCACCCGATCACGGCACAGCCTACGATATAGCTGGCACAGGAACAGCACAAGCGGGATCTTTCCGTCAAGCCGTCTATGCAGCCATTGATATATATAAGGCTCGCAAGCAGTATGAAGAGAGCTATGCCAATCCTCTGCCCAAAATATACCAAGATAAAAGAGAGCATTAAGGCTATCCATCAAAAAACAACAATATTCAGAGATATGAAATTCGCAATTATTGCGGCAGGCGAAGGCTCTCGATTGCAACATGAGGGTGTGGCTCTGCCTAAGCCTTTAGTGCCCATATGTGGTGAAGCTATGATTGATCGACTGATCCGCGTGTTTCGCCAAAATCATGCCGAAGAGATTGTTATCATCGTCAATACGCTCAATCCGCAAACCGAACAGCATATTCGCATGTTGAAAGCCAAAGGACTGGCCAACGACATTCGCCTCGTGGTGAAAAGCACACCTAGCTCCATGCATAGCTTTGCGGAACTCGCTCCTTACCTAAGCGATGGTCCTTTTTGCTTGACCACTGTAGACACGATCTTTAAAGAAGACGAATTCTCTGCTTACATAGCAAATTTCCTAAAGAGTTCTTTCGATGGATACATGGCTGTAACTGACTTTATTGATGATGAAAAGCCGCTTTATGTAGCGACCGATGATTCTCTAAATATCACGGGATTTCATGATCAGAACGAAGGCGATCGTTTTATTTCGGGCGGCATCTACTGTTTGAAACCCAAAGCACTCCACACGCTCCACAGATGTTTACAAGAAGGACAGAGCCGAATGCGTAATTTTCAACGCGCACTCGTGGCTGACGGCTTGAAACTGAAGGCTTGCCCATTCTCAAAGATTCTAGATGTAGACCATGCTTCCGATATCGCTAAAGCAGAAGATTTCTTAAAGAAAGAATCTATATGAAGAAGCATCTATTAGCCATTAGCAGAGCTACTAAATACAGCCCCAACTCCATCGACCGTGATGCAGCCATTTTCGCATCAGTTTGCAGCCGTATGAATCGTGGCAACAACGACATCTCTGTTATCAGTGAAGACCTTTACATTACCGCCGATTTAAGCGAATTTGACCTCGTGTTTTCCATGGCACGAGGTCGTGATGTGTTACAAGAGTTAGCCAAAGCCGAGGCCCAAGGCTTGCGAGTAGTCAATTCAGCACATTGCTTATTGAAAATGTCGCGCGCAGAAATGATTGACACTTTCCAACGTGAGGGCATTCCATGCCCTAAAGCCCAAGTAGGCAATCCTGCAGCATGGAACGAGCTGACCATAAACTTTCCTTTGTGGCTGAAACGCACCGATGCATGTGCACAGCAAAAAGGAGATGTGCGTAAAATAGACTCAATGGAAAAGTTTCACCAAGCCCTCAATGACTTTGCAACGAAAGGTATTACGCATATTGTGGCAGAAGAGCATATTGAAGGCGATCTAGTGAAATTCTATGGAGTAGAAGGTACAGATTTCTTCTATGCCACCTATCCCACTGAGACAGATGGATTTTCTAAGTTTGGCCTAGAAAAAGAAAATGGTATTCCTCAGCACTATGCTTACGATAAATCGAAGCTAAAGCAAATTGCCGACCAAGCAGCACGCGTAAGCGGACTAACCATCTATGGTGGCGATGCCGTTGTACGAGAAGACGGAAGTTTCGCAATTATCGATTTCAACGATTGGCCAAGCTTCTCATCTTGTCGAAAACAAGCCGCAAAAGCTATTGCAACTCGACTAAAACAAATATTACATACACTATAATGGAAGAAAAGAATCAACTCCAAGCCACTTTTAAATCACAAGATACAGAAGAATGGTTGGACATACACTTCACCCGTCCCCTAGGATTGCTATGGGCCAAGTTTTTCAATCATTTCAACATTCATCCCAACGTAGTGACCATTCTAAGTATCATCTTGGGAGCAGCTGCTGGTATCATGTTCTATTACCCAGACATGACACATACCATCATCGGCATTTTGCTGCTCGTATGGGCCAATCTCTATGATAGCGCCGACGGACAGTTAGCTCGTATGACGGGAAAGAAAACTCGTTGGGGACGTATTCTTGATGGTTTTGCTGGCGATGTATGGTTCTTTACCATCTATGCAGCCATTTGTCTCCGTTTGCAGAGCGAGAGAATTCCTGGCACTGACATTGAATGGAGCATCTGGATATGGTTACTCGCAGCATTTTCCGGATTTATTTGCCACGGCAAACAATGTCAACTAGCCGATTATTATAGAAACATCCATCTGTATTTTATCAAGGGCAAATCGGGAAGTGAATTGGATAATTTCCAAAAACTACGCACAGAGTATAAGTCGCTCAGTTGGAAGCATGATGGCATGTGGATGGTATTCCTTTATTTCTATGGGAATTATACACATTCACAGGAAAAAATGACTCCCCAATTTCAGAAACTTCGTGCTCGCTTGCTTGAAAAATATGGCGACAATCCAGTCCCCACAGAGCTAGCTTCCGAATTTAGAAAAGGAAGTCTTCCTTTAATGAAATATGCTAACATCCTCACATTCAACACACGTGCCATTGCATTATACATTTCATTGCTCATCGGCCATCCTTGGCTCTACTTTGTGTTTGAAATCGTGGTGATGAGCCTTCTGTTCTTCTACATGCGAAGCAAGCATGAGGCGCTTTGCACAAGGATAACGACAGAGTTGTAAGGGAATCCATTGATATTCATTACCACTTGTATTGGCGAAAAAGCTCTGACTTTACAATAAAACGTCGGTCACTTCGCAATTCGAGCCTAGTGGTTCTTGCAGCTCGAAAGAATCACTACAGAATAATACTCGTTTTCCTACCCCACTTTTATAACTTTCACTCTTACAACATTCAACGACGTGAAACCTCTTTACAGAAACTTGTTTCTTCTTTTCGGAATTGCATCCATCATCGTGATGCTTTGCACATTTGATGTAAACTATTCACAACTGAAACACCATCTGCTGAGTGCAGGCCTTTATCTTCCCGCCGTTATTGGCGTATGGATTTTTGTCTATGCATTCAATGCTTGGGCTTTTCAGATTATTGTAAATAGCGGTACACATAGCAAGCACCTATCTTATCTACACGCCTACAAGCTCACAGTTTCAGGCTTTGCCTTTAGCTATACCACACCTTTTGGCTTTGGCGGAGGACCATATCGTGTCATGGAACTAAGTTCGTACATAGGTGTACCTCGTGCCATGTCATCTGTGGTTCTCTACTCTATGATGCACATTCTCTCGCATATCTGCCTTTGGAGCAGTGCTGCAGTTTTATTTGCCATTGTCTACACGGAAAAGATGACACCATTCCTTTGGACGCTTTTCATGGTGTTTGCCATAGTACTCGTTGCGGTGCTCTTCGTATTCCGCCTGTGCTATAAGAAAGGCGTCATCGTAAAGCTCTTCCAACCTTTGCTTCATATTCCCTTTGCCAAAAAATGGACGATTCGTTTCTACGAGAAGCATGAAGCCGATATGCAAAAAGTTGACGACAATATTGCTTATCTTCATTCCCAGCCAAAGGCCTTTTATCAATCCTTGATATTCGAGTATATTGCTCGAGTTATCAACGCTTTGGAATACTATTTCATTCTGCTTTCCTTAGGAGTAAGCCTTAGCTTTTGGGATGCAATATTAGTCTTAGCCTTTTCATCTCTAATAGGGAATCTGCTATTCTTCTTCCCAATGCAGCTAGGTGCCCGTGAAGGAGGTCTATCACTTATTGTTAAGATACTAGGCCTTTCTACAACGGGGGTGGGTATCTTCACAAGTCTTTATACGCGTGTACGCGAATTGGTATGGATTTTCATCGGCGTTAGCCTCGTCAAAGTAGGCAATAAAAAAATTATGCACGACTAAACTACTGCTCTATATACAAATCGCGCGATTCTGATGGATTCTATTATATGAAATCGTCGGAAACGAAAGAAAGCATTTTTCAAAAGAACAATGAGAACATTCCTTTTTGACTACGGTGGCACTCTTGACACCTCTGCCACTCACTGGTTTTACGTATTTCAAAAAGCTTACGAAAACATGGGCTTATCAATCACAGAGCCTCTACTTCGCGAAGCATATGTAATGGGCGAACGAACACTTGCAAAGGAGCGTATCATCATGCATGATGATGACTTTGCCACCATGCTTAGCAAAAAAATTAAGATACAAGTGGAACATCTCCAAGCTCTGGAAATACTAAACCTCAACAATGATGCTCAGAAAGAACAAATAATAGCCAATCTCGCCAACTATTGTGATAGCTTTGCTCGAAAGAACGTGGCAGCATCAAGCCTCATTCTTTCTAAACTGAAAGAAAACGCTCATTTAATCATCGTTTCCAACTTCTACGGCAATCTGCATGCAGTACTTCGCTCTTATGGCATTCTCCATTTATTCAATGAGATTATAGAAAGTGCTGTCGTTGGTGTCAGGAAGCCCGACCCTGCCATTTGGCAATTAGGCGTTGCAGCCTCTGGTCTGTCTGCCGAAGACTGTATTGCAGTGGGTGACAGTTTCAATAAGGACATTGTTCCTGCATCATCCATCGGATGCCAAACAGTATGGTTTAAAGGCCGTGAATGGGAGGATAAGACGTATAATGAATCTATTCCCACTCACATCATCCATTCCTTATCCGAACTTCTAAAGTTCTATGATTAACAGATTTTTCCGCAAACTACGTAAACATCAAATATTTCCCCGCATTTCTCAAAAAGAAATGCGGGGAAATATTTTATATTTGTAGGCACGCAACATTTAGCAAAAAGTAACGATTTAAAATGAGATCATGATACAGAAAGATTACATTTCAAAGAGCCACTCGAAAAAAACACATTTTGGACAGATGGTTACTTTGTGTCATCAGTCGGAAATGTCAGTCAGGAAACCATCAAGAAGTACATCGAAAACCAAGGGTAGCTATGCTACCCCGCATTTTTCATACCCTAAACTGAAGATTTAGGGGTTTTCAAATGCGAGTCCCTACAAGGTAAAAAACATTAGTAGTCATTTTACCTTAACTTGTTAGGGTGGAAGGTAAACTACTTTAGTAGCAGTTTACCTTCGCTGTTCGTGTGATTTTCCACAAACGCTATAACAAGTTAAAGATCATCATAGTTCTTATTCTCGCTTTTCTTGAAATTCTCTACATCGCCATAGAACAGACTGATGAGATATTTTCTTTGAAGAATGCCGTCGGGTCTTAAACTTCTGCATAATGATGCCTAACATTTTCTTTTCTTCAGCATCAGGCACATAGAATTGAAAGCCTTCTGCATTTCCGTCGCTATCCTTCAGTACGTCAACAACAGCTTTAGAATATTTCTCTTTGAATTGCTTCAGGATATTAACAAATAGCGTTTTAGCCAACTCCAGAGAAGAATAATCCAGAGAAACTTCCACCGCAAACACATTTTTGTCCTTGGGATTAAAGAAGATCATAAACTCGGAGTCTTCGCCCATGAATAAACCTTTATATATTTTCACGCCAGAAGGAGAAGCCTTTGTTTTTGCTACATCGCAAGTAAGACCTTTGGCTTTCAACTTCTGCGTAAACAACTCTACATTGCCATTCAGTGGGATGCCCATGATTTTCATGTGTGTCTGTCCTTGCACAATCATGCAAAACAAAGACAGCATTAAAGTAACTATTGTTTTTTTTCATTGTCGTACGGTTTTTAATCATTCTTATGCTTATCCACAAACTCGATAACGGCTTGCAGCGCAATGTCGCGAATGGGAATACCTGTGCGCATTTTCATGAGCGCAATTTGCTCGTAATATTCCATCGGAACAATCACGGTAATGCCTTGCTCGGTTCGTTTTGAACGGTTGCCAACTATGGACATGCCCATGGGCTGGGATGGCTGCGGTTGTGGTTCGGGGTGAACTTGTGGTTGAACTTGCGGTTGCGGTTGAACAATCGGAGCCACGGCTTCGGTTTTGTTCTGTCGCTTCAGCTACTGGAGCTACGGTTGTTTGCGTTTGCTGCGGTGTGGTAGCATTATTTAAAAGACGTTCGTTCTCCTCTACCACGGGTGAATCTTCAAGATTGAATGATTTGTATTTGCATTCTTGCTTTCGTGCCATATCAGTGATTTTTTTGAGTGATTGTAACGTGTGATTAGTCGGGCATGCTTTCAAGAATTTCTTCTGTGAATTTCTTATAGTCAAGCCCTACCCTACTACAACTATGTATCGTATTAAAATGTTTTTGGGTCGTCAAGGAATGGAGTATCTTCCCCATCTCGGCTCCACACTACTGCCCCAATGCTCATCACGGCAGCTGTGGGGCAGAGCGCACAAGTTTCTAAATCGAAGGTAATGTCAATCATTACGTGAAGCTATATATTGATCTATCAAAGACTGAACGCCCACACTCTCCCAGGGTTTCCAATTTTCATCGGTGAAACGCTTTATGGTGGTGCCCGAACTCATGCCCTTTTGCGCCATGAACTCGCCAAACTTTACGCAAAGTCCACCTTGCACTTTTTTAGGCATGAATGGAACACATTGGGCTTGTCGCACTGAGCCAACGTGTAGAGATAGCCTTTATCGCCAAGTGTTGCGCCAAGCACGTCTGTTTCAACGTAATCGAGCAGACACTGCGCAACGTCAGGCAAAGCTAAAATTGTTTTTGCAATTTTCAATACCAACAATTTCCCATTCCGAAAATCCATTTTGAAAAATTCGAAGGTAAAATATCGAAATTAAAAAACAAATCCATAAAAAAAGGTTTGCATCGCCTTTTTTTCTTCGACCGGAATAGCGTTAATATCTAAAGATGTTCCTTCTTTAAGAATTTTATGGAGAATTTCTTTGGTTATTTTATTTTTAGTTTTTACTTTTGCCGCAAGGTCAATAATCAAAACTAAAATATCAAAGGTTTATATTGGAGATGCTTTGTTTTCGACATTTAGCTGATTCTATAATATTAAAACAATAATTAGTTATGTTATACAGATATAATTATTCGTACCTCACAGAATGGATGGAGGCAAATGCCCAGATCCCCGTTAACACCATTCTTCAAGCCGTTGGCACAAAATCGAACAATAGCCTGCATTCATGGGAGCAAATGTCATGCGCCATGCCGATTGTTACACTACTGCGATTTTGCAACTCATTTCAAATTCCCATCGAAGCGTTTATTTGCAACACGGGCGATCCGTTCAAAGACAAAGTGTGTATTCCTACATCGGCACGGTTTGAACCTAATGGAGGGTATACAACCGACCCAGCCCTCAGACAACCTGGCGAGCGAAAACCTTTAGACCCAACGAATGTAAACATTGTTCCGTCTATTCTGCCCAACGTGATTGCTTTCACTCCATGCAAGGAGGAGCAAACAGAGGCTGCGCTAATAACGGATGCGGGAACAATCGCGAAAAACGAAACAAGCGATGGTAACACTCCGCAACCAGAGGCTGGCGCAAGTTTGCTTTCTCTTATCGCACTCCAGCAACAACACGCCACAAACGAAGCTGAGCATCTTAAACAACAACAAACCATGCTCGACATCATCAAAGCGCAACAAGCACAAATTAAAGCACTCACAAAACAACTTCAAGAGGAAAGAATACGAAACAAAGGATATAGCACTATGGTAGCAGAACCTTAAACACTTGCTAAAGGTTTACTGACTTATACCTACAATAACGAAGTTACAATGAATAAAGAATTCTATTTATACAAAGTTATTTCATTGCTCATAATTTCTGTCTTCTTTTGCAGTTGTAGTAAAGTAAAAAACGAGCCTGTTAAAGTAATTCAAACAGGCTCGTTCTCAAATGCTTTGGTAATCAAAGTCAATAAGATAGGCAAATATTGTGTCTACATTCCAAGTGATACGGTTAGGTTAAAATTTGCCCAATTGGCAAATCTAAAGGTTACAAGTGAAGACTCAATATAGGAAATTAAACTTTCGGAGATAAGCAACACCATAGCTACCTACAAAGATATTCCAAAAAGTGAAGACTTGAAGATTAAAATAGAAGCTGATCGAAATGCAGAATATCAACCTATAAAGAATCTAATGAGATGCCTGCAAGATGCAGGTTATACTCAATATAATCTAACAACAAAATCTTAAAGACATGACAAATCAAAAACATCCATATGGTTATTGGACTGATGAAAGAATCATTGAAGAATCAAAGAAATACAAAACCCCAATAGAGTTTAAGATAAATGCACCTACTGCATACAAAAAGGCTAATGAAAAGAAGCTGATAAAAGAGATGAGATGGTTGAAAACAGACCGTCACAAAAAGCGTGGGCCACGTGCAAATCACAAATATACAAAAGATGTAGTTGTTTCATTTATACATGAACATAAATGTACAACATATGCTGATTTTAGGCGCATAAATGAATACGCCTATAACCAAGCAAAGAAAAATGGTTGGTTGCCTGAATTAGGTTTAATACAGGATAATCCAGGAAAGATATTCTGGACTAGGAAAAAGGTATTTGAAGTAGCTCGAAACTACTCAAATAAAACGGATTTTGAAGAAAAAGAACCAGCAGCATATAGTTGGGCAAGTGAGTACAAAATCCTTGATAAATTTGACTGGATGAAGCCGCGTAATTATGACGAAAGGAAAGAAGAGCATAACTCAACTGTGTACGCCTATGTTGATGAAAACGATAAAGTTGCATATGTAGGTCTGACAATAGATAAAAATAGTAGAAAGAAAAGTCATAAATATGGTTCTAATAGTGCGGTAAGAAAATACTTTGGCAAAAACATTCCAGAACCAATTAGTTTGAAGGATGGACTGACTGTATTGGAAAGTCAATACTATGAGGATTATTACAAGAAGCAATATGCAAATGATGGTTACACTCTTTTGAATGTAGCAGCAACAGGAAAAAACGTTGGTTCTATTGGTGGTATCGCTAAGTGGACTTCAAAAGAAAAAGTTTTTGAAGAATCAAGGAAATACCATAGTAGAAGTGAATTTCAAAGAGAGGCTGGAGGTGCGTATAATCATGCTAAGCATAACAAATGGCTTAAAGAAATGACTTGGTTAACAACACCTGAAAGAAAAATTAAATGGACTCACGATGCTGTTATTGAAGAGAGCCACAAATACGAATATAAATGTGACTTTAGAAAATATGCATGTGGAGCACATCAGACCGCAAGTGAAAACGGCTGGCTTAAAGAAATGACTTGGCTTAAAGATAAGCATAAGCCACATAACTATTGGACAAAAGAAAAGGTATTTGAGGAGAGCCACAAATATTCAAACAAAAAGGATTTTGAGAATAAAGCCAAGACAGCTTTCCTAAAAGCTATGAGTAATGGATGGCTACCTTTGATGACATGGTTAAAGCCTCTTCCTTTAGGGAAAATTTCAAAATGGACAAGAGAAGCAATCATTGAAGAATCAAAGAAATACACATCAAGAACAGAATTTGCAATAAATAGCCCGACAGCATACCAACATGCATGTGAAGACAAAACAATATTCAAGGAAATGCCATGGATAAAAGAGAAAAAGAAATCCAATGGCTATTGGGATGTCAAAGAGCATGTATTGGAGGAAGGCAAAAAGTACAGAAATCGCAAGGCTTTTTCAGAAAGGGCTTATACGGCATGGAGAAAAGCAAAAGACTATGGTTGGATTGATGAAATAGAATGGGATAAGTGAGCTTTTGGATGTCGCTCTTTCTCAAAGCTGTTAGGCAAGAGAACAGAAACGCACGTTTCAAGGCAGGGGCGGAGCAAGGTGTGGATGCCAAGCGGATAACCTCGTCTTGTGAAAGATGCTCCTTGTCAGTCGGAATGGTCTCGATACGTTCCAGAAAGCCATTCGGGTTCTCCTTTATCTTATGGTCACGATAGGCTGTATGGATTGAAGCACGGAAAGTTACCTTTCGGTTTCCTCCTTCGCACCTCGGCAAATCAAACATGTTTGATTGCGCTCGGTTTGTCGTCGGGTGACCAGTAGTTGGCTGCTGAGTTGATATGTAGTTTTCTGTTCTTATGCAGTCCCTGTCGTGCTGTAAGCAGAAACTCACGAAATCTGTTGCACAAGTCCACGTTTATCTCCCCGAAGGTACACTTGCCTTGCGTGAAGGTACGAAAGTGCATATAGACGTGTTGCCACTTGGAGTTCTTCTTGTCCGCCAGTCTCTTGAAGTAGGCAAGGAAATCTCCTTTCATCTTCTCCTTGTCGAAGAAATCGTAACGTTCGTTGACGATAGCCTCGAAGCGACGGCAGCGTATCGCCTCGGCTCTTGCCGTAAGGTTAAGGTTGTACTTCTGTTCCATCTGGTTCTTCGGTTTGGCATAGATGTAGATACCAAGCGACTCATGGCGGATGACTTTCATCGTGCTCTCATCACGATAGCCTGGATAATTTGCTGTTCTTTCTTCCATTGCTCGCAATTCACATTTTCTTGTCGGTCTCATACTCTTTGGTATTGCATTGTTCAAATTCATTTGAGTATTCCACCTATGGAGTAAACGGAAGTGAACCATTGACAACCTTTGTCAACCCAGTCCACGATATAATGCTTTTTGCTTATCAACTTCAAATCTGTCATCCATTGCAGTCACTCGTAATCCCTCGTAATCCCTTGTCAACAGCATTCACGCTATGACAAAATGAATAGGAGAGCTTGGCGTTGTTAGTGGTTTGATTTCAAATATTTTTCTTTTTATTGCTGTCCGCTAAAAGTTTTCGACCGATATAAATTAGGGCTGGATTCCTCGC
>UQKO01000002.1 GCA_900541575.1 uncultured Prevotella sp.
CCGTTTCTCGATGAGGACTTTCCCGTCGTTCAATGGGCGGTGAAAGCTCTACCACTGCCGGACGGCAGCGGTAGAGCTACAACTGGGCATTGAACGACGGGTAGATGGGTATCTTTGGACGGGAAGATGGATATCTGTGGACGGCAAATACGAAGTCCCAAAAGAAGTCTCTCTGAAAAGGACCGTTTCTCTGAAAGGGCTTGGTCAACGTGGCTTTCCGTAGAGCCGACAAACTGGCAAGAACTTCGTCCCAGCTCACCGATGAGGAGGAGATGGCACGCATACAATGTTTCCTTGCGGGAGATATCAAAGAGAATAACTTCTTTTGCGATATTCTCTTTGAATGATTATATATTGTTGCGGATTTGAAGAGAAATTCCTTCTGGAAAATTACAAAGGATAAGAGAAAGTCGTGAAAAAGCACACCTTTAATACAATCGAGAAAAATATAAACATGCTACATAACATACTAAAGAGCATACAAGGAAATAGGGAAATGTTGTACTTTTGCAAAGATAAATGGCCGAGTAATGTGTCGGCAATAAGAAATCTCAGAAAAACATACAAACATCAATTCTAAATAATGTTCAAAAAATAACTTTGCAGCGAAATATGGCACGCAAATCCTTTCCGCATATTTGCATGCCACTATCTAAACGCGAAAAATACAATAATTCTACATACAATACATCATGCGAAAACAATTACTTACAGTATTTGCATTATTCCTTGCAGTCATGAGCGTTTGGGCCCAGGGACCCTCATGGCGCTACAACCGCTACGACGGTTTCAAGGCTCACAAAGTTACCGACAAGACTATCGTTTTCTTTGGTAACAGTATCACCAACATGCACGAATGGTGGGAAGCATTCAACAATCCCAACATCGTCAACCGTGGCGTGAATGGTGCCGAAACCCCCATCATGCTCGAACACTTCGAGAGTATCTTGGTAGGCAAACCAGCCAAAATATTCTTGATGATGGGCACCAACGACCTTGGAACCTCGGGCATGAACACCCCCTCACATGTAGCCAAGAGCGTGCGCACAGCCCTTATGCGTTGCCAGAAGGAAAGTCCCAACACACAGGTATATGTGCAAAGCATTCTGCCGTGTACAGGTAATAACATTAAGGACACCAAGAACGTGCCCATTACCAACGACTCGCTCAAGAACATCTGCACCGAGTTTGCCAACGCCACTTATATCGACCTTTACCCCCTGTTGCCAGGCATACCCACCCACCAATATTCAGCTGACGGCACCCACCTCACCATGGCGGGCTACCGCATCTGGTGCAACGAAATAGCCAAATATGTAGGCTCAGACTGCGTATACCCTGCTGACGCAACCGACAATTGGGGCGGTCTCAGCGGCATAGCCGGCATGCGCAACACCTACTTTGCCGCTCTACCTGTCAAGGCTGACGACATCATCATGCTTGGCGATGATAACAACGACTGGCATGAACTGCTCCATGCCAACAATGTGAAGCAGCGTGGTGGTGCTTGGGGCTACCCAAGCAACGACCTCGGCACAATGACTTCGATGCTTAACAACATCTTCAAAGGCCGCTCCGACAACAAAGAGCCCAAAATGGTGTGCATCATGCAGGGCTACAACGAGATGCAGGGCGACAAAGACGTGGCAACAGTGGCTGCCAGTTACAAGGCATTTGTTGAGAAAGTGCGTAGCTATTGCCCCAATGCCGTTATCAAACTGTTTGCTGTAATTCCTTCGCCCACAAAAGCTAAGAACGCAGGACGCAGCGACACCTTCAATGCCGAAATTGAAAAGATTGCGGCCAGCATGAACAACGTAGACTATGTACCAGGCTCATACACCTCGCTCTTGAAAGATGGTGTGCTCAATGCAAACTACAACATGAACGGACGTCTCAATGCCCGTGGCTACGCCAAACTCTCGCAGGTTGTAGCCGAGGCTATTGGTGCTGAAAATGGCGTGACTGCCACAACCGACGCTGAGGTGGAAGAACTCATTGCCAAGATTGATGCACGCAGCAAATTGGTAAGTGCTTTGCAAACGGCGGGTAGCCTCAGCATTGGCAATGGCGTTGGCCAGTATACTCCTGCCAACGTTGCCCCGGTGTTGACTGGCATTGACGAGGGTTATGCCTTGCTTGCCGACCCCGCCACCACCAACGAGCAACTCACAGCAAAGAGCAGTGCCTATGCCTCGCTCGTTACAAGCGTGTTGCCTACAATCAACATGCCGCTCGCGTCAAACAACACCGAAGAACATTGGTATCAGCTCTATACCCCCAATCGTGGCTCATTGTATAACACCTCGCAGGGTGCTGAAAAGGATTTGATAGGAGGACAGAATACAAAGTATAAGAACACCATGTGGAAGTTTGTGCAGCGTGACGACAAGTCATTCGACATTGTCAATCGTGCAGATCAAACTTACGTGAGTCCCGATGCCAAATACGACAAAATGATAAAGACAACCGCAACCCGTCCTGACAAGGGTTGGACGCTGAGCTACGCCAATGTGTCTGGCGTGTTTATCATCTCGTCGGGCAGCGTGCAGCTTAACCAAACTGCCAATAAGGATAATGGTGTGTGCAACTGGAGTGCAGACAGAAAGGGCCAAGACCGCAACGACAAAGGTTGCCAGTTTGCCATAGTAGATGCGCCGGCGCCTGAGGATATAAATATTGATGACATTGACCCAACTTGCGTTAAGGGCTACGAGATTTCTTTGAAGACGGGCTCATTCATTAACCCCGCATCGGGCAAGAACAACAATTTTCCCGATGGCTACGTATTGGCAAAATCGTGGGAGAGCACCGAGGCTAATCCCAAGATAAAGATCACAACGGCGGCAAACAACATGATGCCTTCTGAGGTGTATAAGGGTGATTACTTGATGTGGCACCCAACCGCAAACTACACCGTATCGGTTGAGGGTGTAGGGCCTAATGGTCAGAAGTGCCTCATTACGGGTTACACCTTTACCTACTCGTCAGCCACAGAAGGTCAGACCATAACAGTGGCAGGCCAGACGTTCACTGCCAAGGCTGCCGAACAGCAGGCTAGAATTACAGGTTTGTGCGAGACATCAACCGTATTCAAAGTGGCAGGTACAAGCGCTGTGGGCAAGAGTGTTATCCTCAAGGACTTCATTGTAAAGGTTTTTGTGCCAGGTTCTACTGGTGACGTAACGGCTATTGGCAATGCCACAGCTCCGGCTGTCAGCACGCCTGTTTACTACTACGACCTTCAGGGTCGCCGTGTACTCACCCCCACAAAAGGTATATTCATTACGAACCAAGGCCATAAGGTGGTAATCAGATAAGAATCTTTCTTCTACCCAACTAAAGAAGGCTTGGAATGCTGTGAATGTTCTCACAGATTCCAAGCCTTTTTTTATAATTGAATTGCATGAAAGCTATTCCACTTCTTCCTCACGTTCCATGATGCTAGCAGCGAGGCAGTCGGCGGTGTGGACAATCATGACTAGGGGATAGAGCGAATGGGCGGTATCATAGTTGCGTTCATCCTCATAGGAATTCATGTTTACGCCCCATGGCCCCATGTGCCAACGGATGGCAAGCATTTCGGCATCGGTCATTTCAAGACCACTGCAGAGAAGAAGGACGACGGACTTTTCGCCATGCCCCATGGGGAAGTTCTTGTAGCTTACGTTGTAGCCAGGCACGTCTTCCCACACACCCATGGCATTCTTCTTACGCTTTGTGGTGGGTTGATAGACATCGGACTTGCATACATCGTGAAGCAGACTGGCCAAGATGACGCTCTCTCGAGGCACTTCGCGTTCTAGCGTAGGCTCAAGTTTTTTCATGCCTTCCCATACTTGGAGAGCAGCTTTACAAGTATTGAGCGAATGGAGCACGAGGCCTCCTTTGATATTAAGGTGATGACCCGCAGAAGCGGGGGCATCGAAGAATCCTTGTTCTTCGAGATCGGAAATGACATCTTCCATTCCCTCGCGCTTACATGAGCGAAGGAGTTGGAGGAAATCTTCCTTGTAGGATGATAAATCGATATCCATTATTAGATTATTTGTTGTGACAATGTGAATAGATCTTTACAATAATGTGCTCTCTTCTGAGATGGTACATATCGCTACTTCATATAAAAAGGCTAAGATTGAGAGCAGATGATGCTTCTAAATCTTAACCTTATTATTTTCCTTAATGACTATGAGCAGTTTGTCTTTAATCGTTCATTGCTATGCCCGTAGCCATATGCGTGTTCTCTGTGTGCTATGCCTTAGCTAAGAGGGCATCTACGGCAGCATCGACCTTTTCAAATTGGAACTTCTGCCAAATACTATCCATCAAGGCGGCTACGCGTTCTGTGCAAAGGTTGCCGATGCTTCCTTCATGAGTATGGTGAATGTCCTTGTTGGGTGTAAACTGACCAGCCTCAATCTCGAGGCCTACTTTCTTATAGGCATCGCGGAAGGGAGTGCCCGAAGCAGCCAGACGGTTGACTTCCTCTACGGAGAACATGGCATCGTAGCGAGTATCGTCAAGAATGTGTTCGTTCACTTTGATGCGCTCAATGATGTAGGTGGTCATGTGGAGGCAATCAATCAGGCGATCGAAGGCGGGTAGGAAAGCTTCCTTGAGTTCTTGAAGATCACGGAAGTAGCCACAAGGAAGATTGTTCATAATCAAAATCATCTCTTGAGGCAACGCTTGCAACCGATTCATACGAGCACGGATAAGCTCGAACACGTCAGGATTTTTCTTATGGGGCATGATGCTTGAGCCCGTGGTACACTCGTCGGGGAGCTTAATGAAAGCAAAGTTCTGAGAATTGAACATGCATGCATCGAAAGCGAGTTTTGCCACTGTGCCGGCCACGCTAGCAAGAGCATAAGCCACGTTGCGTTCCATTTTTCCACGCCCCATCTGTGCGTAGACCACGTTGTAGTCCATAGAATCAAATCCTAAGAGGTCGGTGGTCATCTGGCGGTTAAGAGGGAAGGATGAACCATAACCAGCAGCAGAGCCAAGAGGGTTACGATTGGTGAGTCGATAGGCGGCTTCAAGGAAGAGCATATCGTCGGTAAGGCTTTCGGCATAAGCACCTAACCAAAGTCCGAAGCTTGAGGGCATGGCCACCTGTAAATGGGTGTAGCCTGGCATGAGCACAGACTTATAGCGTTCGCTCTGCTTCTGCAATTCTGTAAACAATTGTCGTACGGCCTCAGCCACCTCGCGGAGTTTCTCTCGCGTGAAGAGTTTGAGGTCGACAAGCACTTGATCGTTGCGCGAGCGACCGGAGTGGATTTTCTTTCCCATATCTCCGAGAGATCGGGTGAGCATGAGTTCCACTTGTGAGTGGACGTCTTCGATGCCATCTTCTATCACGAACTTGCCTTCTCGGGCAAGATTGTAGATTTTCTTCAGTTCACTGAGCAGAGGTTGCAACTCATTGTCGGCAATAAGTCCGATGCTGTGGAGCATGGTGACGTGTGCCATCGAACCAAGCACATCGTAGGGCGCGAGGTAGAGATCGAGTTCACGATCGTGACCTACGGTGAAGCGGTCTATTTCGTCGGTCACTTGAACCGACTTTTCCCATAGTTTCATAGTCAAAGTTTTAGAATTCCTGTCCGATGATGAAGTGGAACTGCGAGCCACCGGCGCGCTTACCTGAGTATCCGCTGATGTACTTTTGGAATCCATAAGCCCAATCGATACCCATCAAGCCGACCATGGGGAGAAGGATTCTCACGCCCACACCTGCAGAACGCTTCATATTGAAAGGATTGAATTTCTTGACATCTTGCCAAGCGTTACCTCCCTCGACAAAGGCGAGTGCGAAGATTGAAGTAGAGTTTTCGAGCATGAGCGGATAGCGGAGTTCAAGCGTCATGCGGCTATAGGCATAAGCATCGCCATAGTAGGAATTATTTCCAGAGAGCGAACCATTTTCATAGCCACGCAACCCAATGGTCTCTGTTGCATATCCGCTTGAGTAGCCCGACATGCCATCGCCACCCACATAGTAGGTTTCAAAGGGAGACTTTTTATAGCGATTGTAGGAACCGAGGATACCAAACTCGAAGCGGGTCATAAGAACCGGAGCCTTGACTGCACTAGAAAGAGCGGTAAAGTTGCGGAACTTGAACTTCCACTTGTGATATTCTATCCACTTATTCTTCTCCTGCATCTCCTGCTGATACTTAGAACTCTGGTAGTTGTTGGCCAAGTTTTTATAGTCACGACCATCCCAAAGCGAATATGGCGGGGTGAGCGTCACTTGGAAGAGGAACTCCGAGCCCTTGCGCGGATAGAACGGATGATCCGTAGAATTACGCGAGAGTGAGAGTGAGAGGTTGATATTGTTGCAGTTACCATCCGTGATTAAGAAGTACTGCCACGACTTCAGCATATAGCGCGTATAAGAAAGCTCGGCCATAAAGTTGAAGTAGTCATCAGGCCAGCGTAAACGCTTACCGAATCCAAGACTAAAGCCTAACATTTTTACGTACTTGTCAGGGTCGTAGGCATCTATATAATAGCCGTTCGATGTGCCATAACCATACGCATAGTTCATATACTGCGTATAGTAGTTTTGGTTCACATAGTTAGAGTTTACGTCGCTCTGCTTGCTATAGTAGATTGAGAACGAGAGTTGATTAGGCCGCTTTCCGCCAAGCCATGGTTCGAGGAACGAAAGCGAATAGTTCTGATAGTACGTACCATTAGTTTGTACTTGCAGAGAGAGCGTTTGTCCGTCTCCTTGCGGTATGAAGCCAGCACGCTTATATCCTTTTTTGAAAAGATTTTGGACAGAGAAATTGGTAAACTTCAATCCTACACGTCCCACGATACCCGTTTGTCCCCAACCAGCAGAGAGCTCTATTTGGTCGCCACCTTTGGACACGAGAGGATAGTTTAGGTCTACCGTTCCAGAAATAGGGTCGGGCTTGATACCACTTTGTCCGAACTGTGTCTGAAGTGCTTCAGGGTCGAACTGATTCATCTGCGCCAAGTCTTGGATAGAGCGCTTGATGTTTTCCATAGAGAAGAGATCACCCGGCTTTGTGCGTAGCTCGCGTCGAATAACGTTTTCATAGACGCGATCGTTCCCAGAGATGCGCACGTGGTTGAAAGTGGCTTGTTGTCCCTCTTGGATGCGCATTTCCAAGTCAATGGAATCTCCGTCGACATTGATTTCTACGGGGTTAAGGTTGTAGAATACGTATCCATTATTATAATAGAGGTTGCCGATGGCATCATCGTCGGAAGAAAGGCGCTTATTTAAGAGAGTTTGATCATATACATCCCCTTTTTTCATTTGCAGGAAACGCTCGAGGAGGTCGGAGTCGTAGACTGTGTTTCCCACCCATGATACGTTGCGCAAATAATATTTTTGTCCTTCGTATACATTGAGATGTACGTTGACGTACTTTCCATCCACGCTTTCTATACTGTCAGAGGTAATAAGAGCATCTCGATAGCCCCATTCATTGAGTTTCTCCACAAGGAGGTCTTTATCTTCCTTATACTTCTCTGGGAGGAATTTCTTAGAACGGAACATGTTGATGAAGCTCTTTTCGTGAGTCTTCTTCATAGCTCTTTTGAGCTTGCCCACATGCTTGGGGTCGGCACCGGCGATAAAGATTTTCTTTACCTTGATTTTCTCGTTCTTATTGATATCGATGTCAACGAGTACACGATTGTCGCCCGTAACGTCCTCTCTGAGCGTGATGCTTACCTCACAATTCTTGAAGCCCTTTTCCTCGAAATGCTTCTTGATATAATGCTCGGCACGATTAATCATATCCGTGGTAATCTGGTTTCCAGGTTGGAAGCCAATGATTTTCTCGCAGTCTTCGCGTTCCGACTTTTTCACTCCCGAGTAGCGTATGCTCGAGATGCGAGGTTGCGTGGTGAGTTTCACGTGGAGATAAGCCTTACCATCAACGATGCTATCGGCTACGATCTCTACGTTTGAGAAAACCTTCTGTGCCCAATACTTGCGTATTGCTTCGGTGATATCGGGTCCAGGGATTTCGTAGGTTTGTCCCACAACGAGTCCCGAAATACTTTGTAAGTATTCCGAATCGTAGCCTTTCATTTCGTCTACCGTGATGCCGCCAAGCACATAACGCGGATGGTTGGCGGTATAGGTTATCACGGGCGCATTGTCGTTCGGCGATGCTACTTGATCGTTGGTCTGAGCGTGTGCACTGAGGGCTATGCTAGCAGCCATTGCGAGCAGTATGCGTGAGGAATATTTCATTCGTTTGTTTGTGTGTTATCAGTGTTGGTTACCTGCTCGCTGGTCTTTCCATAGCGACGTTCGCGATTTTGATACCAAGCAATGGCTTGGCAGAGATCAGCTTCATGGAAGTCGGGCCAGAAAGTGTCGCAGAAATAAAATTCGGTATAGGCACATTGCCACAGCAAGTAATTGCTAAGTCGCACTTCGCCTCCCGTGCGGATGAGCAGGTCAGGATCGGGCATAAAGTTGGTGGCCAAGTGGGCGGAAATTGTATTCTCGTCAATATCGGTGGGCTTGATTGTACCCTCGTCCACCTCGGTAGCTATCTGCTTCATGGCTTCCGTTATCTCCCATCGAGCGCTATAACTCAGAGCGATGACCATGGTCATTCCAGTGTTGACAGCTGTGCGTTGCTGCAACCCAAGGATGGATTCGCGCACCACTTCGGGCAATCGAGCGAGGTCGCCTATGATACGCAGCCTTACATTGTTGTTCATAAAGAGTTCTTCCTCTAGCGAGGTAAGTATGAGCGACATGAGAGCTGCCACCTCATCGGCGGGACGATTCCAATTTTCGGTGGAAAAGGTATAGAGTGTCAAGAATTTCACCCCTAGGTTGGAGCATGCTGTGGTGATTTCACGAACAGCAACTACACCCTGTTGGTGTCCCATGCTACGATTAAGACCGCGAGCTTTAGCCCATCTCCCGTTACCATCCATAATGATGGCAATGTGAGCAGGTATTCTTGAATGGTCGAGTTGCATATATTGGAGTTGTTATGAATAAGTTATGTGTACGGAAGTAATCGTGCAGACTACACTAGATGCGGAAGGCTAGTCGCGATTACACGTGGGACACTTTGGACTGAGATCGTAAGTTAGTGTGAGCATCAGTGAAGAGTAGATGTCCTTATTGCGAAACATCTCCGATTTGATGCCGAGCGGTGCATCGAGTCCGTCGAGCTTATCAGAAAGGCTGAAATGTACTAGCCAATCGAGGCCAAGATTGAGGCGTGCCCCCACTTTATACTTCACACCAACTCCTAGGGGAATATTGGCAGTGAAGGATTTTCCCGCCGCGCCATAGGTAAGTCCGAATCCCATTTGTAGATAGGGGACTAGACGAGAATAGCCTCGATAATCACGCTGATAGCCGTAGGGCAGGAAGTGAATTTCGTAGAGTGCGGACAAATCGTAGATGGCACTGCTTACGGAATAATTGAGTTGTGGAGTCGCCACAGCATTGGGGTTGGAAGGCAGATAATTCTTGAGCGTTGAAGTAGAACCCTTCACGCCTACATAGGAGAACTGCGTCTTCACAGCCATGCGTGGATTGAGCGGGAAACGAGCAACGAGGCCACCTGATAATCCCATTTTGTCCTTCACATCGGTAAAGTTGGCCGACATACCAAGCCCCACACCGAGTTCAAGGCGATATACAGGGTCTTCCTGCTGAGCGAATGCTCGCTGCGGGAGGAGCAGGAAAAGAAGAAGCAGTAAGTATGTAATCTTAGATAAGAGGTGCATGATGCCTGTGCCGATTGAAGATGTTGCCGTAGATAAGGACTTTTTTCTATACGAGAAAAGGAGTGTTCCTATATATCAAAAAGGGTGCTTTCCGTTCTTAGAAGAGAGAGACACACCTTAATTATTACATTATGAGTCCGTAACATGGGTGTTTAGTTCCAACCGAGGCGATTGATACGACCACGATAGACCATGCCTGTGCCGCTGAGAACCACCCAAATGTAGTGATCGGCATCTACGGCGATACTGACGGAAGTTGCCCCTGTTGTATCAGGATGTGAAAGGAGGTCATTTTTCCACGTACGTCCGTTGTCATTGCTCATATAGAAAGGAGCCACAGTGCCATTGGCGACATTTATGCCTGTGAGCACAGTACCTTCATCGTAAGCAAAGAGGCAGACCTGTTTGAGGAGCGGACAAGCATATTTACGAAGTTCCTCCGTTTGGGGAAGATTTATCCAAGGGTAGCTATATTCACCCGAGCGATCGATATCGCGTTTCCACACAGTGACAGAATCGGCCGTTGTACCATCCGCCTTTGTCACTTGGCGCGAGCCTACCATGAGTGAAATTTCTCCTTGCTTATCCGTACGGCTCTGCTGTGTAGCGGCGGCCACGTCGGTGCCTTGCGGCAGTTCTGTGGGAGTATCAACACCGCTTTCGTTCCATGTGATGCCATCGGCCGAAGCATACATTTTATTACCAGCAAGGGCATAGAGGCTATCCGTGCTCTGTCCTACGAGGGCATTGAAATGCTGGGTTGCACTGATGGACGTCCAATTTCCTATTGCCGTTGCCGATGTTACTAATTGACCTCCAGCAAGAGCAAAGAAATGCCCTGCAAAGTACTGGATAGTATGCACATCAATAGCGCTACCGCCTACTGGGGCAACGAGTTGAGCCTCATCAAACGAGGGTGATTGGCGAGAAGTCTGAACGAGTTTCACCTCACCATCCATGGCACGACCGAACACATAGATACTTCCGTCCACGGCCAGTGTGCGACTTTCTACGAAAGATGCCACAGGGCTAAGCGGATTATGCGACAACAATTTCCATTCCAATTCATCCGCATATTCTTTGTGTACACGAATATCGAAATCATAGTAGCGCTTTGATGCGCCATCGGGGGCATAGGCCACCACTTTGCGTACCACGGAAAAGTCTGTGCTATCGGTGGGAGTAAAAGATTCTTCTTTACCCGTCTCCGTATTGACAATGCCTAGCGTACCTGTACACTTAATGCCATTTGAGGCAAACACGAGTTTATCCACACAGGTACCCACTGGTAACGAGTCGGGATTAAACACGCGGCTTTTCAGTTGGTCGATATAAAGATGATAGGCACCACCTGTCACAGAATACGTGGTGGTATCATTGACAATGCGCTTGAGCGTGCCGAGGGTGGCAGAGGTTATCACACAGTCGTTGGAGAGTTCCTCCGAAACATCTTCTGAGGAATTACAAGAAGTGACCATGCAGCCAGTCAGGAGCACCATCACAAGGGCGAATATGTTGAGTTTCTTCATGTCGTGATATAGAGAGTGTATACTTCAACGTGCAAAAATACGTACAAATTCTTATTTAATGGCCATTTCGCGTCCATTTATCTTGTTTTAACGTGATATAAACGCTTCTGTGCTTGTTTTTCAAAGTACGGAGGTTTTTCTATGAAGCTTCGCTTTCAAGAAACGTTCCCATCAGCCAAGGCACTTCGCAAACGGCGCAAGTGATCGTCCTCTCCCACCATCCAAACCACATCGTTACGCACAATGATATGTTCTGCCGTTGCGGGAACGATACTGCCATCGTTCGCTTCGAAGCCCACCACCATGCAGTGATAATCAGCACGTATGCCGCTATCGCGCAAGGCCAGTCCGATGAGCGGGTTTCCCTCGCGGATGAGCAATCGGCGGAGCTGCAAATGATTGGTGTCTGGCGTCTGACAGAGAAGTTCGCTCTGCAAGCGCTGTTGGAAGCGCTGCAAACTATCATCGCTGCCGATGGCTTCGATGCGGTCGGAAGGAAAGAGTATGGCTTCGCCATCGGGAATATTGATACGGTTGTCGCCACGCACGATGGCTGCAATCATCACCCCTTCGGCGTGCCCAAAGTCAAGTTCTCGGAGCCTCTTGCCCGCCCATGCGCTATCGTAAGGAACCTCTAACTCGGCAATGTGAATGTTTCGGCTTGTAAGTCTTCCGGCATAGCCCGGTGTAGCCTCTTCGCTTTGTGAAGCCATAACCTCACGTGAACGCAAATTTTGCAGGAAGGTACGTTCTAGCTTGATGCTCACTAATTTAATGCGTTTCGAAGCCACAATTCCGCCCATAATAGCAAGAGAGAGGATCACATGCCATGGCCACCATAGCGGCGAGAGAAAATTGAGGATATAATAGACCGCTGCAGAAGCAATAACGTAGCGCAAGAAGAAAGTGAACCACAACCCTACCCTGTCCCACCGACTGCGATGACGGAGTTGTCGCCACTCGTCGGAATGATTCTTACGCATCACGATGGCACGAAGGAAAGGCGCAGAGAAGGCCAACGAAAGCACGCCACACGTCACATTTCCAGGCCAATGTCCAAAAGATTCGCGACACAAGGGAAGTAAGAGAGAAAGGGAGATTATGATTACGGCAACGCTCAGTGTGAGATATGCCCCCAACTGGCTCAACAAGGCTGTGAGGAGGCGTTTCCACAGGTGCTCATGCTCGGGATGAGCCTCACTCTTTTGTCCGCGTTCGTCTAGCCGATGAAGTACAGTAGGCGGTATGATGCGTTCGAGCACATTGTAAGCGGGAACCGCGGCACGAATCATATAGGGTGTGACAAACGTGGTGATGATGCTCACTGCCACCACCACGGGATAAAGAAAATCGCTAGTCACGTTAAGCGAAATGCCGAGCGAGGCAAGAATAAAAGCAAATTCTCCTATCTGTGCCAGCGAGAATCCACTCTGAAGAGCCACGTGGAGGTTCTGTCCAGAAAGCAAGAAGCTTGTGGTGCCGAGCACAGCCTGTCCTACAATAATGGCTAAGCAAATCACAAGGATAGGCAACCAATAAGCGACCAACACCGTAGGATCGACAAGCATGCCCACCGACACAAAGAAGATTGCTCCAAAAAGGTCTTTCACTGGCGATACCACTCGCTCTATCTGTTCGGCTTCCACCGTTTCTGCTAAGATACTGCCCATCATGAAAGCACCAAAGGCAGAACTATAACCTGCTTTCTCAGCCATTACTACGAGCAAGAAACACAATCCAATGCTGACTATGAGTAGGGTCTCGCGATTCAAGAATCGATGAGCCTTGCGCAGGAATATAGGAATGATATAGACGCCTACCACAAACCACAAGATAAGGAAGAAACCTAGTTTGAAAAGGCTACTCACGAGTTCCAAACCTTGAAACTGTCGCGACACGGCCACTGCACTAAGCACCACCATGAGCAATATGCCGAGAATATCCTCAAGGATGAGCACTGAGAGAACCTCGCTTGCAAACTTCTTTTGGCGTAATCCGAGGTCATCGAAGGCCTTATATATAATCGTGGTACTCGACATGGCAAGCATACCGCCAAGAAAGAGGCTATTCATATTGCCCCATCCAAAGAAGCGCCCCACCATATTGCCCACACTCATCATGCAAAACATTACGCTACACGCGGCAATAATGGGAGCGGCTCCCATCTTCACAATCTTTTTAAAAGAAAACTCGAGGCCGAGGGTAAACATGAGAAAAATCACGCCAATGTCTGCCCACGTGTGAATGCTACTGAAATCGGTCACGCTAGGAGTATAGGGCATGTGAGGTCCAGCCAGAAAACCGGCCACTATGTAGCCAAGCACAAGAGGCTGCTTGAGCCGCTTAAAGATGATAGTGACCAGGCCTGCAGAGATGAGGATTAGGGCAAGATCGGTAATGAGAGAAGGCATGATGAGGGAATTTTGGAGAGGATAAGATAGACTATAGTCATGACTAGAACTAATCGCTATTCTAAGATACTAAAAATGAGCCATTCCTATCTTGAGTAGGGCTGTTGCGGATAGACAAACAGCACATTACGCGAACTAAAATAGCGCTCCACTTGATCGGGTAAGCGATCCAAGTAGGCATGATAAGAGATGGTGCCGCGACGGGCGCAAACGAAGATGAGCATGTGGTCCTGGCGCGAGGTGTGGGCCAGTTGTATTAAGTTATTCCACGAATTAAACTCGCTATAAATCATGGGCAGGCTGCTATGAGGAGAGGCTGCAATATAGTGTTCTATAGCCGTGAGTGTGGTAGGCGAAGAAAGAGCTTCAAGCCCACATCCCATCTGATGAGCAAGAAGTGCAATACGATCCATACAGTGGGCAAATCCTTGTTCAAACTCTGCCTTCGGTGGCACCAACACGTGAATACGTCGCACCGTGTTGAGAGGGATTGTGTCGCGATAGATCATAATCTGACGGTCAACGGAAGCCAAGAGGTCGGCCACTGTTTTACCATAGAAAGAGTCGGAAAGGCGTGCTTTTCGGTGAAGACCAAGCACAAGATCACTCACAGCACGCTCTTTCACCGTATGCGAAATGCCACTCACCACGTTGACAGACCACCGCTGATAAGTCTGAATACGTATGCCTGTGGCCGAAGCCATCTTCACAGCATTGTGAAGTTGCTGTTCACCACTCCGACGGGCAGAGGGATCATTCTCTAACACCACGTTGAGCGCAATGATCGGAGCGACAGAATGGGGCGTACGGAGCATCAGTGCGAGATTGACCAATCCTGGATTATTCTCGGGATTGTTGAGAGCAATGAGTATGCGGTCGGGAACTTCATCTGAGGCTGCGGCACTCGATGCTTGCTGCAAAGTGTCAGTCACGGCCAGTTTACGCGCTGTGTTCTCAGTCACTAGCGAACTCACCACGCAAGTCACAAGAATGAGCACCATTGCCCCATTGAGCACATCTTCGCCCAATAACCGACTTCCATCTGGCAAAACGATACCATAGCCCACGAGTACCACAGCCAATGTGGCTGCTGCACGCGACCCCGTGAGGCCAAACATAAGGTTGCGTTCTGGGGCCGACATGCGAAAAGCTTTTTGTGTAGCAAAACTTGCGAGCCATTTGCTCACTACGCCCACCACCACCATCACACAGGCCGTAAGCACCGCTCCAGAGTGTTCTACGAGCGCGCTGAGATTGATCAGCATACCCACGCCAATAAGGAAATAGGGAATGAAGAGGGCATTTCCCACAAACTCTACATGGCTCATAAGAGGTGATAATGGAGGAATCAATCGGTTGAGCACAAGCCCCACGAGAAAGGCGCCGAGGATACCCTCCATGCCCACTATCTCCATCAGTCCTGCACCTAGGAAAACAAGACCCAACACAAAGACATATTGCACCACGCTATCATCATAGCGACGGAAGAACCACCGACCGATGCGCGGAAAGGCATAGACAATGATTACACCGAGCAGCACCACCTTGATGACGAGCCACACCCAATAAAGTCCTGTCACATTCTCCTTAAACATTCCCCCCACCACAGCGAGCACCAAGAGCGTCAGCGTATCGGCCACGATGGTGCCTCCCACGGCAATGCTCACACTAGTGAGCCGCGAAAGGCCATAACGCAACACAATGGGGTAGGCGATAAGCGTATGTGAAGCATACATCGCAGCGATGAGCACACTAGCAGCTACGCCATAGCCCAATGCTAGAGAGTTGGCTGCATAACCTATGACCATTGGAATGGCAAAGCTAAGAAGACCTAGCGTAAGAGCCCTTTCCTTGATACGCTGCACATCTTGGAGATTCATCTCTAGCGAAGCAAGAAACATAATATAGTAGAGCCCCACTTTACCAAAGAGCTCAAAACTGCCATCGCGCTCAAGCACTCCGAATCCATGGGGACCAATAAGTATGCCTGCAAAAATCATTCCCACAATGGAGGGAATGCGTAGACGTTCGAGTAACATCGGGGCAAAAAGAATAATTGCCAGCACGATGAGGAATATCCATGTAGGATCTGTAATCAAATTCTCAGGTGTTTGTGATGAATAATGGGCTAGCTCAAAGGCTCAACCTTGGCCATGAGGAAGAAGTGGATTCCCCCCGTGGTAAACGATTCTGCAAAGTTATTGTATTTTTTTTAATCTCGCGCTACGCATGCGCGGAATTAGTTGACAAGGGGAGGAGACTTGGCAGAAGGAACACACACTCTCTATCAACGAGGCAACTCTATGCCAGAAGCAGACCTCTTAGAAGCAAGTTCTTTTGTCCCACCTCGTTTATGGGTGGTTCTATAAATTTTGAAATTCATGGTATCCAATTCTGATGTGCGATTTGCATGGTCTTGAAAGCGTCTTTTTCTTTGAGAACATGGGCTGCGGCTCAGCAATTCAAGCAAACTTGATTGCATTCGCCTTGCACCATGTTTGATAGTAAAATCAGTCACATAGCCCGCTATGCTCCTTCATTTACTATCAAAAATACACTCCCAATACCATACAAATCCCATCATCAGAATTTATAGAACCACCCTTATATCTTACCCACAGGAAGAAAAAATAGGCATTAAATTACCCCAAAAGCCATTCCCCATCGCCTATAGACTATAAAACAACAGAATAAGGCTTCATTATCAAAAAAGTATTGTAATTTTGCACACGGAGAGAAAAACCTTTCTTTCTGCAACAAAATTCTACACTCAGTAAACAAAATGCAACAAGCAGACCACCAATGACCGCGCTTTTATAGCGCTAAGAGGAACGTTTGCTTACAAAATTACATAAAATTCAAGCAATGAACGTAGCTATCGTAGGTGCCAGTGGTGCCGTGGGCCAAGAATTTTTGCGCGTCCTCGCCGAACGCAATTTTCCTATCGACAATCTATTGCTCTTCGGGTCAACCCGCAGCGCAGGCACCAAATATACCTTTCGCGGTAAGGAACATACCGTTAAACTCCTTCAGCACAACGACGACTTCAAGGATGTAGACATTGCTTTCACCTCAGCAGGTGCAGGCACTTCTAAAGAGTTTGCTGCCGATATTACAAAGTATGGTGCTGTGATGATTGACAATTCATCGGCTTTCCGTATGGACGAAGAGGTACCTCTCGTAGTGCCTGAATGCAATGCCAAGGATGCACTAAAGCGTCCGCGCGGCATCATTGCCAACCCCAACTGCACTACAATTATGATGGTGGTAGCACTGCAAGCTATCGAAAATCTGAGTCATATCAAGCGCGTACACGTGGCTTCCTACCAAGCTGCTAGCGGAGCTGGACAAGCTGCTATGGACGAGCTCGTAGAGCAATATCGCGAAGTACTCAATGGCCAACCCGCCACTGTGAAGAAATTTGCTTATCAGCTGGCTTTCAACGTAATTCCTCAAATCGACGTATTCCAGGACAATGGCTACACAAAGGAAGAGATGAAAATGTACAACGAGACACGCAAGATTATGCACTCAGATGTGCTGACCTCAGCCACCTGTGTGCGCGTGCCCTCACTTCGTTCTCACTCTGAAGCCATTTGGGTGGAGACAGAGAACCCACTCGAAGTGGCCGACGTGAAAAAGGCTATTGCTGGTGGCGACGGACTCGTGCTCATGGACAACCCCGAAAAGCAAGAATACCCCATGCCGCTCTTCTTGGCAGGTAAAGATCCTGTATACGTGGGTCGTGTACGCAAGGACTTGGCCAACCCCAATGGTCTGACGCTCTGGCTCGTAAGCGACCAAATTCGCAAAGGTGCTGCACTCAACGCTGTACAAATAGCCGAATACTTAATTAAGGTAGGCGACGTGAAGTAGGATAGTTTTAAGCCTTGAGGTTATCGGCAAAGGTTTTAAGTTTTGAGGTTATAAGGTTATAAAATTACTCCATGCAGCAAATATTGGCTATCAGAAGGATACTTTATAACCTTATAACCTCAATACTTAGGACTCAGAACAACCTAAAGAACAATATCCAATGAAAATTATCATCGCTGGCGCTGGAGCTGTGGGCACACATCTTGCCAAGCTGCTCTCGCGCGAACATCACGACATAACGCTCATGGACGAATCGGCCGAGAAGCTCGAAGACCTCTCATCCGATTTCGACATTCTGACGCTCCCCGTGTCGCCCTCATCGATTTCAGCACTCAAAGAAGCTGAGGTGGGTAAGGCCGACCTCTTCATCGGAGTGACTCCCGATGAAGCGCATAACATGACCGCCTGCATGTTAGCTCACAAATTGGGAGCAAAGAAAACGGTGGCTCGCGTAGACAATTATGAGTATGCCATGCCCGAGCATCGTGCTTTTTTCTCAGAAGTGGGTATAGGATCGATTATCTATCCTGAAATGCTAGCTGGGCAGGAGATTCTCCACAACATTAAGCGTAGCTGGATTCGTCAGTGGTGGGAGGTACAAGATGGTGCACTCATACTGCTAGGAGTGAAGGTGCGTAGCAATGCACAGATTCTCGACCAGCCACTTAAAGACCTCTGCGGACCAGAATCACCCTTTCACATCGTGGCCGTGAAGCGCGGTGACGATACTGTGATTCCCCATGGTGGCGACTGCCTACGTGCGCTCGACGTGGTATACTTTATGACTACGCCGAAGTATGTTAATTACATTCGCGACCTTGCGGGCAAGGAGGAATACCCCGATGTGTCCAACGTGTTCATCATGGGCGGTGGTAGCACTGCCGTGCATCTAGCCAACGCCATGCCCGACTATATGCACGCCAAAATCATTGAGAGCCAGGCGCAGCGTGCAGAACATCTCAATGAGGTGGTGACGAATCGACATGCCATGATTATCCACGGTGACGGACGCGACCTTTCCTTGCTCGAAGAGGAGGGCATTCGCAAGGCGCAGGCTTTCTGTGCACTGACGGAAAACTCGGAAACAAACATTCTCGCGTGCCTTGCAGCCAAGCGTCTAGGAGTGCGTAAGACGGTGGCCATGGTGGAAAATACCGACTATATCAGCATGGCTGAGAGCCTCGACATCGGCACCATCATCAATAAGAAGACTTTTGCTGCTAGCCACATCTACCAGATGATGCTCAAAGCAGACATTACTTCCGTAAAAAGCCTCACCGTGGCCAATGCCGACGTGGCTGAATTTAGTGTGCCAGAGGGGTCGAAGATTTGCAAGCATGCCGTAAAGGATCTTGATCTTCCCTCGTCTATCACGCTAGGTGGTCTCGTGCGTGGAGGACATGGTCAGCTCATTAACGGTTCCACCATGATTCGTCCTGGCGACACCGTAGTGGCATTCTGCCTTAGCGGAGGTATCAAGAAATTGGAAAAATTCTTCAAATAAACCACTTAGGAGAAAGTAAAAAGTATTCCCTTCTGGCCAAAAATGGCTAGAAGGGAATACTTTTTTTGCTTTAGTCTCTGCGGAAGATATCGCGTGTATATACCTTTTCTTTCACATCATCGAGGCTAGCATCATAGCGATTGGCAATAATGGCATGACTCTGCGCTTTGAAGTCGGCAAGTGTATTCACCACTCTACTTCCAAAGAAAGTCGATCCATCCTCAAGCGTAGGCTCGTAGATAATTACCTCTGCACCCTTTGCCTTGATGCGTTTCATAATGCCCTGAATGGCCGACTGGCGGAAATTGTCAGAATTCGATTTCATTGTCAGTCGATACACCCCCACTATGGGCGGATTACTAGCAGCTCCCTCTGCATCATACTCATTGTTTTGCGAATAACCATACCAGCCAGCCTTGCGTAGCACAGCATCGGCAATGTAGTCTTTTCGCGTGCGATTGCTTTCCACGATAGCCTCAATGAGATTTTCGGGTACATCTTGATAATTGGCCAATAGTTGCTTCGTGTCCTTCGGTAGGCAGTAGCCACCATAGCCGAACGATGGATTATTATAGTGCATGCCAATACGTGGGTCAAGCCCCACTCCTTCGATGATCGCATGCGAATCGAGCCCCTTTATTTCGGCATAGGTGTCGAGTTCGTTGAAATAACTGACACGGAGGGCTAGATAGGTATTGGCGAAAAGTTTTACAGCCTCAGCCTCTTTCATACCCATGAAGAGCGTGTCGATATGTTCCTTGATAGCACCCTCCTGCAGCAAGCGAGCAAAAACATGGGCGGCTTGATTCATTTCCTCCACATTCGTCACCGACTCAATGGCACTATTCTCAGCCTCAAACTCGGGTTTGTCGATAAGTTTAGGATATCCCACAATGATGCGACTGGGGTAAAGATTGTCATAGAGCGCCTTGCTCTCGCGCAAAAACTCGGGCGAGAACAGGAGGTTGAACTTCTGCACTCCACGTTGAGCATAACGCAAATAGAGCGAACGTGTGTAACCCACGGGGATAGTACTCTTAATCACCATCACGGCTTCAGGATTAACATCGAGTACGAGGTCAATCACCTCCTCCACATGCGAAGTATCGAAATAGTTCTTCACGGGGTCGTAGTTCGTCGGTGCAGCTATCACCACGAAATCAGCATCGGCATAAGCCTGACGACCATCAAGCGTGGCGGTGAGGTTGAGTTTCCCGCTAGCGAGATACTTTTCTATATAATCATCTTGTATCGGCGAAAGGCCGCGGTTGATCTTTTCCACCTTTTCGGGCACCACGTCTACAGCCGTCACGTGGTGGTGCTGAGAGAGCAAGGTAGCGATACTTAGCCCCACATAGCCCGTACCAGCCACAGCTACTCTAATATCTTGAAATTCACGCATAGTGTGTTGTATTTTTCGAAGTTATAGTGATTCAAAGAAGTGCGGTTCCCGCTGAAGCAAATCGACGATACCTGCGGGCGGACGCTGATTGAGGAGCTCGCGTTTCATCCAGTCCATGTAGGGCGCCACATGGGCAAAGAATTGGTGATAGCCCTGACAGAGATAGTTGAGACCAGGCTCCCCATCGTCCGTATGGCAAAAGCGATTCTTCGGACATTCCCCATTACATGCAAAGAGATATTGACACTCACGACACTGGCGCGGGAGCGATGTTTGCTTAGCTTGTCCGAAAGCCTGTTGGCGCGGAGAATACATCATGTCGATGAGCGACTGTGTGCGGATATTGCCTAAGCGATATTGCGGAAAGACAAAGTGGTCACAACTATACACATCGCCATTCCACTCTATTGCTCCCGCATGACCACATGTCTTTGCCAGAGTACAAATACCAGGCTGCTGCCCCATCCAATTAGCTAAGGTAGAGTCGAAGAGTTGGATAAAATATTCACCTACATCATGGCGCACCCATTCATCGAAGATGGTACAAAGGAAGTTGCCCCACTGTTCGGGCGTAATGCTCCAATCCGCTAAGCCTCCCGCTCCAGCCTCGTCGACAGCGGCTAGAGTGCGGCCATCAGAGTGGTGCTCTAGGCGCTCTACGATGGGCGTAAACTGCAAATAGTGGCAACCTATCTCCTTGAAGAAATGGTAGAAGTCGAGCGGATAGTCGGCATTGAAATCGTTGACCACCGCAAGGGCGTTCCACTCCACACCATGCTTCTGCAACAGACGGATGCCACGCATCACCTGCTGAAACGAGGGCCGACCTCCGCGGTTGCGACGATATTCATCGTGAAACTCCTGAGGCCCGTCAATGCTCACCCCTACGAGCCATCCCTCCTGACGGAAAAACTCACACCACTCGTCGGTGAGCAGCGTGCCGTTGGTCTGCAAGCAATTGTCGATGCGATGACCTGCTGCATGCTTCTTTTGAAGTTCCACCACACGCTTATAAAACGAGAGCGGACGCATAAGCGTCTCACCACCGTGCCAAGTGAAGAGCACGTCGGGCAAGGTCTGCGCAGCAATGTAGTCGTGAATGAACTTCTCGAGGAGTTCGTCGCTCATCACCTCTTCGGGCGAGTCGGCATAGAGTTTAGATTTCTCAAGATAGTAGCAGTACTTACACGCCAGATTGCAACGTGAGCCCGCCGGCTTCGCCAGCAGATAAAGCGGAGATGAGAAGGGGGATATATCCATGAATGAAGTATGTCAAAGTAATCTGTTTCAATAGTTCTATGGGGTAACACCAAGAGTGCCCACACCATTCTGTGGGCGACGCGTCTAGCGTCGGCATCACCCACAAGCACCTGCTCCAAAGCCTACCGAGGGCAACGCGTCCTCGCATCGGCAACAAAAGCATTGCTTTAGTATGCAAAAATATCACTAAAACCTGAAACAGCCACCATCTCTTGCCATATATTATTTACATCCACCCTTGCTCCAACACTATATTTTACGTACTTTTGCATCATGCGATTAATTAAAATGACGGGCGGATTGGGCAACCAAATGTTCATCTATGCCCTATATATAAGTATGCGCCGACACTTTAGCGACGTGCGCATTGACCTCTCTGACATGGTGCACTACCACGTGCATCATGGCTACGAGATGAACCGCGTATTCGGCTTGCCACAGACAGAGTTCGTCATGAACCAAAAGCTGAAGAAGGTGGTCGAATTCCTATTCTTCAAGACCATCCTCGAGCGCAAGCAAGGCGGACGATTGGAGCCCTATTTCGGTAAGCATAGTTGGCCTCTAATCTATTATAAAGGATTTTACCAAAACGAGCGCTACTTTGCCGACTGTAAGGACGAGGTGCGCCAAGCATTTACCTTCGACCTAAAGCAGGCCAACGAGCAATCGCGCCTCATGGCTCAAGCCATTGAGCAAGACGCTCACGCTGTATCGCTCCATGTGCGCCGCGGCGACTACTTGCTACCCAAGCACTGGGCCAACTCGGGAAGCGTGTGTAGCCTCAGCTATTATCGCCGAGCCGTAGAGGAAATGAAGCGTCGCGATCCTAAAGCCCATTTCTACGTATTCTCCGACGGCATGGACTGGGTGCGAGAGAACATTGACCTACCCGCTGACACTCTGTTCGTCACCCACAATCAAGGCACCGATAGTTGGCAAGATATGATGCTCATGACCCACTGTCGCCACAATATCGTGTGCAACTCCACTTTCAGTTGGTGGGGGGCATGGCTCAATACGCATAAAGGGAAAATCGTTATTTGCCCCGACCACTGGTCGGTCACAGAACAAGCCTCACACTTTGTACCCGAAAGTTGGATACAGATAACAACTAAAGAATAATAGTCTTGCAACCCTCCACGATGATACATATAGCTTTAACCATTACCCCTTCCTACGTACGTTTCTGCAGTGTAACAATGATGTCGGCCATGCGAAATAACCCGATAGGAACATTGGCTTTTCACATCTTGGCGAAAGGCCTCAGCGAGCACGACAAGCAAACACTGAGAGAGCTTGCAGCCCCCTACGAGGATCAAGTATGCTTCTACAATGTGGAAGATCAGATGCTACGCGGCTATACCATACGTTGGGAGGGAAAAAGACTTCCCATGGTCGTGTTCTATCGTTGTCTACTTGCTTCTATCCTGCCCACCGATGTGCAGCGTGTGCTCTACATCGATTGCGACACTTTGATACTCAGCGATCTTTCTCCATTATGGAACGCACCACTTGACGACCACCCCTTGGCAGCTGTTGCAGATGAACCAGTTGAGATCAATCCCGCACATGCTCAGCGTCTGTGCTACGAAATATCTGACAATTATTTCAACGGTGGAGTGATCCTCTTCAATCTAGACTATTGGCGCAAACACAATCTAGAAGAAACCTGTCGTGACTTCTATCAGAAATACCCTGAACGCATACGCTATAACGATCAAGACTTGCTCAATGGCTTGTTCCACAAGAGCCGCATACTGCTCCCCGCTCGTTGGAACGTGCAGTCCAACTTTTATCGTCGCAAGAAAGTGAATCGTTATCAAGACAATCAGGATTTTCTGCAAGCAATGCTCCACCCTGGTATATTGCACTACTCTTCACGAAAGCCCTGGCAGCTATATAGCACGCATCCCTTAGGGCATCTTTTCTTCCACTACCAAGCCCTCACTCCATGGGCCGACAAACGAATGCCACGCGGATGGATAGACCGATTGCGCCAGGCTTGGCACCAACTGCCCTATACCGTGCATCTAAAGCCCAAGAAGTATATTACCCATGAAGAGTGGAACAGATTATTGCAAGAAAAAGGATAACCCATGGTATCAATCATCATTCCCGTTTACAACGCTGCTCCCTATATAGCGGACACTATTGAAAGCGTACTGCAATCCACCTATACCGATATAGAAATAGTCTGCATGGACGATGGTTCTACCGACAAATCATGGTCTATTCTCAAGCAATACGCCGAAAAAGACAAACGCATTCGCGTGTTTCATCAAGAGAACGCGGGCGTATGCAAAGCACGCAACGAAGCCATTGCTGCTTCTCATGGAGAATACATCCTGCCCATCGACGCCGACGATTTGCTCCTCCCCCAATTTATTAGCCAAGCCGTCAGCGTACTCAATTCCCATCAAGAAGTGAAAGTGGTGGCACCCACGGCAGAATTCTTCGGCGAGCGCACAGGACTTTGGCGTCTGCCCACATTCAACCTGCGAAAGGAAGCTCACAAAAACATTCTCGCCGCTTGCGCCATGTATCGCCGCACAGATTTCGACCGTACGGGCGGCTATTGCGAAGAAATTATTGCCCGAGAGGATTGGGAATTTTGGATCCATATGCTCAAAGACGGCGGCGAAGTGGTGCGTCTTCCCGAAGTCGGCCTCCGCTACCGCGTGCAGAAGCATAGCAAACGCGTGAGCGACCGAAAAATGAAACGACATGTAATCAAGGTGCTTAATAGCCGCCACCCCGAATTTTTCGAACGTTGGCTCGGTGGTCCACTTCGCTATTACCGCTCGTGGTCACACCTTATCAACACCCTTTATCGCATCATCTGTCCACGACACACCCACACAGAACGCGCTTTTGATGGTATGCGCGATTTTATCACCTCACTTCCCGTAAGATTCTCCATTCCCGAGTGTGGACGCATTATATATAAGGGGCGCAACGAGCTACGTGAGTTCGACACCCAAGTTGGCCCCGTGGTGGTAAAATCCTTCCGCAAGCCTAATTTTATCAATCGCATCGCATACGGTCTGTTCCGCCCATCGAAGGCAGAACGTTCTTGTCGCTACGCATCAATGCTTCGCCAAAAAGGCATCGGAAGCCCAGCACCGGTGGGTTGGTATAGCGAACGCGGATGGCTAGGCCTCTTCTTCGGACATAGTTATTATGCCTCGCAGCGTAGCGAACTTCCCTATACTTACATCGACATCATCAAAGGACGTATTCCACAAACCGAAATGCCAGACTATCTTCGCGCCGTGGGTCGACTAGCAGGACGTATGCACAACGAGGGCATCATCCATCGCGACTTCTCACGTGGCAATCTGCTGCTAGGTCGCGATAACAATGACCACGTCCGCGTGGAAGTGGTTGACCTCAACCGACTGCGCTTTCACCCCATCAGTCTGGCTGAAGGCGTAAAAAACTTTGAAAGACTTCCCGCCACTCCCGAAATGCGTCGCTACCTAGCCGAAGGCTATGCAATTGAGCGAGACTTCGATATCGACGAATGCCTCCGCCGTTGGCCCCAAACCGAAGCCATGGATAGCCCCGAAGCAAAAGCCCAAAGGGCATAACTAAAAATAACATTACTCTCCGCTTGAAATGAACAAACTGCTGAACGCTCTCTGCTCCCTACCCGCATTTTTCCAACATACGCCGAAACCCAGGTTGATTATGACCTTGCTGGTGAAGAACGAGGAAGAACTCTTGCCCTTGAACCTTGAGTTTCATCGAAGTATGGGCGTGGATGGCTTTATCATCACAGACAATAACTCTACGGACTCTACCCCTCAGATTATTGAAGAGTATAAGCAACGGGGATGGGTGTTAGAGGTAATAGATGAACATGCCACTGACTATAACCAAAAGCACTGGGTGGATCGAATGATCCGACTAGCGAAAGGAAAGTATCATGCCGATTGGGTAATCAATGCAGATGCAGACGAATTTTGGTATACTCCTAAGCAAAATATCAAAGCGGAAATAAGCACAACCCACGCCAACGTGCTTCGCTGCAACGTGCGTAACGTATATCCCGAAGAATCCCTTCCCTGGACAGAATGGAACAAAACAGTACGCGCCGTCCCCGCAGAAGCAGACTTCGACCTTTCCCCCTACTCCATCTTTACGCACCAAACGCATAAAGTGATGCACCGCACTGCAGGCTATCTGCAAATCTCTATGGGCAACCACAAGGTAAAGATGCTACCGCGACACACAGCCTCATCGTCCATCATCGTCTACCATTACAACATCCGTGGCAAAGCCCAGTTCTTAGCAAAAATGATCAACGGCGGAAAGCAACTCGAGCAACGTAAGAGCAAGCATGGAGGCCGCCATTGGCGCTACTTCTACGACCTCTACAAGCAAGGACTTTTAGAAGCAGAATACGCTCGCGTCGTCGGCGCAAACATCCTAGCCGACCTTACTCGCGAGGGCTACATCGTGCAGGACAATCCGCTGCCCGAATGCTTCAAAAAGTTGCAATAACCCCAAAATTCTCAAGGAGCTACTAATAAAGCCTCTATCAACATGAAAGCCTACTCATAGGAGTGAGATCTGCATCTCGTTCTCCCTATGAGTAGGCTTTCCTTTATTGTGCTTGTCTGCAGATGAGCGTGTTTCCGTTAGCAGATAATCGTCTATTCGTCTGCAAAAGAGCAATCTAAGCTCTACCGCTGCCGTCCGGTAAAGCTACCGCTGCCGTCCGGTAGAGCTACCGCTGCCGTCCGGTAGAGCTACCACTGCCGTCCGGTAGACGAGAAATTGTACATCTGGCAACGAGAAAACCACAATCTGTAGATAAAAAAGCGATGATATAGAAACAGCGAGCGTACTATCTCGGCGTATTCCACACAAAGTACAAGAATTTCATAAAGCTTGATTGACCACGCTAACACTTTACCAATAGACTTTCGTGGTAGGTGAAAAGTAGAAATGCTTGTAGCGTTTCAAGTACCAAGCTATCAATGCCATATAAGGTTTCTTCAGCTCGAAAATGTGCTTTTCCTTCCACGTCATTTTTTTCTTCTTGTATTGTCGAGCTTGTATGGGGAAAGCCTCCATCTGACTCCAATCTAGACTGAGCGGAAGAGTCTCTTTATAAGAAATTTCAATGTGGCGGCGTTGCTTGGCAAGTAACGATAGAGCACTCTGGTCGTGACGATTCTCCACGAAGCCACGTATAATGGAACAACAGACACTTTATCCGAAATCAAGTTGAAATGATGGTGACAAAGTTCATACCAATCCTCAACAAACCGCATACCTTCAGCATTCTTTTTTATAATGACGATACCACTCAATAGTTGTAAGGACATGAGCACATTGTCATCATTATAATGTCCCGTAAACTTTAGAATATCTCCCTTTGAATAGTCTTTCTCCAAATAAGAAGATTGAAAAGTGATGAGAAATTCACCATCCTTGAGCATCTGAATGTATTCTTCAAAGCGCTTCACGCCCTTTGCATTCCAATACACGCCAGCGTCCGTATAAACAAGAATATCTCCCTCGTTCATCAATTTCATACGTTCGCGTATCAAGTAAGGTTTCCACCGCCAATAGCCAAAGCCGCGCCGATACACTCTGCAATGCAACGAACGAAGATAGTCAGCAGGAAGATCATCTTCATTAAGAAAGTATCTTTCGTCAAAAGGGAAATGCTCGGTACACTCCTTTAAGGAACTCAATGCACCGGCATAACGTTTATCAGCAAAAGACAGGAATACTATACGCGAAGGAGTGTGTTTCGCATCCATATTATAAATGTTACGTACGAACTATTTGTTACGCTTGAAAATATCATTTAATAAGAGTTTCACCGCATTGCGAAGAATCTTCATATCTCGCTTCATGGGCGATTCATAGCCAAAAGCATAAAGAATCTTGCGCTGAAGCGGATTAGAGTTGTCAACGAAATCATTAATTCTATTAGGTAGGAGCGTTTTTCTCACTCTATCACACTCTTCACGTTGCAAATCATTATTACGCGGATTATTTGAAATACCCATCATGTCGAAATCGGCTACAACAAAAGGAATAGCCTCATAAGAGGCATTATCGATAATCAGTTCATAAAACATCTGTTCCCAATCTGCAGCAATCCTATAACTCTCATCATAAGGACGCTTCTTAAGCAAAGCGGTGCGAATAAATGTGGCTTGGTGGGGTAATGCTTGATGTGCAAGATTCACAAACTTTATACTCTGAGGAGCCACGCGCAAAGTGTTATTCTTATCCTTATATACATGCATCTGTCCGCCCACATAGAAGTCCTTTCCATTGAGCAGAGGGAGCACCCGGGAGAGCACATCGGAAGAGTGGAAGCAATCTCCCGAATTCATAAAGTTAATATATTCGCCCGAGGCATGGGCAATGCCCTTGTTCATGGCATTATAGATGCCCTTATCGGGTTCGCTCACCCAAAAGGCAATACTCTTCTCATACTTCTTAATAAGCTCTACACTACCATCGGTCGAACCTCCGTCGATGACGATGTATTCCACCTCGGGAGTGAGTTGAGAAGTGACAGAACGGAGCGTTTTTTCAAGTCCATCGCAGTTGTTATAGTTGATTGTTACTACTGTAAGTTTCATGTCGTAATAAGTGTCTTTTGAACCTGTGTCCTAGCACATTGTGCCTAATCGGCTACAAAAGTATAACTTTTACTCCATTCTGTGTAAAAAAGCACTTGAAATATTTGGAACACACAAGGAAATATTTGTAACTTTGCAGCAAGATTGAGTGAGGGGCTTTCTTAGAAAAGTTCCTCACTTCTTTTTACCACTCAATAACCGCAAATGATTGACAAGAAGATTGTAAAGAATTTGGTGGACCAGTGGTTGGAGGGGAAAGAATACTTTCTGACCGACCTGACCATCAGCCCCGACGACCGCATCGTGGTGGAGATTGACCACGAAGAGGGAGTATGGATTGAAGATTGCGTAGAACTGAGCCGCTTCATTGAAAGCCACCTCGACCGCGAACAAGAAGACTTTGAACTCGAAGTGGGCAGCGCTGGCATAGGCCAACCCTTCAAAGTGTTGCGTCAGTACGAAATTCATCAAGGCGAACGCGTAGAGGTGCTCACTGCAGAGGGGAAAAAATTGCAGGGCGTGCTAGGCAACGTTACACCAGAAGGCTTCACGCTGACCGTAGAAGAGAAAGTGCGCGAAGAGGGAGCCAAGCGCCCCAAACTCGTGGAACGCACCATTCCCTTCACCTTCGACCAGGTGAAGCAGACGAAGTATATCATCGATTTTAAATAAACTCACACACTCTATCATAATGGCTAAGAAAAAGCAAGAAACCGTAAGTCTGATTGACACTTTTGCGGAATTCAAACAGAATAAGAATATCGACATAACCACCATGGTGGGTGTGCTCGAAGAGAGCTTCCGTAGCGTTATCGCCAAAATATTCGGTTCGGACGAGAACTTCGACGTGATTGTAAACCCCGACAAGGGCGACTGCGAAATCTATCGCAATCGCGTGGTGGTAAACGATGACGAAGTGGAAGATCCCAATAAGCAAATTTCCCTTTCAGAAGCTCAGAAGATTGATGCTACTTACGAAGTGGGCGAAGATGTTTCAGAAGAAATCCACTTTGCCGACTTCGGCCGTCGCGCCATTCTTACACTGCGCCAAACATTGGCTAGCAAAATTCTAGAATTGGAGCACGACGCACTCTATAATAAATATAAAGACCGTGTAGGTGAACTCATCACTGCCGAAGTTTACCAAACATGGAAAAGCGAAACGCTGCTCATGGACGAAGAGAAAAACGAGCTTTATCTTCCCAAATCGCAGCAGATTCCTCGCGATTTCTTCCACAAAGGCGACAACGTGACGGCCGTAATCGACCGCGTTGACAACACCAATGGCAACCCAAAGATTTATCTCTCACGCACTTCGCCCGTATTCTTGCAGCGCCTGCTTGAGAACGAAATTCCCGAAATAGCCGATGGCATTATCCGCCTTTGCCGCATTGCTCGTATCCCCGGCGAGAGAGCAAAGATTGCCGTAGAAAGCTATGACGACCGTATTGACCCAGTAGGTGCTTGCGTAGGTGTGAAGGGTAGCCGTATCCACGGTGTAGTACGTGAGCTTCACAACGAGAATATCGACGTGATCAACTTTACCAACAATATCTCACTCTTCATCCAGCGTGCCCTCAATCCCGCACAGGTTTCCAAGGTTGTACTCCACGAAGAAGAGAAAAAGGCTGAAGTATATCTCCGTCCTGAAGAAGTGAGCCTCGCTATTGGTAAGGGAGGTATGAACATCAAACTCGCCTCTATGCTCACAGAGTATACTATTGACGTGTTCCGTGAAGTAGAAGGCGAAGAAATGACAGAAGACATCTACCTCGACGAGTTTGCCGATGAGATTGACCAATGGGTAATCGATGCAATCAAAGGTATCGGCCTTGAGACCGCCAAAGACGTGCTCAACGCTCCGCGTGAAATGCTCATCGAAAAGGCCGACCTCGAAGAAAGCACTGTCGACGACGTATTGCGCATACTGCGTGCCGAGTTTGAAGACGAAGACAAAACTGCCGCTGCTCCAAATACCGACGAACCTAACGAACCTGCTGCAACGAGCACAGGTGAGGAAAGCTAATGAAACGGAGGGCATAAAACAGTGCCCATAGCCGTGTACCCTATCCATGGTACACTCTTAAAAATCCATTCACATTAGCAACTTTAACCCCATTGCATGAGTATCAGATTAAATAAAGCTATCAAAGAATTTGGTGTCGGACTGCAGTCGATTACCGATCTGCTCAAGGAGAAAGGCGCCCCCGTGCCTAGCAACGACCCTAACCAGAAACTCGACGAGAAGCAGTACGAGCTATTGAAAAAGGCCTTCAGTGCCGACAAGACTCTGCGCAGCCAGGCCGAAGAGAAGATGCAAGACCGCCAAGAGAAAAAGCGATCAGCATCGGTCAAGAATCGCAAGGCCGAAGCTGAAAGCCAGGTGGTAGAAACCATTGTGCCAGATAACATGCGTCCTCATGTCGTAGTGAAAGGCTCTATCGACCTCGACCACAAGAAGCCTGCCGTCGAACCACAAACTCAGAAAACCGCTCAGCACTCGGAACCAGAAGCCCAGGTGAAGAGCCAAAATACGCCTGACGCAGCAGAGGCTGCACAGTCTCCCGCAGCCCCTGCCCAAGCCGAGGCCAAGGAAGCAGTCAAGGCTAATGCCCAAGACAACACTTCCAAATCACAACCAATGACCCAAAACACTAACGGCAACAACACACGTTCCTCGGTAGAAGAAAGAACTAAAGCCATCGGCGAAGAAGAGAACGGCGTGTTCAAACTCCACCCTCAAGCCGAGATTACCGGCCCCAAGGTGTTGGGCACCATCGATTTGAGTGCCATCAACTCCAACACTCGCCCCAAAAAGAAAAGCAAGGAAGAGCGCCGTCGCGAGCGTAGCAAGCAAGGAACCAACTCACAAAATGGACAAGCTAGCAATGCACAAGGCGGACAGCGCAAGAAGCGCAACCGCATTGGTAGCGAACGAGTAGACGTGAACAACGCTGCCAACCAGCCTAAGACTGGTGGGAACAACAACGGCAAGAAACGCCAAAGCAACAACAATAACAACCCCAACCAGCAGAGCCGCAACAATCAGCAAGCGGGAGGCGCACAAAACAGTAAAAGCGCAAACAAAAACCGCAACCGCCGCGCCAAAGAACAGCAGAAAGCTGAGGTAAGCGACGAAGACGTTGCAAAGCAAGTAAAGGAGACGCTCGCACGCCTCACTAGCAAACAGAAGGGAAGCAAAGGCGCCAAATACCGCAAAGAAAAGCGTGAACAGCAACACCAGCGTGCCGAAGAGGAACGTCGCGAAGCAAAGGCAGAAAGCAAAGTGCTGAAGCTCACCGAATTCGTAACAGCCAACGAGCTTGCCCAAATGATGGACGTGCCCGTAACAAAGGTTATTGCCACCTGCATGAGCATCGGTATCATGGTGAGCATCAACCAGCGTATGGATGCCGAAACCATTGACCTCGTGGCCGAAGAGTTCGGATTCAAGACAGAATACGTGGCAGCCGATGTACAGGAAGCCATCGCCGAGGAAGAGGACAATCCCGAAGATCTCGAACCCCGTGCACCGATCGTCACAGTAATGGGTCACGTAGACCATGGTAAGACTTCACTGCTCGACTATATCCGTAAGTCAAACGTCATCGCTGGCGAGGCTGGCGGTATCACACAGCACATCGGTGCTTACAACGTGACGCTCGAAAATGGTCGCCGCATCACCTTCCTCGATACTCCGGGTCACGAGGCCTTCACCGCTATGCGTGCTCGTGGTGCACAGGTGACAGATATCGCCATCATCATCATTGCTGCCGACGACGACATCATGCCCCAGACCAAGGAAGCCATTAGCCACGCCACGGCTGCTAATGTGCCCATCGTCTTCGCTATCAATAAGGTGGATAAGCCCCATGCCAATCCCGACAAGATTAAGGAAGGACTGGCCGCAATGAACTTCCTCGTAGAAGAATGGGGAGGTAAATATCAGAGCCAGGACATCAGCGCCAAGAAGGGTTCGGGCGTGAAGGAACTCCTTGAGAAAGTACTCCTTGAAGCCGATATGCTGGAACTCAAGGCCAACCCCAACCGCAAGGCCACAGGTACAGTCATTGAGTCATCACTCGACAAGGGTCGTGGCTACGTGGCTACCATCCTCGTATCTAACGGTACACTGCATCAAGGCGATATCGTGTTAGCAGGTACCAACTATGGCCGCGTAAAGGCTCTTTTCAACGAACGTGGCACACGTATCGACAATGTAGGCCCGTCAATGGCAGCCACACTGCTCGGTTTCAACGGTGCTCCGCAGGCTGGCGACCAGTTCCACGTGATGGAAACAGAACAGGAGGCTCGCGAAATTGCCAACAAACGTGAACAACTACAGCGCGAACAAGACCTCCGTACACGCGAAGTCCTCACCCTCGAGAAGATTGGTAAACGCCTCAAGATGGGTTCTTACCACGAACTCAATATCATCGTCAAGGCCGATGTGGATGGTTCTGTAGAAGCACTTGCCGACTCATTCATCAAGCTCTCTACCGAGAACATCGTGGTGAAGGTGATCTACAAGGGCGTGGGTCAAATCAGTGAAAACGATGTCACACTCGCCGCAGCATCAGAGGCCATCATCGTAGGTTTCCAAGTACGTCCGTCACAGCAAGCCCGCAAACTTGCAGAGCGCGATGGTGTAGAAATCCGTCAGTACTCCGTAATCTACGACGCTATTGAAGACGTCAAGGTGGCTATGGAGGGTATGCTCGAACCTGTAATAAAAGAAGAGGTTACGGCCAACATTGAGGTGCGCCAAGTATACCACATCTCCAAGGTGGGCTATGTGGCTGGTGCCTACGTGCTCGATGGCAAGGTAAAGCGTACAGACAAGGCTCGTCTCATCCGCGATGGTATCGTAATCTTTACCGGCGAAATCAATGCATTGAAGCGTTTCAAGGACGACGTGAAGGAAGTTACCACCAACTTTGAGTGTGGTATCTCGCTGACCAACTGCAATGATATCAAGGAAGGCGACATCATCGAAACTTTCCAAGAAGTAGAAGTGAAGCAGAAGCTTCAGTAATGATAAGATTCTCCCCCTCTCCCATACCAATGGAAGAGGGGGAATTTTTATGCCCAATAGCTTACCTTGAAACATTCAGCCAGTACTGAGGGCGACGCGTCCTCGAGGCTGCTGATATATCTCATTATTACTAACAAAGCCGACGCGAGACGCGTCGCCCACAAAACTTAATTGATAGCTTTCAAAAAAACTTTGTGAGCGACGCGTCTCGCGTCGGCTTCATATTCCATTTTATTTATACTCTATCGAATAGCGCTCAGCATATTAGCCAATCCATCGGCAGGCCGCTGGAGCGGTTTCGATACCATACCCTTCATAAAGAAGTTCACCTCAGCTCCCACCGTGACACGCATCTTCGATTCATACTCGCCATGCGGCAGCAATTGTATCCACACGTAGAGCTGAATGGGGGAACCTTCTGAAGCGAACTTGACGCACTTCGGCTCTTCACGTTCCACCACACGCAGTGTAATATTACCCATTGGCGAAGAGATATGCAAGGCATCGGTCTCGAAAGTGAGTCCGTCGACATACTTGCGCACTTCGTCAATCTTATCGGCAGGAATCTGCTCCGTCATCTTCTGTTGCACAGCAGGATCAGAGAGGCGCTCCTTGATAGCATTCAGATTATTGAGGTCGGAGAAACGGCTGTACACCACAGCCTGCGTTTGCGGTATGATCTTGACTTCGCTTTCGTACTTTGATAATGACATAGTCCTTTGTTTAATAATCTTATTTTGTTGATGATATTTGCGGCCGCAAAGGTAGCAATTGTTTTTCATTCAGCGAGTTTACACCTTGAAGCAAGGAAGAAATAAAGAGAATATCACATTCTCATCCATTACAGAACGGCTTCAATTTTCTCACTAGCACTTCACACAACAACTTATGCTTACCTAAGCAATGTGCCCACTAGCATAAGTACTTTTAGCTTGAATTCATCGCTATCAGTCAAGCATGAACCGAAGACATAAAAGCCTTAGGATAAAGAGCGGTAAGGGGGCTACAAGGGGAAGCGGACACTACTTCACTACCGTAGCTCGTACAATCCTCACATCATCGAACGGACGATTGTGCTCATCGCGTGCCACCCACTGTATGAGGTCGGCCACATCGTAACCCTCCACCACTTCGCCAAACACGGTATACTGCCCATCTAAATGAGGCGCACCACCAAAGCTACGATAAGCTTCACGGATGGAGGGTGTAAGACGTATGCGACCCTGCGTGGTAGAATCGAGGCGCTGCTGAATAGCATCGAGACGATCGTCGGTGAAGATGCTGCCCGTCACAATGTAGAATTGTGAGGCTGAAGAACGAAGTTCGGGATTCACATCCTCGCTCTCGCGAGCGGCAGCGAGAACTCCGCTGCGGTGAAAGTGCTGAGGAAAGCGGATTTCGGCAGGTAACGTGTAGGGCTCGGGCGAATCGCCCAATAATTGTCCTGGCTGAGCATGGCGGCTAGCAGAATCGCCCGCCTGTATCATAAAGTTGGGGATAACGCGGTGGAACAACAGTCCATCGTAAAATCCACTACGCACAAGTTTAAGAAAGTTGTCGCGATGAATGGGCGTATCGTTGTAGAGTTTCAAGCGGATGTTGCCCTGTGTGGTCTCGAGCAACACTTCGTGTTCTAAGGTCGTGTCAGAGACCGTGGCAGCAGTTTGGGCTTTTACGCCCAAAGCCGTTACGAGGGCGAATATGAAAGAGAATAAGTATTTCATGGTGATGAGATTTTTGTAATAACTGTTCAAGCAGAGAGATGGAAGCCAAGAATCTAAGGTAACTTTATAACCTCATAACCTCCAAACTCCAAACTCTACTAAATCTTATCCAACCCCTTCGTAAACTTTTTCCAATAATACTTTAGTGGATTCGTATACTTCAGCTGCTTCCACGGACGACTCTGATGCGGACGATGAAGCACGGGTAGCGTGGTAAATAGAAAATTGTGAAGACCAGCTTGAAGCGATTCGTGCGAGATTGTCACGTCGAACCAATTTTTTTCCGGATTGAGTTGGCTGAAATCGAATGTTTGGAGAAGTGCAGGCGTGAGCAACGAACAACAGAAGCTACAATGGCGACGCGTGTTGACAACCCTTCCCTCTTGACCGCGAGCATAGAGGTAAGGATAGTTGATTTTTCCCTCGGAATCCACCGTAACCGAAGCTGCAATGCCACATTGCTGATGTTCGTTCGCGCCATCAACAAGTCCCTGGAGCGTATTTGGGCGTACAGTCACATCACTCTCGACAATGCACAGACCTGCTCCCTCAGCTAAAGCACGCTTTTGTGAGCGCTGAAGCACTAACAGATAGTTGGGCGAAGGGTGAGAGGTCAAATCGCTGAGATTCACTAGTTCGAAACCCATTTGCCTGGAAGCTTCCTGCAAGCGAAGAGTGTTTTCAGGAGTAGAAAAATCGTTGTATACGGTATAGATGTGAGCCACGCTGAGTTGACTATTCAGTACTGATTGGATGGTCTGCAAAGTGGTTTCAATAGAATCTTTTACAGGAGTGATGATGTGAATTTTGTCCATCGAGAGCAAGATGCTTTTATTCCGCACAACTTATTTACCGCTGGCGGGGGGATAAGTAATGGTACAAAAGTAAACATTTTTTTGATGAATACGGCGTACTTTTCCTACAGAAAGTCTTTTTAATGCAACTTTATACGATTCCTCGCTCTTTCTCCCACGCATCCCTCTGAACAGACTTGATACGCTTTATTAGCCCTCGCATGCGCGATTTCTCATCAAAAAACCTTACCTTTGCTCCAAAAATAAAATACACACAGGAAAGAAGTCTATTCAAAATGACAGAAAACTATAGTCTGAGCCACTTGAAAGAACTCGAAGCAGAGTCGATTCACATCATCCGCGAGGTGGCAGCGGAATTTGAAAACCCCGTAATGCTCTATAGCATCGGTAAGGACTCTAGCGTCATGGTACGTCTGGCCGAAAAAGCTTTTGCGCCCGGACGTCCGCCCTTCCCTTTGATGCATATCGACTCAAAATGGAAGTTTAAGGAAATGCTCCAATTCCGCGATTGGTACGCCAAAGAACACGGATGGAACCTCATCGTAGAGAGCAACATGGAGGCATTCAAGGCGGGTGTAGGCCCATTCACCCATGGATCGAAAGTACACACCGACCTGATGAAGACACAAGCACTCAAAGCTGGGCTTGACAAGCACCATTTTGATGCCGCATTCGGCGGTGCTCGACGCGACGAAGAAAAGAGCCGCGCCAAAGAACGCATTTTCTCTTTCCGCGATCAATTCCACCAATGGGACCCTAAGAACCAGCGCCCTGAGCTTTGGGACATTTACAACGCTCGCATCCATAAGGGAGAAAGCATCCGCGTGTTCCCCTTGAGCAACTGGACAGAACTTGACATTTGGCAGTACATCCGTCTCGAAAATATACCCATCGTTCCCCTCTACTTTGCAAAGGAGCGCCCCTGCGTAGAAATCGACGGACAACTCATCATGCCCGACGATGATCGTCTGCCCGAGCAATATCGTGACAAAATACAGATGCGCAAGATTCGCTTCCGCACCCTGGGTTGTTGGCCTCTGACAGGTGCCATCGAAAGCGAAGCTGATACCATCGAAAAGATTGTTGAAGAAATGATGACCACCACTAAGAGTGAACGCACCACTCGCGTAATCGATTTCGACCAAGACGCTTCAATGGAACAGAAAAAACGCGAAGGATATTTCTAATTTTCCCTCTCGCATACACACGTAAAGCATTCTCAAAGCTAAGATTTGCTTGCTTTGAGAATGCTCTTTTCAAAAAAATCGAGAAAAATAGGAAAAACATTTGGTAGAACAAAAAAAAGTCCTTATCTTTGCACCCGCTAAGCCGTTAGAGAACGTACATGCAAGAGATAAATTGCGGAAATAGCTCAGTTGGTAGAGCACAACCTTGCCAAGGTTGGGGTCGCGAGTTCGAGTCTCGTTTTCCGCTCTCAAACCCGAAGCAAAACCTATCCATTCATAACAAAGGATAGTTCGAGCGAAAGTATTTACTAAGACAAATTGGAGAGGTGGCGGAATTGGTAGACGCGCTACTTTGAGGGGGTAGTGACAATTGTGTCGTGGGAGTTCGAGTCTCCTCCTCTTCACTTGTTAATGTGGAAAGTTCGCTTCCCACATTTGCGGAAATAGCTCAGTTGGTAGAGCACAACCTTGCCAAGGTTGGGGTCGCGAGTTCGAGTCTCGTTTTCCGCTCTAGGTCGCTCGAATGGTGGAATGGTAGACACGAAGGACTTAAAATCCTTTGGGCAGAAATGTCCGTGCGAGTTCGAGTCTCGCTTCGAGCACATTATACTATAGCTGATTTGCATTATGCAAGTCAGCTTTTTTATTTGTTTCTCCTCTTCATTAGAACAGTTAATAAACTTATTCACCGCCGACGATAAAGAACAGTTTGCAACCCATCTCGTCCGAAGCCATACAGTCACTCACCGCACTCAGCTTCGGCGCAGAAGCACTCATGAATTAGATAGGCAAACTCGTCGACAACACCAACGAAGAAACCGAAGCACTCGACCGCAATTCACAAGCACTCACACACCAACTCAGCTGTCCATCAGACATCCGCCGCGACAACGCAAGCCGACACCTCAGCATCCATCGCCAACACCACTGCCAAAAGCAGAGAAGCCATCGCCAACATAGGAAGTCACAAATTCTCATCAGGCGGCATCGTCCCAGACTCCTCCTACAACGCCGACCGCCTTATCGCCCATATCTACTCCGGAGAGATAATCCTCTATGGCCTTCTTTGTACATACACTGCAACTTATTTCTAGTCTCCCTTGCTTTATACCTATTATTCCCTATCCAAGCACACACTTTCTCATCATTTTCTACTCCTTTTCCATTTTTTCTTTCAAAACATTTTGTCTATCGCTCAACAAATATTACCTTTGCACCACATTTAGCGCTTGTGGCGAAATTGGTAGACGCGCCAGACTTAGGATCTGGTGTCGCGAGACGTGTAGGTTCGAGTCCTATCAGGCGCACAAACCACGCTGATTATCAGTAAGTTATAAATTATGCGTGCAAAATTAACGGTTATGGCTACTTGTTAAACAAGTCCATAGCCGTTTTTTTAGCTTCGTCCGCTATATCTATATAAGGCTGCATGCTCTTGTAATCAGAGAGCCCTGTCCATTTCATTACAACATTAGGAGCAATTCCCAGCATTAGCGCATTGCAGATAAAAGTGCGCCTACCGCTATGCGTTCCTACCATTTGCCATTTTTCCTTCGTTTCCTCATATTTCTTCCCTCCTATATAATAGGTGTCTGTCAAGAATTCGTTTATGTCGCATTGACGGCACACCTCCTTGATATATAAGTTCATTTTTGGGTTGGAGATAACAGGGAGAGCATTGCCTGTTTCGCTATCAGCATAACGCTGTAAAATAGGCGAGGCAGATTGTCAAATGCTCTGTTTGATGGCTCGGGATGCGCTTATCAGATGGATTCCTACATCTGCCAATGCTGCTGACAGATTCTGCAACTCGGAAGAGGTGAACGATGCGGGCTTGCCATTGACGAGATTGCCATTGATTCTTTGCGAGAGCCATGCTCCGCCCTTTCCAAAATACCTTTCTGCCAAGGGAGCCAACCGCACAAAGTCCTTCACCTCCGAGAGCAGCGCACACACATCCACGTCCGAACGTTTCGCCTTCCGTCTCGTTAAGATATGGTTGTGCACATACTGGCCCACCTCGAGCCGTTCATCTTCACTCTCAGCCATTGCAATAGCCTCCGAAAGCATTGCATCGCTTTCATCCATTTTTCCCTCAACAAATAGAGACCAACACTCATCTAGAGCGTCCTTAATAACCTGTTTCATAAGTGTTCTTTTTAAGTTATCATATATGGCGACCGACAAGGGATAGAGCCCGCCCCTATCACGAGGCAGGCATCCATCATCAGTCATCTTCCTTGCTCATCATCTCGATTGCTTCAAGAAGCAAATCAAAGATATCTTTCTTAAATGCAATGCAAAGATGATAAACGTTTGGTTATTACGCAAGTAAAAACGCAAGAAAAATAAATATTTCTTTATTACCTTAGTAATTCTCTCTCAATAATGAAAGGCATAACCGTCTCAATTCTTCTTCCCTATTACTTAGCTCAGTGGCTCACGCATGCATTGGGCAACCCCGTGAAATTCCCTGTGCAGAGTTATGAGAACAGGCTGCTGTCTCGCTTGCTATCTCGCCGTCCCCGTGGGGAGGGCTCCCGTGCTACCTCGCCCGTGGCCGAAGGTGATGCGCGTGCCAATCGTCAGCGGATGAGCCTTGTGATCCCCGACAACGACCTTCACCGCTCGGAATATTTCAATCACCTCTCCGTGCGTGCGAGTGCTTAGATGGCCGAAGCCACAGACCTCACACCAGGCAAGCAAAACCTCACATTCCGATTCCTCGAGTATGGCATTTACGTAGACCTCGGCGTAGGCAACGGCTACCGCCACGACAACGGAGGAGACCTCGAGTTCCTCGGCAAAGCCTACCGAACGCTACACCACATGGGCAAGCCCCGAGAACGCCGCCCATGGTTCAACCGCTCATGGTACATCTCCGTAGAAGTGCTCAAAAACCACCTTGCCAACATCCTCGGCGACCAATTCGCAGGAGCTTTCGATAACCTCACAGACAGGCAGAGAGGGTGATAAAAAAGCAGCAGCCATGTGTATCCGTTAAGGGAAAAAAGCTATCTTTGCCACAACATAACCCCTAAAACCTTACACATCATGCCATTCTTTCTAACAGTACTCGCCCTCCTCGCCATTTGGATTCTATACGGGACCATACGCATGGCCATCGACCCCAAATATCGGGAAGAGCAAATAGCCCAAGCAAAAAAGGCAAGAACGCCTCCGATGAATACTACGAACAACGATACAACTATTGGTACGACCAATCCTACAATACCATTCACGGAGCATTCAAGCACAGCCAAAGGGATAAATATGCCCACCGCAAAGCGATGAAAGACATCGAAAAAAATTATTATAGATAAGACCCCTTCTCGTAAGCATCCCATTCAAGCCGTATTGAATGGGATGCTTACATTAAGACAATACCAATCTGGATATCGGTTAGATACAAAAAACTCACATCAGATGCAAAAGTTGCATTGATGTGAGCCTTTTTAGCGTTAATTACTTGCACTAAGACTAGTGCAAATCTCGTATAGACATAGATTACTTATTTACGCTACCAGCGAGTTCAGAACCGGCCTTAAACTTTACTACCTTCTTTGCGGGGATAGTAGTCTTTTCACCCTTAGCGGGGTTATAAGCTTCACGAGCGGCACGTTCATTTACAGAAAATGTACCAAAGCCAGGGATGCTTACCTTATCACCGCCCTGAAGAGCACCAGAGATAGCTTTGAGAGTTGCTTCGAGAGCTTTCTTAGAATCTGCCTTGCTCAAACCTTCGGCTGCAATGGCATTTACGAGTTCAGTCTTGTTCATAAATAAAGTATAAATTAAATGATTGTCGATTTAGGGAGCCACACTAACATGCCTCATCTCAAAAGGGAAAAAGCTTTATCACTTAGAATGTCCATTGTACAGAGCACAACAAATATCCGAAAAGAATGCCACATTTCCCATGCTGTGGCCATTGTAGGCACTTGTTTCATAAGCAAAAATAGTGTATGGCGGGTGAAGTTGCAAGTATTTTTTACTTTTTTTGTTGCACAACGGCAAAAAAAATGCTTTTCGTGCCTATAAACGCCACCATTGGAGGTATTTCTTACTCATTTACAGACTAAAATGTTTCTATGCCACATGGCTTATATTGCTTTTTTCAAGAAGTCTGCGCACTCGTCACTGGTGGTTCGGTAGTGCTACCGACTTTTTAAATAATGACCACCTTTGAGGCTGCACTTTGTTTACCATCGGCAGTGGCCACCATGAGGTAATATAATCCAGCGCCAACGCGCTGTCCCGTATTTTGCTGCGTAAGGTCCCATTGCCAACTACCGCCTACTGCGTTTCCTCTCGCCACGAGTTGTCCACCTGTGGTCATCACCTTTACTTCTGCTCCTTGCGGAATACCACTTATGGTAACCACTCCGCTATATTCTGGACGAACAGGGTTGGGATATACCTTTATATTGTTCTTGCTAAGCGTGGAGATGGGAGCTGTCACATTGGTACGATAGCTACAAAGCCCTTCGTCGGTAGCGATATAAAGCACACCTGTTGCATCATCGATTTTTAGGTCGAAGATATTGTTGGAGAGAATCGGTGTGTCATCTGTTGTGAAATGACTAATGATTTCTGTTCCATCCGCACTTACAAGATAGAGGCCACCTCCCATCGTACCAATCCACTTACGATTGCCTCCATCTACAGCCAAAGCCGAAGTGGTAACGCCTGTAAGCAAATAGTCGGCATAGTTCGTTCCATCATTGCGAGGCACCTTGGGCTGGTTCACGGTGAATCCCGAGGCGGAAAACATCATTTCGGGATCTTCTATTTCAAACACACCCTCTGAGCATCCTATCCAAATATGCTGATTCTTATCCTCCACTATGGCATAGACTCCCGTAAGCGAGCAAGTGGTTCCATCTTCATTCACCGCTGAATTTCGGAATTTGCTACGGTCATCACGTTGATTGCTAATGGTGCCGTTATAGTCGAGACAGAAGAAGCCACTCGTTTGCTCTGACGTACTGACGCGCACGTTTCCCCAGAGCCATCCACGTGAGTCGAACATAAGTTTTTCGGCATAGTTCTGTTGCTTCGTATCATCGGTAAAAATACGCTGCCATGAGCCATCCGTCTTTTTCACCACGAGGATTGTGTCACAGTAGTTGTTAGTAAACCAGAGATTTCCTTCTGCATCATAGACACATCCTCCGATGAGGGCATACTTGTTGCGCGAGCTATAATCCACTTTTTCGGGTTTCTTTATCGGACTATTATCGCAATTATAGAGCATTGAGAACTTATCACCATTGTATTCATACAATCCATTGGCATAACTTGATACCATGGCATGATTGTCCTCGCGCGGATCAAATGCCACGTGGCTCAGGTTTTTGTAAGCAGCATTTAAGCCACAACCATCCCAGTTTTGCTCACTAATGATGCGATCTTCTTCCATGTCGTTCCAGCTATTACCATCGTAGCGACCAAAGAATCCCTCATGTCGTCCACTGCCGCCTACTCGGCCACCGCATACATACAAGTTGCCATTATTGATTGCCACGGAGAAGCTTCCACTGTGGCGCGGACCAAATCCACCTATACTTCCTTCGGGTTGCGTCAGAGCGCCTTGTCCCTTAGGTGCAGTGTATACTTTCAATCCACCGTAGCCACAGGCCGCCAATATTTTTCCACTACTCAAGCTCGCTATCGCATAGGGAGCCTCGTTCATGCTAAGGTCGCTATAATCTACCTCTGGAGCATCGGCATGATACACGAGTACATGACCAGGCAACGCAAACTGCATTACCTTTCCGTTAATTGACGCCAATGTCATCGCCCAGTCTGTAATGTGATGTACACTTACCTGCCCCTCTGCATCCACCACGAGTCGGTTCAATCCCGATCTGACATTGCCATCAGTGCTGCCTTGAGAGGTGAGCAGATAAATGCTCCCATCCACACTAGCAAGCATCTGATTCACTGTGACAGAAGGAATCTTCACCGTCCAGCCCGACAGACTGTATAGATTGTCTGTGAGCAGTGCACTATAGATGGCTCCCGACTTCGAGGCATAAATACGCTTTCCTACCACTACGGCATCACTCACGCCACTGCCTATGGCATAGTTACCCTGTACCTCGCGACGAGCCAAGTTGATAAGCACAATGCCATGGTCGGTAGAGAGCGTGGCCCAATCGCCGCTAACATTGATTTTATTCACCTGTAACTGATAATCCGTGAAACTTTTCACCTGCGGAATGTTCACTATACTAAATTCTCCAGTGCCAGCATCACCATCTTTGGGATAGATAAGATCGATATTATTATCTTCATAGAGCGTTACGAGACACTTCTGCGTATCGCTCCACCCAATGTAGCGCACATTAAAGCCCGAAAGCGGACATGAGAGTTTGTCGATGGTGAAGGTTGATTGACTTTCTGCATCGTAGGCAAGCAAATGTCCGTTGAACACGGCATAAACATTATTGCCACTTGCCACCACTTGCGTAGCGTTTTGATAAGATAAATAGTAGTTCCACCGCGACTGTGCCACGGAGGTAAACGAATAAAGGAGTAGGAATAAAAGAAACAGCGTCTTCTTCATAATCGCATGGGTTGTAAGGTGCTGTGATTATTATTGTGTGCTTTAAAAGCAGAATAGCAGGAATCTATGTCCTGCTATCTACTATATGAATAGGTGTGTGCGCTCTGCTTGAGGCGAATCGTTGTTTAGATGAGAGGAAACATCAGTCAATAATATAATAACGCATCAAGCTTATTCATTATTGTATGAGGCACTATCATAAATATAGCGCATGCGTATCCTCCGAAGCGTATGCCCCCTATCAAGAAGAGAAAGCTTACTTGCTTTGCAAGAAATCTACTAGTCGAGCCACAGCGCGTGCTCGATGAGATATTTTGTTTTTTACCTCTGTGCCGAGTTCGGCAAAGGTTCGTCCCGTATCTTCGGGTATAAACACGGGATCGTAGCCGAATCCCTCATTACCACGTTTTTCTGTGGCAATCTCGCCTCGAACCACCCCTTCAAACACATGTTCTTCACCATCCTTTATCAGCGCGATGGCGGTGCGAAATTGTGCTGAGCGATCATTCTTATCCTTGAGTTCAGCAAGGAGTTTTTGCGTATTTGCCTCGGGGTCGTGACGATCAGGGAAAGCATAACGTGCCGTATGTACTCCCGGACGTCCGCCAAGAGCACAAACTTCTAGACCCGTATCATCGGCAAAGCAATCATAGCCATACTTCTCTTTCACCCATCGTGCCTTGATTAAGGCGTTGCCCTCAAGCGTATCAGCGGTTTCGGGAATATCGTCGTGACAGTCAATGTCAGCAAGCGAAAGAATGTGTAATGTATTGGCAAAGATAGCTCGTATTTCAGAGAGTTTATGCTCATTATTGGTAGCGAATACCAGCGAAGGCCACTCCTTAGCGTGTAGAATATTCATGCTTGGTGTATGATAGCTTTACTTATAATTCCTTAGTGGTTTGTTCTTCTTTCTTATTCGCCTTTACCTTAATGCGGTCGAATCCTTCGCCAAACACACCTATTACCTTCGACTGCGACACGAAGGCATTAGGGTCAATACCCTGGATGATACGAAATATATTGGTACTTTCGCGCTTTTTGGCTAGCACAACGAGCACCTTGCGCTCTTGCTTGGTATACCATCCCTGACCATCAAGTACAGTCACGCCGCGGTGAGTAGCACTGATAGCTGCCGCGATGTCATCATACTGACGAGAGAAAATGAGGAATTGCACTGATTGGCGTCCACGATCCACTACATAGTCAATCATTAAATTAAGGATAATCAACGTGCAGTAGCCATAGAGTAGTTTATCGACATCACCATCGGGCAGGAAGAAGGCTGTGGTAATGATAATTATGTCGCAGAGCATCATCATTTGTCCGAGAGTAACGTCTTTATACTTATTGATGATAGAAGCGATGATATCCGTACCACCCGTCGAACCATTGTGGAGGAATACAAAGCCTACACCGATACCCTCGAGCGCAGCACCTAGGATGCACGACATAAAGGCATTCCCCTGAACCACCTGTGGCAAGTGGCTACGTGGATTGATATCGGGAAACATGTCTGAGCGCGTTTCTCCCAAATGAATCATAATCTCTTGCACCACACCGAGCAAGAATGAGAGCATAAACACGGCGTAAATAGTCTTGAGACAAAAGCGCCAACCCAGCACCTTGATGGCTACGGCAAGCAGAAGTATGTTTGCCGCGAAGAAGGTGTACTGCACAGGAAACCCTGTGGCATAGAATAATACAGCACCTGCACCAGCAAGGCCGCCAGTGGTGATTTCGTAGGGCAACTGGAAACAGGTAAACCCGATAGCATACATCACCAAACCGAGAGTGATTACCACGTAGTCGCGGATATCCTGTCCAATGGAAGTCTTAAACATTTTTGCCATTGTGTAGTTGTATGTACTAAAGCCGAAGAGCGTATGCCCTCCTACTTGATGACAATATTAACGATGCGTCCCGGCACCACGATTACCTTGACCACCTGCTTACCCTCGAGATACTTCTGCGCCTGCTCCGAGGCAAGGGTTGTTTCTTGAATGTATTCCTTAGAAGCATCTGCAGGGAACTCAAGCGTAAAGCGTGTCTTGCCGTTGAACGAAATAGAGAGAGTCTGTGAGTCTTCCTTAAGATACTGCTCATCATACTGGGGCCATTGTGCATCACACACAGTGGTGTTATTGCCTAACGTATGCCAAAGTTCTTCGGCTATGTGCGGAGCAAACGGAGCAAGCAATACGACTACTTGCTGCAACACTTCGCGGCTTGTACACTTCTGCTGAGCCAACTCACCCACGGCTATCATAAAGGCTGGGATAGACGTGTTGTACGAGAACACTTCGACATCCTCACTCACTTTCTTGATGAGCTTATGCAGCGTCTTGAGGTTTTCCTTTGTGGGCGCATCGTCGGTCACGGCCCAATCACCATTCTTCGGATAGAAGAGATTCCATACTTTGCGCAAGAAGCGGAAGCAACCATCAATACCATTTGAATCCCAAGGCTTACTCTGATTGATTGGGCCGAGGAACATTTCGTAGAGACGCAGTGTATCAGCACCATACTTCTCAACAATCATGTCGGGATTGACCACGTTGTACATCGACTTCGACATTTTCTCGATAGCCCATCCGCAAACGTACTTGCCATCCTCTAGGACAAACTCAGCTGTACTATATTCTGGGCGCCACTGCTTGAAAGCTTCCACATCGAGCACATCGTTCTGTACGATGTTCACATCTACGTGGATGGGCGTAGTATCATACTGATCCTTTAGACCGAGGCTTACGAAGGTATTGGTATCTTTGATGCGATATACAAAGTTGGAACGTCCCTGAATCATACCCTGATTGACCAATTTCTGGAAAGGTTCATCCTTGCAAGATATACCGAGATCGAAGAGGAATTTATCCCAGAATCGGCTATAGATAAGGTGTCCAGTGGCATGTTCTGATCCACCAATGTAGAGGTCGACGTTCTGCCAATATTCATCAGCATCCTTGCCCACGAGCGCCATATCATTGCTCGGGTCCATATAGCGCAAGTAGTAAGCAGAAGAACCTGCAAAGCCAGGCATCGTAGAGAGTTCAAGAGGGAACACTTTGACATTGTCAATGCGAGCATTGTCCGTCACGCAATTATTTTCTGTATCCCAAGCCCAACGGGTGGCATTGCCTAAGGGAGGTTCGCCAGTCTCAGTGGGAAGAAATTTTGTCACTTCGGGAAGTTCCAAAGGCAAGCATTCGGCAGGTACCATCTGAGGCATACCATCCTTATAGTATACGGGGAAAGGTTCCCCCCAATAGCGCTGACGAGAAAAGATAGCATCGCGCAGGCGGAAGTTCACTTTGACACGACCGAGATGATTCTCCGTCACAAATTTCTTAGTTGCGGCAATGGCCTCTTTCACATTCAGTCCGTTGAGAGAGAATCCATGGAGCGTCTGTTTGCCTTCTGCGGGAGAGTTCATTACGATGCCTTCCTTGGCATCAAAGCTCTCTTCGCTCACGTCGGCACCCTCTATCAAGGGAATAATGGGGAGTTGGAAATGGCGAGCAAAGGCATAGTCGCGCGAATCGTGAGCAGGCACAGCCATAATAGCACCTGTGCCATAGCCAGCCAGCACGTAATCGCTCACCCAGACAGGGATTTCATCGCCTGTAAATGGATTGATGGCATAAGCGCCTGTAAACACACCCGTCACGCGGCGATCAGAGATACGCTCACGTTCAGTGCGTTTCTTCGTAGCATCGATATAAGCTTCCACCTCAGCTTTCTGTGTTTCTGTGGTAAGTTGCTGCACGAGCTCACTCTCGGGAGCGAGCACCATGAAAGTCACGCCGAAGATGGTATCGGCACGGGTGGTAAAGATAGTAAACTTCACATCACTATCCTTCACGGAAAATTCCATTTCCGTACCCTCGCTTCGGCCAATCCAGCTACGCTGAATCTCTTTCAACGAGTCTGTCCAATCTATTTTATCGAGTCCATCAAGCAAGCGCTGAGCATAGGCCGACACACGAAGACACCATTGCTTCATCTTTTTCTGCACCACGGGATAGCCGCCGCGCTCGCTCACGCCATCTACCACTTCATCGTTGGCCAACACTGTTCCGAGTTTCGGACACCAGTTTACCATTGTCTCGCCAAGATAAGCAATACGATAGTTCATGAGCACCTGCTGCTTCTCCACATCGCTCATCTGCTTCCACTGCTCTGCCGAGAAGTGAAGTTCTTCGCTCTGTGCCAACGATTCGGTGCCTTCTGTACCCTTTTCTTCAAAATGCTTTACGAGTTCAGAGATGGGAAGCGCCTTTTCACACTTCTTACAGTAGAAGTGAGAAAACATTTGCTGAAAAGCCCATTGTGTCCAGTGATAGTATTTCGGGTCACAGGTGCGCACTTCGCGATCCCAATCGAACGAAAAACCTATTTTATCAAGCTGTTCGCGATAGCGCTTGATGTTGGTTTCGGTGGTCACTGCAGGATGCTGTCCCGTTTGGATGGCATACTGCTCAGCAGGAAGTCCGTAGGCATCGTACCCCATAGGGTTGAGTACATTGTAGCCACATGAGCGCTTATAGCGTGCATAAATATCGGAGGCAATATAGCCCAAGGGATGCCCCACGTGGAGGCCAGCACCAGAGGGATAGGGAAACATGTTGAGCACGTAGAATTTTTTCTTATTCTCGTCTATCTCCACATGGTATGTCTTCTCGGTGGCCCACGTACGCTGCCACTTCTGTTCGATTTCTCTGAAGTTGTATTCCATTGTTTAGCGTTTGTTTTGATTATAGTGCAAAGGTAGTGCAAGGCGAGTGAAATACAAAATAAAAGCGTGCTTTTATTTGGATTTCCGAACTGGACAGCCCACCTTGCGGCGCAATCGGGAATAGTGCAAGGAGAGTGAAATACAAAACAAAAGCGGCGAGAATGCCCCTTTACTTAGCTTTTTGGGCGTAAAGGTACAGTCTCTCTTCGGGACACGCAGATTCTTCTCTCTCTGCGTAGATAGAATCTTACCCTTGCGAACGGATGAATGCATAAGCTGCGAACAAAGAGCCTGAACATCGTCATTATCAAGCTAAAAACTAGACCATTCTGTTCCTCGTTGAAGACTTTCCCATCGTTCACCGGGCGGTGAACGCTTAGTCACTGGGCGGTGAACGATCAGTCACTGGGCGGTGAACGATCAGTCACTGGGCGTTGAACAACGGGAAGATGTACATCTGGAAACGGGAAGATGTACATCTGGAAACGGAAAGATGTACATCTGGAAACGGAAAGATGTACATCTAGGAACAGCAAATGCAAAGTTCCCAAACGTCGCCTAGAAAGAGTTAGGGCAACACAACATTTCGCAGAGCCAATAAACTAGTGAGAACTTCATCCGGGCTCACCGATGAGGAGGTAATGGCATGCATACGAAATTTTCTTGCGGAAAAATCCGAATGTAGTGATAAACCATCGTACATTCCCATCCTTCACGAGCTACGGACGCACCATTACTTCTAGAGTGCTTCACTTCTCATTAAGCAATGATTGATAGAGACGAAATACATACATTAGCCTAGATTTCCGAGCTGCTATACCATATATTCTTTGCCAACGCGGGACGCGTCGCCCACAGAAAAGAAAGGGAACCCCAATCTCTTCTGTGGACGACGCGTCCCGCATCGACATTATAAATAAAGAATCTAAAAAGTCTGTATCGTTTTGAAGTTTATCTTTTCTTCGCCGTAAGTTCTATAATCTTCACCACGAGTTCAGAAGCCTTTTCCATCGAGGGAATGGGCAGGAATTCGTGAGGGCCATGAAAGTTTAGCCCACCTGCGAAGATATTAGGACACGGCAATCCCATAAACGAGAGCTGAGCACCATCTGTGCCACCGCGAATGGCACGCACTTTAGAAGGAATGCCACATTCCTTCATGGCTTCCACCACGATGTCGACCACGTGAGGCACGGGTTCTATCTTCTCGCGCATGTTGTAATATTGGTCAGAAATGGTAGCCGTTACAGTACCCTCGCCATAGCGTAGATTCATCCATCCGGCAGCTTTTTCCACTAACTGTTTGCGTTGTTCGAAGCGTGCCCGATCGTGATCACGTATGATGTATGAGAGCGAAGCCTTCTCTACGTTGCCCTCAATGCCAAGTAAGTGGAAGAAGCCTTCATATTCCACGGTCTGTTCGGGTGTTTCCGTCACGGGGATGAGCGAGGCCAATTCAGTTGCCACGCGAGCCGCATTAATCATTTTACCCTTAGCATACCCAGGATGCACACTTACACCACGTACTTCTATCTTGGCGCTAGCAGCGTTGAAGTTTTCGTATTCAAGCTCACCTAGCTCGCCACCATCCATCGTGTAACCCCACTGACAGCCAAACTTCTTCACGTCGAACTTATGGGCACCGAGTCCTATTTCTTCGTCGGGATTGAAACCCACACGCACCTTTCCGTGCGCTATTTCGGGATGAGCTAGGAGGTATTCCATAGCCTGCACAATTTCGGCAATACCTGCCTTATCGTCAGCACCGAGCAAGGTGTGTCCATCAGTCACGATGATATCCTCTCCCACGTGGTCAAGAAGTTCGGGAAATTTCTTAGGCGAGGTAACAATTCCGGCCTCAGCATCGAGCACGATATCACCGCCGTCGTAGCTCTTGACAATGCGCGGGTGAATATTAGCACCCGAACAGTCGGGACTTGTATCCATATGCGAAATGAAACCGATGGTGGGCACGTCGTGGTCGGCAGTAGCTGGAAGGGTGGCATATACATAGCCATTCTCGTCCATCTCTACCTCGGTAAGTCCCATCTGGGTGAGTTCGTCGCGCAGGTATTCTGCGAGTTTCAGTTGTTTTGCCGTACTCGGCGTGGTGGTAGCGTCTTCAGCGCTCTGCGTGTCGAAGGCAACGTATTTTAGGAATCTGTCTACTATATTCATGGAGGTGTAGAAGTTTAGAAGTTGAAAAGTTTAGTAGTTAAGAGATTTGTTTAGTATTAGTAGTTGAAGAGTTGAAAAGTGATCTCTTAACTTCTAAACTTTTCAACTCTTCAACTTTAAATTCTCCTTAGCTAAGCCCCACAATTTCTCCGTCCACAAAGTCTATATGGTTGGCTTGCGGGTCTTTGGGAAGTCCAGGCATACGCAAAATATCACCTGCAATGGCCACAATCATTTCGGCACCCGCATTGAGCACCACGTCCTTTATCAAAATGTTGAATCCCGACACGGCACCATACTGTTTGGCATCCGCTGAGAAGGAGAACTGCGTCTTGGCGATGCACACGGGGAAATGATCCATTCCATGTTCTTCGGCCAACTTGATGCGCTTCAAAGCTGGCTTGGCAAAGGTCACACTAGCTGCGCCATAAATTGTCTTGGCCACTTTTTCTATCTTCACACGGATAGGATCATCGTCGGAATAAGTCAAGTGGAGCGGTTTCTGCGAGGGATGATTTTCTATGGTATCCACCACAAGTTGTGCCATATCTTTTCCGCCCTTTCCACCCTCGGCATAGGTACGATTGATAGCGAAAGGCACGCCAAGTTCCTCTTCGCAGTGATGTTTCAGAAGTTCCATCTCGCTGTCGGTGTCGTCTGCAAAGCGATTGAACACTACTACGACGCTCTGACCAAAACCCTGAAGATTCTTCACATGGCGGTCTAGGTTGGCCAAGCCTTTGCGCAAGCCTTCTTCGTTGGGTTCCTTAATATGATCAAGCTCTACACCGCCATGCATTTTCAATCCCTGTGCCGTGGCCACGATTACAGTCAAATCGGGTTGTAGGCCACTCTTACGACAGAGGATATTATAGAATTTCTCAGCACCGAGATCAGCACCGAATCCAGCCTCCGTAATAGTATAATCGGCATGTGAGAGAGCCATACGGGTAGCCACGAGAGAGTTGCAGCCGTGGGCAATATTAGCGAATGGACCACCATGAACAATGGCTGGAGTATTTTCCGTAGTCTGCACCAAGTTGGGCTTGATAGCATCCTTGAGCAACACCATTATGGCACCAGCTACTCCGAGATCTTTCACAGTGAAAGGCTTGCCCTCGTAAGTATAGCCTAGGAGGATATTTTCGATGCGTCGACGCAAATCGGCCTCATCGCTAGCCAAGCAGAGTATGGCCATGAGTTCGGAAGCCGGTGTAATGTCGAAGCCAGCTTGCTGCGTAATTCCGTTGGTGGCAGGACCGAGACCTGTCACAATGGAACGGAGCGAACGATCGTTGACATCGAGCACGCGGCGCCACAAGATTTCGCGCAGTCCGAAACCTTCTTTCTCGTGTTGGTAAAGATAGTTATCGAGCAGAGCAGCTATCATATTGTGAGCAGAGGTAATGGCGTGAAAGTCGCCCGTGAAGTGGAGATTAATGCGTTCCATAGGAAGCACTTGTGCATAGCCACCTCCTGCAGCACCGCCCTTCATGCCGAAACAAGGACCGAGCGAGGGCTCGCGCAATGCCACACAGGCTTTTTTACCAATTGCATTGAGACCAAGTGCCAAACCGATGCTCACGGTGGTCTTGCCAATGCCTGCACGAGTGGCGGTGATGGCCGTCACGAGAATGAGTTTACCCTGGCGTTTTTTATCAATAAGCGAGAGGGGAAGTTTGGCAATATGCTTGCCATAATGCTCAATGTTTTCAGGATTAATGCCCATTTGAGTTGCCACCTCGTCAATTCGCTTCAACTCGGTGCTGTGTGCAATTTCGATATCTGTCTTCATTGTGTGTAATATGGATGGATAAGTCGATATTTGTTGTTAAGAAAGATTTCATTTCCGCCTAAGAAGGAACTTCATTTCTGTTTAAAAAAGGCTTTTGTGTTTTGTCACCACAAAATTACGTTATTCTGCCGAGAGTGCCAAACATTCTTTTCGCTTTCTTCACTTCTGTTTTGCGTGTACACGCGACAATCGCTTTTGCACTTCACCTATTGCAACGTAAAAGAAACGGGAAGTTGCTTTTCCCCTGCATTGCTTTCGCATTTTATTAAGTTTTGTTTTACACAAGTGAGGCAGTGGCTCGGAAGAACAAGTAAAAAACGACTTTTTTCCTTGTTTCTTCTCTCGCCTTGCACTAACTTTGCACCCAACAATAATAATACAAAGACAAAAAATGGCACAAGAAGACGTTTTCAAAAAGATCGTATCACATTGTAAGGAATATGGATTTGTATTCCCCTCAAGTGATATTTACGACGGTCTGGGCGCTGTGTACGACTATGGTCAGAACGGCGTGGAGCTCAAAAATAATATCAAGCAGTATTGGTGGCAGAGCATGGTGCTCCTCCACGAGAATATCGTAGGTATCGACGCTGCCATCTTCATGCACCCCACCGTATGGAAGGCTTCGGGCCACGTGGATGCTTTCAACGATCCTCTCATCGACAATCGCGACTCAAAGAAGCGCTATCGCGCCGATGTGCTCATCGAAGACCAAATCGCTAAGTACGACGAAAAAATTGAAAAGGAAGTGGCTAAGGCTCGCAAGCGCTTTGGCGATGCTTTTGACGAAGAGAAGTTCCGCGAGACAAATGCCCGCGTGATTGAGCACCAACAGAAGCGCGATGCCCTACATCAGCGCTACTCTGATGCAATGAATAAGATGGATTTGGCAGAACTCAAGCAGATCATCCTTGACGAAGATATTGTATGCCCCATCTCAGGCACACGTAATTGGACTGATGTGCGCCAGTTTAACCTCATGTTTAAGACTGAAGTAGGCTCTACAGCCGAAGGCTCTAGCACCATTTATCTCCGCCCCGAAACAGCACAGGGTATCTTTGTAAACTACCTTAACGTGCAGAAAACGGGTCGCATGAAGCTCCCCTTTGGTATTGCTCAGATAGGTAAGGCTTTCCGTAATGAAATTGTGGCTCGTCAGTTTATTTTCCGTATGCGCGAGTTTGAACAAATGGAGATGCAGTTCTTCGTGAAGCCTGGCACTGAAATGGATTGGTTTAAGACATGGAAGAAGACACGTCTGGCATGGCACGAAGCTTTAGGCTTCGGCGATGAATGCTATCGCTACCACGACCACGAGAAACTAGCTCACTATGCCAACGCCGCTACCGACATCGAATTTAAGATGCCCTTCGGATTCAAGGAGGTGGAAGGTATCCACTCTCGTACCAACTACGACCTAACGCAACATGCCAAGTTCTCAGGACGCAAAATCGAATACTTCGACCCTGAAGAAAACCGCAGCTACACTCCATATGTAATCGAGACTTCTATCGGCGTAGACCGCATGTTTCTCAGCGTAATGTGCCACTCCTATACAGAAGAAAAACTCGAAAATGGCGAAACCCGCGTAGTACTGAAACTCCCCGCAGCCTTAGCTCCTATCAAACTGGCCGTGATGCCGCTTGTGAAGAAAGACGGTCTGCCCGAGAAGGCTCACGAAATCATGAACGATTTGAAGTTCCACTTCAACTGCAAGTATGAAGAGAAAGATTCTATCGGTAAGCGCTATCGCCGTATGGACGCCATCGGTACTCCTTATTGTATCACCATTGACCACGATACGCTCAACGACAACTGCGTGACGCTGCGCAATCGCGACACAATGGAACAAACCCGTGTGCCCATCGCCAACCTCCGTTCGCTCATCGAAGACAAGGTAAGCATCACTTCACTGCTTAAAAAATTGCAGTAATCCGCTTCCGATGAAACATATTCCGTTTGCGAGTTTATAATAAAGGAACACTCCGCACTGCGCATCCTAGCCGTGGGGAGAAAGCCTTTATATAAACTCGTAAACGCTTTTTACTAATTCACATCACTTATCACCACCGACACCCTCATGCGCAACAACAATCCCTTCCACACGCTCTTGCTCATCTTCGTGCTGGCCCTGGGCTTGGGCTCACTAGCCTCGTGTAGCGACAACGTGAACGAAACCGACAATAGCGAGTTCACTGCTAACTGGCAACAACGTAATGTGACCTATTTCGACAGCGTGATGAACGTGGCTCGCACCCAAGTGGCCGAGGCAAAAAGTCAATATGGCGACAATTGGGAGGACCACTGCGAATGGCGCCTCTACTTGAGCTATGCCAAAACTGCGGGACGCTATGCCCACGATAGCATCTGCGTACGCATTCTTGAGCACGGCGAAGCTGACAACGGACTTTCCGACAATAAAGCTAATCGCCCTCTCTACACCGATTCGGTATTGGTCAACTACATTGGCCACCTCATCCCCACAAAAAGCTATAAAGAAGGTCGCGTGTTCGACCATAGCGGGCTCTATGAGTACGAGAGCTACGTGTTCCATCCCGAATATTCCACGCCTTCACATCTCCTAGTTTCCAACACCATCGATGGCTATACCACTGCTCTGCAATATATGCACCGCGGTGACCGTTGGAAGATATTTATCCCCCAAGAACTAGGCTACAAGAGTGCCTCTAGCGGTGTTCTCCCCGCTTACTCCACCCTGATATTCGACGTACAACTTAAAGATTTCCGCCGCTTAGGCTATAGTTTCAGCGAATGAAGATAGCTTTCCAAAATGGGAACATCGATAGACATGAAATTTTGATAAGCTTGGAAGCATCAATAAGCGACCTTTCTCTCTAGAGATTATCCCCTACTCCCCAAAAATATTTCTCAGTGAAAATCAATCTTCCCTCTTCCAAAAGTTTGAGCAATCGTGCTTTGCTGCTCTGTGCCCTTAGTGGCACCGAAAGCAGCGTGGGACATATGTCCAACTGCGATGATACCTACGTGATGTGGCGTGCCTTGACCACTCGTTCTCACGAGGTCGACATAATGGCCGCTGGCACTGCCATGCGTTTCCTCACGGCATTCTTCAGCACTTGCTCCAACGAAGAACACATCATGACGGGCACTGAGCGTATGCGTCAACGTCCCATTGGCGTACTAGTGGATGCATTGCGCCATCTCGGAGCAGAGATAGAATATACAGAGAAAGAAGGATTCCCGCCTCTCTGCATTAAGGGTCATCAACTCTGCGGCGGCGCGCTCTCGCTGCCTGCCAATGTGAGTTCGCAGTATATCTCGGCCCTACTCATGGTGGCTCCTCAAATGACAGAAGGCCTCTCTCTTACGCTCGAAGGAAACATCATATCGCGCCCCTACATCGATATGACACTGTCAATGATGCAGGCCTTTGGCGCTGATGCTCGCTGGGTGAGTGAAAACGTGATAAACGTTGCCCCCAAGTGCTATCGCGATGGAGTAATATTCAATGTCGAAAGCGACTGGAGTGCTGCTTCCTATTGGTATGAAGTGGCTGCTATCTTGCCCTCGAAGCTCCACGGAGAGCCTTTCTCTATCACGCTACCATGGCTTCATGCCAAAAGTTGGCAGGGAGATAGCGAGGTTCAACGCCTTTTCCAACCGCTTGGCGTAGAGACGGAATTCGATGCCGAACATGAGTGGGCTACCCTCCGTCGCAACGATGCCATTGCCTTGCCTGAAGGCGAGACGTATGAGGCGAACCTCGTTGACCAACCCGACTTAGCACAGACACTCGTTGTTACCTGTGCCCTTTTGCGTCGCCCCTTCCGTTTCACAGGACTCCGTTCGCTGCGCATCAAGGAGACCGACCGCATGGAAGCGCTCCGCAATGAATTAGCCAAATTGGGCGTAGACTTAGGTATAGAAGGTGACGAAGCACTCTTCGTTAGCAACTATTCGCCCGATGCACCTCGTTATAATGGAATGCCCATCGCTACCTATCACGACCACCGCATGGCCATGGCCTTTGCCCCAGCACGCTTGCTCTGCCCCACCTTGCAGATTGCCCATCCCGAAGTAGTGAGCAAGAGTTATCCCAATTTCTGGGAAGAATTCTCCAAGGTAATCAAACTTGTGGGCATTCCTGGTAGATTTCCCGACACACTAGAAGAGCTAAGCCAATAAGTCGTCCTTTTCTACTTCCCGAGAAAGATTATACGAAAGACACTTGCTAGATAGACACTAGCTAGAAAGCACCCCCCTTCCTCTATAACACAGAAACTATTCCCCATGTTTATACTCATTCTCTCGCTCGTAGCGCTTTGCCTCGTGGCTCTAGTGGCTGGTTGGCTACGTAACCGTTCGCTCCAGCGTAAGCTCCAACGTGGCGAAATAAGCGAAATGCCTACCATACAGAAATCTCGTCCTGACGGATGCTGCGGGAAACATGCCGTATGCGAAAAGGAGCAACTTATCACTGCTTCTACCCGTCCTATCGAATATTTTGAAGACGAGGAATTGGATGCTTATCGAGGACGTGTGAGTGATAGCTATACACCATCCGAAGTAGATGATTTCGAGGAGGTGCTCACCACAATGCGTCCCTCTGAAGTAGCCGACTGGGTACGTTCATTACAACTGCGTGGTGTGGAACTCCCCGATGAACTGAAAGACGAAGTAATGATGCTTATCGAAGGCTAGCAAAAGCCCCCTATCCTCATGATTCTGCAATACGCTTTTTTCCAAAATGCCCTCTTAGGTGCTTTGCTCGCTTCGATACTCTGCGCCGTGGTAGGCACTTACGTGGTGACTCGCCGCATGGTCATTGTGGGCGGCGGCATGGCACATGCCTCGCTCGGAGGTGTAGGAGTAGCTGCCTTCTGCGGATTTTCGCCATTGATAGGAGCTGCGGGCTTTGCCGCACTCTCTGGCTTTGCCATACTGTGGCTTAGTCGCAACAGACAAGTGCGACAAGATTCGGCCATTGCCATGATATGGACATGGGGCATGGCACTAGGCATTCTCTTTGCCTATCTCACACCAGGATTCATGTCGGACCTTCCAGCCTACTTATTCGGCGATATTCTAAGCATATCCAGAACAGATTTAGTCGTGTTAGGAGGAATCACAATCATAGCCGTGGGACTATACTTAATTCTGCGCAGCGCCATTATCAGCGTGGCATGCGATAGCGACTTTGCTCGTACACAAGGGCTCCCCGTATCTGCCTTACAATCAGGCATGATGCTACTCACGGCTCTGACCATTGTGGCTTGCCTCCACATGGTGGGCATCGTCATGGTAATATCGCTACTCAGTGTACCACAAATGACAGCGGCCATATTTGTGCGTACTTATAATGCGCAACTTTGGCTCTCAGCCCTTTTTGCTTTTATGGGTTGCGTTGCAGGACTTTTCCTTTCCTTTTATGCCGACGTACCAGGCGGAGCTTCTGTTATCTTAGCAAGTATTTGCATTTATCTGCTCTGCCGTACAATAAAGTATGCCACTAGCAAGTTTATATCCTAAGTTGAGAGGAATTCATAGAAGGGAAGATTTATGTTAATCAACAAGGATACATTCTAAAATCCATCCCACATTCCTATTTTACCACTTAGGTTATCCTATTCATAAAGTTTTTTCACTCAGACAATATCTAACGAACTTGAAACGCTCTCGCAACATATTCCACGCATGTCTAGTCATCGTGCTCACGATGGCCGTTGTATCGTGTTCCACGAAGAAGAATACGGCCGCATCGCGTTTCTGGCAATCGTTCACTGCTCACTACAATATCTACTTCAATGGATCGCAAGCCTACGAAGAGGGAGAAAAAGCAAAGCTGAGCGCACATAAAGACAACTTCACGGAACTGCTACCCGTGTTTCTCGTAGGCGTTGAAAGCTCGCGCACCACGGGAAAATCTAATTTTGAAACAGCCATTACGAAATGTCAGAAAGCGATTTCGCTTCATAGCATCAAACGCCGTCCATTGGTGAGCGCTAATAAGCGTAAGAGCCCTAAGACGAAAGCTTATCTACAACGCAAGGAATTCAACCCCTTCCTCAAAAAAGCATGGCTCATGATGGGACGTGCACAATTTGAAAAAGGCGATTTCTTTGAAGCCGCAGCAACCTTCTCTTACATCACGCGTCTCTATGCAGCTGAGCCGACCGTAGCTTCAGAAGCACGCCAGTGGATGGCACGCTGCTACGTGCAGGAGAAGTGGTACTACGATGCCGAGGATGCCCTCAAGCGCGTACGCACAGATTCCGTGACGAAGCAAACACTTCGCGAAGCTGATGCCACTCAGGCAGCGTTGCTCATCGGACAAGAACGCTTTAAAGAGGCCGTCCCTTATCTTGAACGAGCGGCGCGTCAAGCAAAAGGCAACTTCCGGCAGGCACGTCTTTACTACCTATTAGGCCAGATTCAGCGTCATTTAGGCAACGACCTAGCGGCCTATAAGTCTCTTCAATCATGCATCCGTAAGAGTCCACCCTATGAGCTAGCATTCAATGCCCGCATCCTCCAAACGGAAGTATTGGCAGCCAAACAGAGTTCACGCAAATCGATGATCTCGAAGCTTCAACGCATGGCGCGCGCTAATGTAAACAAGGAATACCTCGACCAAGTATACTACGCACTAGGCAACATCTACCTAGCTCAACGCGACACTGCATCTGCCGTGTCGGCCTACGAGAAAGGACGCGCTAAGAGCACACGCAATGGTATAGAAAAAGGTGTGTTATTGCTCCGCCTAGGCGAAGTCTATTGGGATCGCCACCAATTCGATAAAGCACAGGGTTGCTATACGGAGGCGATTGGCCTCGTGGATAAGAATCGCCCCGATTATGAAGAAATCATGCATCGTTCACGTGTGCTTGACAAACTCGTGCCATACACCTCGGCCGTATACCTACAAGATAGTCTACAAGCGTTGGCCCGCATGAGCGTAGCCGACCGAAATGCGGCCATTGATCGCGTTATAACTGCATTGAAAAAGAAGGAGGAAGAAGAGCGCAAAGCGCGCCGTGACTCAGCAGCTCAGGCGCGAGCCGACGAAAATGCACAGAATGGAGGCGGCTCATCAGCCAATGGTTCATCTTCCAATGGAAACAATAGTGCACAACAAAATGCTTCTGTGGGAGGCAATAAGGAGTGGTATTTTTACAATCCAATGATTGTGGCACAAGGTAAGCAAGACTTCATGAAGCGTTGGGGTAAACGCAAGAATGCCGACAATTGGCGGCGTTCAAACCTCACTGTGGTGAGCATGGAGGGACACGAGGGTTTCGACTATGAGGCCGATGACTCTATACGTGCCGCAGAGAAAGCTCAAGCCGACACTGAAAGCACCGACACGCTCTCTGCTGCCACCGACTCGCTGCAAAGTAACCCTCACCAACGCGAATATTATCTAGCCCAAATTCCGTTCTCGGCAGAGGCCAAGGAAGCTTCCGACAATATTATAAAGGATGGTCTCTACAACGCGGGTATCATCGAGAAAGACGACCTTGAAGACTTTCCCCTCGCTGCTGCTACGCTAGAAAGGCTCACCACGCAGTATACCGACTATGAGAACATGGCGGATGCTTACTACCAACTATTCTTGCTCTACTTTCGCTGGGGACGCACGGAACGAGCACAGCAAATGCGCCAACACATGGCGCAACTCTATCCCAACGATGAGCGTACAAAGGTGATTACAGACCCGAACTTCGAATTTAAAGCTCGCTTTGGTAAGGCTATTGAAGACTCGCTCTACGCAGCCACCTACCAGGCTTACCGCCAGCGCAATCTCGAAATGGTGGGAAACAACTTCGACATCTCTACAAAGGAATATCCCGCTGGAGCCAACCGTCCCAAGTTTATCTTCGTCCACGCTCTGTCTCGTCTCGGGACAGCACCCGCGAGAGAGGTGTCTGAGGAACTACGTCAGTTGGTGAAAGATTTCCCCGAAAGCGATGTCAGCCCCCTCGCAGGAATGATTGTAAAGGGCCTTGAAGCAGGACGGAAGCCAGGCACAGGAACTTTCGATCTCGGATCGCTTTGGGATCGTCGCACTGCTGAAGCTACAACAGCCGAACAACAGACACAGGCAAAACGCTTTTCCCCCGATCGGAATGCGCCCTTCCTTTTCGTTCTAGCCTATCCCACCGATTCGGTGGACAATAACAAACTGCTCTACGAAATGGCGCAATTCAACTTCTCTTCATTCGTTGTCCGTGGTTTCGACATGTCCATCGTGCAGAACGATGGTTTGAGCCAATTTCGCATAGCGGGTTTTTCTTCTTACGATGAAGCTCATGCTTATGCTCAACGAGTGTTTAAAAACAAGCAACTGCGACCATTCCTCGACCATTCACGCATACTGCTCATCTCGAAAGAGAACCTCGACCTACTCGGCTCTGTATTTAGCTTCAACGACTATCAGGCCTTCTTCGATCGTACCTTTGTTCCGCTTCGCTTGCCTGCCAATGTTCCTATTGAGACAGCACCCATCGAACAACATTACGAAGATGAGTATACACCCGAAGAACTTGAGCGCATCAACAGCAGTCAGGGCACCGACAATAACGGATCCGATGATGATGGAGAATGGTACTAATCCTATCATTCTTTACATGGAAGCCAGAGAAGCCCCATTGCTCTAAAAGAGATGCATTAAGTTTTTCATGCCTAAAGAAAATCTATTTAGCATCGCAAGAAGATTTCTCTACTGCAAACATCTAACAAAGCGGTTCATGCAATAAGTAAGTTTCACATGGCTTACATTGTTGCATGAACCGCTTTTACAATACACACTATATATGTGTACCTCACTTGTTCGTACGAGTTTTTAGCTATCTATTCCTCTATTGGCTCCACATGCGTAGTAATAATCGTCTGTTTGCCGAAGTGCTGACGTAGGCGATTTTCGATGCTTCGCGTAGCATTATGCGCATCCATCAATGAAGTATCTCCGTCCATGCGGAAGTGTACATCGATAGCTCGGTTATTGCCAATGCGGCGAGTTCGCAAGTTATGAGGCTTCGACACGCCAGGTTCAGCAAGAATACTTTCTATAATGAAGCGTTCCTCATCCTCAGGCAGCGATTTCTCTAGTAATTCTTGAATGCTAGGAATAAAGAGTTTCAGCGATACACGAATAATAAATACACTCACCACCACAGCGGCAATCGGATCGAGCACACGCCAATTGGGACCCAGCAGAATAGCCCCACCTATGCCTATGGCCGTACCGATGCTTGAGAGCGCATCACTGCGATGATGCCATGCATTAGCGATGACCGCAGGAGAATCTACTTGACGACCTACGCGGGTAGTCCACTGATAAAGGAATTCCTTAGAAACAATCGACACGAGGGCAGCGACAAGAGCCACCACGCCAGGCTGCTCAATAGTGTGACCAGTGCAGACACTAAATATCTTAGTTGCGCTCGACCAAAGAATACCAATGCCTACAACGCAGAGCATAAGGCCGATAAGGGTAGAGGCAAGCGTTTCGTACTTACCGTGTCCAAAATCGTGGTCGGTATCGCAAGGCTTAGAAGAGATGCGCACAAAGAGTATTACAACAACGTCGGTAATAAAGTCGGAGAGAGAATGCACAGCATCGGCAATCATTGCTGAACTTCCACCGAAAATACCTGCTACAAACTTGAACACAAGGAGCAGAAAATTTACAAAACTACCCCATAATGTGACGCAAAATATCTCACGCTCACGTTTTTTACTAGATTCCATTTCTTATTTTATTATATAGAGACGCACCTGTACTAGTTCATACAGGTGCGTTTATATGTATCATTGATTCGTCACAACAATAAATTTACAAAAATCTAGCATACCAATCTAGTATACTTCCACAGAGTAGTAGCCTTCCCAGTTTTCGCCCTCATGGACACACTGGATATAAGGACGCTCTTCCACAGTACCCGTGAAGCCCTGGTGATCACAAAGGCCATACCAAGGTTCGCAGCAGACAAAGGGCGTATGCACCCCCTTCGGACTCCAGAAAAGCCATACGGGAGCGGAACTTTCCACACGGGCAATAGCCTGCTTGTTGCGATTTAGCACACGAACGGCGCTAACTTGATGCTCATCGAAGATAAGCGCTTCGTGGCTAAAAGTTTCGACCGAAAGAGGCACGAGGCCATCTACCTCAGCGGGAACGGGGAATTTTTCATCCTCCAAGCACCCTTGTTCGCCTGCACGCAACACGTACTTTGCATCTCCCTCTAAATCTAGATAGCCATCCACGGCATTCGCCTCACTCCAATCTGGAAGGGCTATGGCAGGGTGTCCACCGAGTTGGAACCACAAATCGCAAGCACTAAGATTGTCTACGTGGAAATTGGCGCATAGTTTGCGTCCCTCTAAGCGGTAGGTCACCTTCAAGCGGAAGGCAAAGGGAAAAATCGCAAACGACCCCACTGTGCTGAATATTTGTAAACTTACGTAGTCATGGCCTTTCTCGGCTACACTCCATTCGGCACGACGCACAACACCATGCTTGGGGATGGAGATTTCTTGACCAGCAATGCGGCAAGTGCCATTCCACATTCCGCCCACAATGGGAAAAAGTATAGGCGAACGTCCGCGCCACCAACGTTCATCACCTTGCCACAGATATTCACGTCCCGTGGCCACATCCGTAATATTTTGAACCTCTGCGCCTAGAGTACTTATCACCACGCGCAGTTCGTTGTTGCTTATGGTTATCATGTTTTGTATATATAGGAGTTAATAGGTTGAAAAGTCAAACGAAATCGATACGTAAGCGGATTGTCTTTTTATATAGAACCATGGACATACGGATGTCCATTGAAAAATAGCTACTTGCTAGCTGGTTCGTTATCGTGCTAAATACATTATACTACTATCCCACACTTCCCTCGAGCGATACGCTGAGGAGTTTCGTGGCTTCCACGGCAAACTCCATGGGGAGTTTGTTGATGACTTCCTTGGCATAGCCTCCCACAATGAGCGACACGGCATCTTCGGTGGGTATACCTCGTTGATTGCAATAGAGAAGTTGGTCTTCCGATATTTTTGAAGTGGTAGCTTCATGCTCCACGGTAGCATCAGGGTTGGCCACATCAATATATGGGAAAGTATGTGCACCACATTCTGAGCCTAGCAGCAAAGAGTCGCATGAAGAATAGTTGCGAGCACCAGCAGCCTTTGAGCCCACCTTGACGAGCCCACGGTACGAATTCTGACTTTTTCCCGCCGAGATACCCTTGGAAATAATCGTACTGCGCGTGTTGCGCCCGATATGAATCATCTTGGTGCCCGTATCGGCTTCTTGATGATTGTTGGTCACAGCCACGGAGTAGAATTCAGCCTGTGAATTGTCGCCCATGAGCACGCATGAAGGATACTTCCATGTGATGGCAGACCCTGTCTCTACCTGCGTCCACGAGAGTTTGGAGTTAGCACCGCGCAGTTGGCCTCGTTTTGTCACGAGATTGTATACGCCGCCTCGGCCGTTCTTGTCGCCAGGATACCAATTTTGCACAGTAGAGTACTTTACCTCTGCATCTTCATTGACCACAATTTCTACAATGGCAGCATGAAGTTGATTTTCATCGCGCATCGGTGCAGTACATCCTTCGAGATAACTCACGTAGCCTCCGTCGTCGCATACGATGAGCGTACGCTCAAACTGTCCCGTATTACGAGCATTGATGCGGAAATACGTGGAAAGTTCCATGGGACAACGCACACCACGAGGAATGTATACAAACGAGCCATCGGAGAACACAGCACTATTGAGTGCCGCGAAATAATTGTCGCGATAAGGCACCACAGAGCCTAGATACTTGCGCACCAACTCTGGATTCTCACGCACTGCTTCCGAAATAGAGCAGAAGATGATACCCTTCTCTTGGAGCTTTTCTTTGAAAGTTGTCTTCACACTGACGGAATCCATCACGGCATCTACCGCGACACCTGCCAACTGCATGCGCTCTTCGAGAGGAATGCCCAGTTTGTCGAACGTCTTCATCAGTTCCGGATCGATTTCTTTCTCTCCCTCATCCTTTTGCTTTTTCGTTGGGTCGGCATAATAGGAGATGGCTTGATAGTCTATTTGGGGCAAGCACACGTGTCCCCAATCGGGCTGCTCAAGTGTTTGCCAATAGCGGAAAGCTTTCAATCGGAAATCGAGAAGCCATTCAGGTTCACCTTTCTTTTGCGAAATGAGCCGCACTACGTCCTCATTAAGTCCACGCTCAATGATTTCGGTGTGTATATCGGTGGTGAACCCATATTCATATTTCTTGTCGGTAAATTCCTTTACCAGTTCGTTTTCGTTAGCCATACGTATATTATATAGGTATAGTCCTTATTTCGTCTTAGTATCAGCCTTGTGGCTGCTCATGTCTACCCAGATGGTGTCCGACTTCTGAACAGAAGCAGAATCTGCAGGAGTTGCTGCGCCGTTGCTACCCTCGGCAGAACCTTCTTCGTCAGAGAAGAACATACCGAGCGCACCAGCCACGGGAGTGTAGAGTTTCGACGTTGCCACTTTCTCTTGGTTCATGATGCCAAGTTCTTGCATTACGTTGAACACGCAACTCAATATGACAAGATATTTCAGCAAGCATACCACTGCACCGAGTATTGCGTTGGGCATGCCCAATCGGAAGGTCTTGAGCGAACGCGTGAGCACATTGGCCACAAAGCCTAAAGCGATAGGCACAATGATCCACAGGAGCAAGAAGGCTATGATGCTGGTCACCATGTTGGTCTCCGATCCATTCACAGCCAAGAAGTCGTGGCCATATCGATAGCAGGTGGCTGCTATGAGCAAGCCCACGAGTATACCAAAGGTCGACATCAACTCGTTGATAACGCCTGCACGCCATCCACTGAAGAGTGCCCACAGAGCTACTATGATAATAAATAGGTCTATCATTGTAAGTATGAAGTATGAAGAATGAAGTATTATATCCTCTCAGAGGAAAGTATGAAGTATTACTTCCTTATGAGAGGGAACCTTTGATATCAGAGCATTCATTTCCGCCCGATTAGTTCATAATCACAAGCAAATCATTCGCTTGATTGTATACCACGCTACGATAGCGCAGAAGGGGTTGACCTGGGTCGCCGCTCACCACGATGCCATCGCTTTGGAGGTCGTATATGCGGTGACAACGGCTGCACGAAAGTCGTTCTCCACTCAAGGTGAGTTCTTTCGTTATCATGGCATCACCTGCATAGCAGTTGGGACATGCTAAGTCGTAAGCAAGGAGAGGCATTTGTCCGTTGAGGTCGGGCGTAGAGGCTATGCCTACAACGAAGCCCGCCACACACTCCGGCTGTCCATAATTTCGCACCACATCGGTGATAGGCCAAGAACTCGAAGTGCCCGTAGGCCCCGTGAAGAGGAACTGCGAGGTGCCGATACGGATTGTGCAAAACATACCTTGATTACGCACGGCTGAGAGCAAAGGCGCACTCGCCGATACGGGACGAAACTGCAAGAATGCCCTAATGTGAGCATAGCGGTCGGTTGCCTTTTCTGCACAGCCCGTAGCGAGAAGCATGATCCCGAAGCCAAGAGCTATTTGCAGCGTAATTCGAAGCAAGCGATTCATAGGCAGAGATGTGTTATAACGCGTCATTCCCCAAAATGATAGTCTCCTTCCTTAAAGGGAGCCAAATGACGGAAGTCCTTTTTATAGAATAATCTATTCCTTTATACGGATAATCAAATTGGAAAGGATAGCAGCAAGTCCGCCCGTGGTGATCCCCGAAGAGAAGATGCTACGCAGCGTATCTGGCAATTGGCTAAGAATCTCGGGAACGAGTTCCACGCTCAATCCAAGCGAGAAACTGATAGCCATGACGAGAGTGGCTTTGCGATTAATGGTTTGCGAAGCTATGATGCGAATGCCTGCTGCGGCCACCGTGCCAAACATAAGCAGTGTGGCTCCGCCCAATACAGGTGAGGGCATAAGCGAGAATACTATGCCCACGGCGGGGAATATGCCCAACACCACAAGCATCGCGGCAATAAAGTAACCGACATAGCGGCTTGCCACTCCCGTGAGCTGAATCATACCATTATTCTGAGCAAAGATGCTATTGGGGAAAGAAGAGAAGAGCAGGCCAGCAAGCATGGAGTTGAATCCATCAGCTAGGATGCCGCCCTCGGCACGTTTCATAAAGGTATCACCCTCCACGGGTTCGCCCGATATGAGCGAATTAGCGGTAATATCACCATAGGCTTCGATTGAAGTGATAAGATATACCAAGCCGAGCCCTATGATAGACGATATATTAAAATTCAGTCCATACTTGAATGGATTGGGATAGTTGAATCCGCCATAGCTCTGCACGGAACCGAAATCAACCATGCCGAGAGCCCAAGCTAAGGCATAGCCCACCACAAGACCTATCACGATGGAACCCATGCGTAGGTAGCGATTACTGCTGCGATTGAAAAATACAATGAGCACCAACACAAGGGCGGCAATGCCCACATTCTCAAACGAGCCAAAAGTGCCCGCAGCCTTAGCCGCTTCGCCTCCTCCGCAAGCAGTGATGCCTACTTTAATAAGCGACATACCGATGAGTGTCACCACAACGCCACTCACGAGGGGAGTGATAACACGGCGCGCATATTTAAGGATACGGCTCACAAACATTTCGACGAACGACCCCGCTACTGTGGCGCCAAAGATGGTGGCCAATCCGCCGTCGAAGCCGGCAGAGATGATGGGGCCTATAAATGAGAAACTCGTGCCTTGGATGCAGAGCAATCCGCAACCAATGCCTCCAAGCCGGCGGCATTGGATAAAAGTGGCTACCCCCGACACCATGAGCGACATTGACACAAGGAAACTCGTGGTCTGAGTGTCAAGTTTCAAGGCGTTAGCTATGATGAGCGGTGGCGTAACAATGGCTACGAATATGGCTAGCAAGTGCTGCGCTGCTGCGAAAAGCGTTTCGCGCAGAGGCGGACGGTCGTTGAGCCCATAGATTAAGCCTGTCTTGACTGACTCTGAGGAGTTCTGCATGGCTACTGAGGATTTATCTTTCGTAGCCATCTTCCTTTATTTTGATTTCGCAGTTGTCGAGACTTTCAATAATAGCGAGCGATTCCACGTGTAACCCCATACTGCGAAGCTCATCTCCGCCATGCTGGAAAGCTTTCTCAATAAGGAATCCCATGCCCATGAGTTCGGCACCCGCCTGCTTCACAAGATCGATTACACCTTTGGCTGCATTGCCATTGGCTAGGAAATCATCAATGAAGAGCACCTTGTCGCCTGGGCAGAGATAGTCGCTACTTACGCAGACATCATATGAGCGTTGCTTTGTGAAGGAGAACACCTGTGTGGCAAGCATACGCTCCATCGTGCTGGGCGTTTTTTTCTTAGCAAACACCACAGGGAGTTCGAGCAGATAGCCCACCATAATGGCAGGAGCAATACCGCTAGCTTCGACGGTGATGATTTTGTTGATATCCGTGCTAGCAAAGCGACGAACAAACTCCACTGCCATGGACTTCATTAGGATGGGGTCCATTTGGTGGTTGATAAAGTTATCTACTTTCAGTATGCCTCCTTCGAAGCATTTACCATCGCGCAAGATACGTTCTTTTAGGGCTTTCATGATGCGAATATGCTATTAATATGCTTATATGCTAATGTGTGGTTATCGCTTCACCTTCACCTCGATGCCTTGACGGCTGAGGTCTTTCACCGCCTTTTCAATCGCGTCGTAGTGTTCGGGTGCGATACCCAATTTGGGCAAGTCGAGCACAGGCAGTGCATCGTCGGAGTGAAGCTGTTCTTCAGCCACGGGTCCTACAATCATACCCACACACGAGGTATTATTGGTGATCGGGTCAATCAGGATAAACGCGCCCGTAGGCTTGTTGTCCTTATAAGCGTCGAAGAAGAGTTCCTTTGAAGTCACGATGACGGCTTGACCTATTTCGTTGAGTTCCAAGTGGTCTACGTCGCTTTTCTCAAGCGTGTTGACGTCGATCTTATAGTCGAAGTGGTCGATGCGGCAGCGCGTGGTGTTGGTGGTCTGCTTCAGATAGAACGATTTGTTCACGTCCATAGGCTGTTCGTCCATCCATACAAGAGTAGCGCGGAAGTGACGGCCTACGTTGGGCACATTGTCAGGATGTACAATCATTTCACCACGCGAAATATCTATTTCATCCTCAAGCTGAAGCGTCACACACTGAGGCGGGAAGGCATAGTCGAGGTCGCCATCGTAAGTAACGATGCGCTTCACGTGGCTTCGCTTTCCTGAAGGAAGAGCCATCACCTCGTCGCCCTTGCGCACCACGCCGCTAGCAATCTTTCCGCTGAAACCGCGGAAGTCGAGGTCGGGACGAAGCACGTACTGCACGGGGTAACGGAAGTCCTTGAGGTTGTGGTCGTTGCCCAAGTGCACAGTCTCCAAGAATTCGAGCAGAGCCGGCCCATCATACCAAGGTGTGCGCTCGCTGCGAGTCACCACATTATCACCCTCGAGAGCCGAGAGAGGAATGCAGCGCACGTCGGGGATATCGAATGTGTGGATAAATTCCTCGAAATCGCTCACGATTTTGCGGAACACCTTTTCATCGAAATCTACGAGATCCATCTTGTTGACAGCCAACACGAGATGCTTGATGCCTAGTAGCGAGCAAAGGAAAGTGTGACGACGTGTCTGCGTAATCACACCCGTACGAGCATCGACCAGGATAATGGCCAAGTTGGCAGTCGATCCACCCGTAATCATGTTGCGCGTATATTGCTCGTGTCCCGGGCAGTCGGCGATGATAAACTTACGCTTGTTGGTAGAGAAATATCGGTAGGCCACGTCGATGGTGATACCCTGCTCACGCTCGGCCTTTAGTCCGTCACAGAGCAGAGCATAGTCAATCTGCCCTGCACCGGCATTGCCCACACGCTTAGAGTCGCGTTCAAGTGCCGAGAGTTGGTCTTCGTAGAGCTTTTTGGAGTCGAAGAGCAGACGTCCGATGAGGGTAGATTTACCATCATCCACCGATCCTGCGGTGAGCAGTCTGAGGAGGTCTTTCTTTTCGTCCTGATCGAGGTATTCTTCAATAGAGAGCTTGTGTCCGTCTACGATCATGCTCTCTTCATTCGGATTATTCTTGTTCGTTTTATTCTCAGTCATGAGTGCCATTTAGCTGTTTACTATTCTTACATTCACTGTGCCTTAGAGCAACAGTTATGGTATTTGGGTGCAAAGTTAGTGCAAGGCGAGAGAAATACAAAAGAAAAGCAAGCTTTTGTTTGGTATTTCCGAGCCGCAGCCTAACTTGCACGTAGCAAAAGTTAGTGCAAACCGAGCGCAATACAAAATGAAAGTCGCAATACTTTTATTTTTATTGCCGAGCATAAACCCAACTTTCGTGTCAAAACGAGCTTTGGTAAACTCATTTACAAATGGTTGTCCACTATCTATTTCTGCTTCTCATTCTATTCTTCTAATAAAATATCTTGGCATTTGAGTTTCTATATAGGAGATATAGAATCCTTACCAGTTTATCGGCTCTGTGAAATGCTACGTTGTTCAAGTTCTTCCAAGACAACGTTTTGTTGACTTCGTATATGCCGTTCCAAGGTGTACGTCTTTCCGTCCACAGATGTACATCTTTCCGTCTACAGATGCCCAGTTGTAGCTTTACCGCTGCCGTCCGGTAAAGCTACCGCTGCCGTCCGGTAGAGCGTTTACCGCCCAGTGAACGACGGGAAAATCTTCATCTAGAAACGGGAAGACATAGGTTTTAGCTTGATAATGACGAAGTTCGGAGTACTCCGTCGCTGCTTATGCATTTCTCCGTTCACAAAGGGGTATTTTTTATCTACGCAGAGAGAATTTGTACGCGCCGAAAAGAGACTGTGTCTTCGCACCAAAAAACTAAATAAAAGGACTATCCTCACCCAGTATCAGTGGGAGGGAAAAAGAACTTAAAAGGAAGAACAACACATTAAATCTGCAACCCCATAAAAAAGCAAAGTGAACTGAAACATTCTTTTTCAGACACTTTGTTTTTTTATGGGGTTGCAGATTTTAAGGCACTACAAAAAAGAATCTGTGAAGTATGCGAACTCGCATTATGGGTGATGCGTTGTCCGCAGTGCAGAAGCGGAACTATCTTCCGCCGCGAACTACTCCTAGTAATCTCTGCAAGCGTTGGAGTACCTTGGGCTTTTGTGCAGAGATGTCGGCAGACTCGTAGTTAGAATCATCGAGGTCGTAGAGTTGAGGGGTGCTGCGATAGCCAGTCTCAATCTTCGGCCCCCACGTAATCATAGGGCCACCGTCGGAAGGCGAGATGTACTTATAATGTTGCGTACGAAGCGTTAGGCTACGATTGGAAGCCATACTTACAGCATATTCGCGAGGTACGCGGCTTTGGCCGAGCCATACGGCGAGTTGATTCTGACTATCGGGTATTTCATTAGCCGAGGGCTTTGTACCCACTAAGGCCGAGAGCGAGGCTGGCACATCAATGAGCGAAGCAAGTGCGTCAGAACTTACGCCACCAGCAGTTCCTGCAGGCCAATATACGATGAATGGCACAGCCGATCCTGCCTCGAAAGCGCTATACTTTCCTCCTCGAAAAGGACCACCGGGGTGATGGTCGCCACAGAGTTCTACGGCTTGGTCACGATAACCATCATCAAGCACAGGACCATTGTCGCTCGTAATGATGAGCAACGTGTTTTTATCAAGACCTCGACTGCGCAAAGCATCAACGAGCTGGCGCACGCTCCAATCAAACTGCAGAATGGCCTCACCTCGAAGCCCCATAGGGCTTTTGCCGCGAAATCGCTCATTCGGCATGCGTGGCACGTGTACATCATTGGTGCATAGATACATAAAGAAGGGAGATGAACGATGGGAATCGATGAAACCTATGGCATGGCTCATAATACTATCGGCGATATCTTCGTCGCGCCAAAGGGCACGTCCGCCTCCCTTCATATAGCCTATGCGCGATATGCCATTGACAATGCTCATATCGTGGCCATGACTGGGCTGCAGTTTGGTCAAGAGTTCGGGATTGGAGCGCCCCGTAGGTTCGCCCTCGAAGTTTTGGCGATAGCTCACGCTGATGGGAGCAGAGGGGTCGTAATTGGCCACGCGACCATTTTCGATATATACGCAAGGCACGCGGTCGGCGGTGGCAGCCATAATGTAATGATAGTCGAATCCAAGGTCGCGCGGGGTCTGGTCGATGGCGCCGTTCCAATCTTGCTGAGCCGTGCGACTGCCTAGTCCGAGGTGCCATTTACCAATGGCTGCTGTGGCATAACCAGCGCAATGCATGAGGTCGGCCACGGTGGTCTGCTCTGGACGAATAATCATTGAGGCATTACCCGCGGCTACATCCGTGCCAGTACGGCGAAAGGGATATTCGCCCGTGAGCAGGGCATAGCGCGAAGGGGTGGAGGTAGAAGCACAAGCGTGCATATTCGTGAGACGTACACCATGAGCGGCCAAGCTATCGATGGTGGGAGTTTGTACGCGATGGGCGCCATAGCACGAGAGGTCACCATAACCTAAATCGTCGGCCACAAGCACGATGATATTGGGTTTCTGATCCGCCTGTGCCGCTGCCCATAGGGGAAGGAAGAACAGAAGCGGAAGGAATATTTTTCGCATAACGTTAGAAATATTGAGGAAAGAAAAAGAAACCGGACGGAGTGCCCTCGACTATGTAAGAGCCTCCGTCCGGTGGATGCGAATATTACAGCATCCCGCCTCTGGTGCGAGGGAAGAGGCGGTCTGCTAGTCGGAAATGGACTTATTTGTCGTAGCCCAACTTTGAGAGTACCTCGTTGCTGATATCGATTGAGGGAGAAGCGAAGATAATACCCGTATCGGAGGCTCGATCAAGAATGAGTTGAAAGCCCTTGCTTGTAGCTATGGACTTCACGGCATTGTATATCTCGTCTTGTATCGGTTCTATCAAGCTCTGACGCTTTTTGTAGAGTTCTCCTTCTGGACCAAAGTACTTCTTTTTAAGCTCAGCAGCCTCCTTTTCTTTGTCTACGATGGCCTTTTCACGTTCTTTTTTCTGGGCCTCGCTCAAGAATACACTTTCATTCTGATAGTTCTTATAGAGCGTCTGGGCTTTTTGATTGAGTGCTTCCACCTCGGCTTGCCACGACTTAGAAGTTTGGTTCAACTGTTCGTTGGCACGCTCATAGGCGGGAATATTGCTTAGGATATACTCCATGTCGACAAGGGCAAACTTTTGTGCATGCACTGCCATGGATGCGTACATTACAAGGAGAAGAGTCAATACTTTTTTCATAACTATGATTTATTTAGTTTAGAGTCGAAGAGAGGGGAATAAGTAGGAAGGAGAATTTCCCTACACAGGCAATTCTTGCTTCTGGCGGCGCAAACGTGCTTCATTGATTAAGCGGGTACACTTTACGGGATCGGCCTTTCGCTCGGCGGCATAGCACTCTGCTAGGAGAGCAAAGAAAGCATCGTCGCCCGTGAGCTGCGAAAGATTACGGCAGCCTGCCTCAATGCTTACCGCTGTACCACACTTCATGCTATTGGTATCTACCAAAGAGAAGTGGTAGCGGCCTTCAATGCAATCGTAGAGGATATTGGTGGAGGAGAAGTCGCGGTGGAGGAACCCGTCTTCGTGCAGGTGAGCAGCAAATCGTGCAAAGTTTTCGATGACGCGGCGCTGTTCTTCAAGGGGCTGACTAAGGAGAGTCTGCATGTTATAACGATAGTCTGATAGCAAGCTCACGAAGTAGGTGGTGGCATGAAACAGGCCACGATGGTAGCTCACGAAGGCCACAGATTCAGGACTTTCAAATCCTCGCTCACGAAGCAGCAACGGACTGAGATATGCTAGTTTCCCTTTCGATTTCTTATAGAGCATCTGCTGCAATCGACGGCGAAAAGGAGGCTCAGCATAGCGCTTCACACAGAGCGTAAGACCGTGGGTGACGAGAGTTCGTATGACATTACGTCCTGCATGAAGCTCGCGCCCCTCATGCTCGAAGTGGTCGTCAAGATGCAACAAGTAGCTGCGTAGGGCTTCGTATTTCGGATTAAGTATGATTTTCATGGATTCTTTCGTATGTACACTCTGCTTAGGCTGAGGACTAATAAAAGGATTAACTGCTAGAAATATACATGCAAAGGTAGCACACACAAGGTAGATTGCAAAGTAAAAGGAGGAAAATCTTTACCTTGCGCTCTTGGAAAGTAAGGAAAGCCAAAATCTACCAATCGTACAATTTGTGGGGCGAATGGCCCGCTATGGTCGTCGGACGGACAAAAAACAGGCCGAAAACGGAGCTATAGGTTACAAAATTATTACAAAAGCATTTGGATTACTTAAAACATTGCATTACCTTTGCTGCGTGAACCATACGCTTATGAACAACACCACCGTCATGAACGACTTAACAGAAAGCATTGAACAATTAGCCCAAGAGCTTCCCCCCATCACATTGAAGGAAATGTCGGCTATTAGGCTTATGAATCGTACAGATCAGAAATACCTCACCAATGTGAACACACTCAAACAACTGCTCACAATGGTGCGTGGTAGCTACTATGCTCAGGAGATTGACGGACAGAGGGTGAGCCCTTATGCTACAACCTACTTTGACGATCCGCAGACGCATGCCATGTTTCGACAGCATGAGACGGGACGCAAGCCCCGACAAAAAGTGAGGGTGCGCACTTATGTAAACTCAGACCTTACATTCCTTGAAATCAAAAAGAAGGATAATCACGGCACCACACGTAAGACACGCATTCAAGTGCCTTCGCTCGATGATGTGGTACGCAAGGGAGCAGGCACGGACTTTCTCCACGAACAAACGGGGCTATGGCTCAGCCAAATTAGTCCCGCCGTAGGCAATCGTTTCAGCCGAATTACATTAGTCAACTACGACAAGACGGAGCGTCTCACCATTGATTTTGATATTCAATTCTATAACTACCATACGGAGGAACACTCTGAAATGGAAAATATCGTTGTCATAGAGCTAAAGCGCGATGGCCGCTGCCACTCGCCCATCTTGCCCATGCTTCGCCAACTACGCATCAAGCCCGCAGGATTTAGCAAATATTGTATCGGCGCTTCCGTGACAGACGAAGGGCTTCACATCAATCGATTTAAGAAACGACTCATTAAAATACGCAAAATTCAGCAGGCACATGCTATGAGTTGACACTTCGCTAGCTTGAACGAGCACCTAACAGATCGACCTATTCCCGAATATTCATCTACAAAATCCATTACTCGCAACGTGCTTTTCCCCTTTTCCGTCGTTTGGCTTTACCTGATGTCGCCTAAGCAAAGCCGTTCTCATAAAAACATCTTTACACCCCATGCTCCAAGACCTTCTCTCTTTCTCATTCTCGGCTGCGCTGGGCAGCACAATTCTTAGCCTCGTTATCAATACGCTCGTTACTTGGGCAGTAGTACACTTCTTCTACTACCCTAAAGGGCGCCGACGCGACTACTACTTCACATTTATTCTTCTTAGCGTGAGCATCTACATGCTTATTGCTTTGCTCCTACGCGACAATCACGACATGGGCATTGGAGCAGCCTTAGGACTTTTTGCGATCTTCGGCATCATACGTTATCGCACTGAACAGGTGCCCATTCGCGAAATGACCTACCTCTTCTTTCTAGTAGCGCTGAGCGTGATTAATGGTAAATGTGGCGGTTCGCTCAATCTCTTGGAGCAACTGAGCATCAACGCTATTTTCGTGGTATGCGTATGGCTATGCGAAAATTTCCTCAACACCAACTATGAGGGATGCAAATACGTGAAGTACGACAACATTGAACTCATCACGCCTGAACGCTACGATGAGCTCAAGGCTGACCTAGAAGAGCGCCTCGGACTGAAAATTACCCGAGTGGAAGTGGGTGCAGTAGACTTCCTTACAGATATGACGATGTTACGCGTGTTCTATATTGACCCCGACCATCGCATCAAGAGCGTGGACCATCTGACCAAGATTCCACGCGAGAACGATTAAAACCTTTTCACCGTCGTATGAAAAAAGCTATCATCCTTAGTCTTACCGCCCTGTGGGCGCTTCCTTCCGTAGCCGACGATTATGGTGTATGGACGAGCCTAACTGTGCAGAAAAGCCTCTGCAAACAATTTTCCGTAGATGCAGGAGTGGATCTCCGCGCCGAAAACAAGCTCCGCGACTTGACACGCTATGGGTTCGACGTGGGACTTAATTATCGTCCCTTGCGTTGTCTTGGATTGAGTGCAGGATACAACTTCATCCGTGATTACAATCTTGAAGAAGTTGAAGCAAAATATAAGAGCAATGGCACAACACTGCGTGGCTACAACGTGGACGAAGCCTTTTGGCGTAGCAAACACCGCGCAACATTCGATGTGACGGGTTCACTGCCCATTCATGCAGGTGCGACACGCATTACGCTCTCGGCTCGCGAACGCTACCAGTATACTCATTTTGTCAGTACAGACATCACGAAATATAAATATCGTACTCCCATGGGCGAAGGTTCTGACTTAGCAGGAGCATTCTCCTACGCTGGACAGCACTTTGCGAGCCGCAACTCTGAGACTGACACCAAGAAAGCAAAAGATCGTCACTACCTACGCTCACGCTTTGGCTTAGAACTCTCATGGAAGCATTGTGCATGGTCGCCCTACGTCACTTATGAGTTCAGCAATTCGCTCACAGAACAGATGCACCTCGACAAACGACGACTCACCGTGGGTACGGAATGGAAGATTAGTAAGCAGCATAGGCTCGACTTTGCTTACGTATACAACAACGGAGCCGACGATGACAATGACTCCGACTCTCACATTCTAAGCATCGGATACAAGTTTAAGTTCTGAAAAGGATACCCTTCATAGAGGCTACCTAAGCCTCTCCGCATAGCAGCGCAACGCCTTATAATATATTAAGTAGCCGTAGTCCTCTATCGTACGTAAAAAACATCACATATACTTTACACACATGAAAGCACTCGTATCACTCCTTATGCTTGCAGCGAGCGCATGCACCATGCAAGCTCAGAGCTACGACTTTCTCACCCTCAAGAAAGCTGGCGGCTCCGAAACATCTCTCGGTATTGACCATCTGAAGATTACCTTTGCCGACGGACAAATGATTGCTACCAATGGTACTGAATCGTTTAGCGCCCCCCTCAGTGAAATGCAGAGCATGTTCTTCGCTGCCGAAGCCACTGGCATAGCTCAAATTACTACAAGTGCCACGCTCCAAGTTTCTATCGTCAATGGTACGCTCCACGCTTCTCAACCCGCACAAGTTTATAGTCTAGACGGCCGGCTAATGCCCACCGTTGGTCTGCAACCTGGCACGTATCTCGTGAAGATTGCTGGAAAAACGCTTAAAGTAATCGCAAGATGAAACGACTTTTCACTCTACTCTCCGCTTCCCTGCTGTGCACTGCCATCAGTGCACAGACTATGAAGGTATATCGCGGCCACGTAATCACCGCTGTGCCCGCCGCTACTGCCGCCGATATGAAATTCACCGCTGAGGGAAAACTCAGCGTGATGGGTAACCTCTTCACCACCTCCGAAATAGACTCTATCACTTTTGACCGCTCCACGATAAAGGCCAATACCTTAAATGTGGCCTATGCTCCAAATAATACTTGGGTGACCGTATCGGCCGACATGGCTCCCCATGTGGCTATCACGCTCAAGGGCGATCACGTGAGCGTAGTGGCCGATGCCGATGTGGCTGAAGAATATACTTACGCCCTCGCTGGTAGTTCTAATAATGGCTCATTCTATATGGATGGTCAATACAAGTCGACCATCAATCTCAGCGCACTCAATCTGACCAACCCCGATAGTGCTGCCATCTGCATCGACAACGGCAAGCGTATCAAAGTGGAACTTACCAACGGGAATAGTACCCTAGCCGACGGCACTGCCAACCCACGCAAAGCTTGCTTCTTTATAAATGGGCACGCAGAGTTCTCGGGCAATGCAAGCCTTACACTCACTGGCAACGCAAAACATGCTTATGCCTCGGACGAATATACACTCATCCAGATGGATGAAGGTCAAGGTATCACTATTAATCATGCAGCCAACGATGGTATGCACATCGATCAATACCTCCAAATGGACAGCGGAAGCCTCAACATCAGCGGCACCGCAGGCGATGGAATCGATGTAAGTGTCACGAAAGACGCCACCGATGAGCACAATGGTGAAGTGATCATCAACGGAGGTTCTATTACCCTAGCCGTATCGGCTAACGATGTGAAGGGGATCAAGAGCGAATCCCATACCACCATCAATGGCGGCTCCATCAATGCCAACGTATCAGGCAATGGTTCAAAGGGCATCAGCGTAGGCGGCAATCTCCTTATATCGCAGGCTGAAGGCGCTACCACAAGCATTGAAATGACCGTCTCTGGCACCACCTATAAGTTTACTAACCCCACTACGGGCTTGGCCGATAGCAGCAAATGCCGCGGCATCAAGGTGACGGGCAACTATACCCTAGCAGGCGGCACCATCCACATGACCGTGACAGGTGTCAAAGCCAAAGGTATCTCATGTGATGGCACCTATACCAAGACAGGAGGAACCACCAACGTAATACCCGAATAATCGTCCCTTCTTTCGAATTTCGTCAAGCATTCTATACAATTTAAAGCGGGAGGCAAGCACTCATTCAAAAGTGTTTGCCTCCCGTCTTTCTTGTCAGTAATAATGGAGTATATCATCCAAACGATACATTGTAGCCTTATTCGCGAGGGCATTGCCTTTCCTTCTTTGAAGAAGAGAAGGCAAAAGCTGCCACATTGGCGAAACCTACGAGCGGCACGATGAAGGAGGCAGAAATACTAGATGCGTCGGCCACTAGTCCCATAAGCAACGGGCCGATGGCACCGCCCACAGGAGTCATCATCAAGAAAGACGAAGCACGCTTCGTCAGTCCGCCAAGCCCCTGAAGCGATAGAGCAAAGATGGTGGGAAACATGATGCTCTCGAATACATAGATAAGTACAAGGGCTGCTAAGGAGAGAAAACCTGCATTAAGCACCACGATAAAAGTGGTCAGAAATGTACCTACTGCACACACTCTCAGTACTTTTTCCGTTCCTACATGTTGCATCACGATGCTGCCAACAACACGCCCCAACATGAAAAGGCCAAGGCCACCGAAAGCCAAAGCTATGGATGCGTCGCGCGGATCCATCCATTCATTGTCTGTCACGTAATTGACAAAGAAGCTATTAATAGATATCTCCGATACTTCATAACTGAGCAACGCGAAAATACCAAACAGGAACAGGCGATTACTGAAAAGCCGACGCACCACATCGCGGCGCTTTCCTCCTTGTTCCATTTCGTTAGCATCAGTGTGGGGAATCTCGGGAAGTTTAATACGAGTAAACACCACCGCTACGGCAAGGGCTACAATACCCATCACAATGTAGGGCAAGTCGATGCGTCCGCTATCATTGCTTTTCCCATCGCCAGAGAAAAGCAGCAAACCGCCTAAGAGCGGTCCGCAGATGCATCCCAGCCCATTAAATGACTGTGCTAGATTAAGGCGTGAAGCGGCCGTCTCTCTATCGCCAAGCTCCGTCACGTAGGGGTTAGCAGCCGTCTCGAGAAATACAAGGCCGCACGCGATAACAAAGAGCGAGCCTAAATAAAATTCGAAGGAACCAATCTGCACACCGGGCCAAAACATAAGTGCGCCAAGTCCATAGAGCGTCAAGCCTGTTACCACTCCTGTGCGGTAGCCCTTATGGTCAATAACAAGCCCCGCGGGAATGGCCATCACAAAATAGCCCAAATAGAACATCACTTGCACGAGCGAGGATTCTGCATGGTTCTTTTGGAGAGACAATTGAAAGTGCTTATTGAGCACATCGAGTATGGAATGAGCTGCGCCCCATAGGAAGAAAAGGGACGCGATAAGTATGAAAGGAAGAATGTATTGCTTCTTTACTAATGCTTTCATTGGATAAAAAGGATGTAATTACGCCGCAAAAAGGAGAGAATGCCGTCTCTGAATAAACGCTACACTGGCTCTAAAAAATATTTACGCCGCTAGTGGAATGAAGTTATGCTTCTTCGTAATGTTCAAAGAGGAAGTCGTTATAAGGATATTTCTGCACGTGGAGTTGCTTGATGCGAGTATAGAAGAGCTTTTTGAGCTCGTCAATATTATGGCGTTCACGTGCTGAGATAAAGATGCAGTCATCGCCCATTTTGGCCATCCATGTGTGCATTAGTTCATTGAGCGACACGTTCTCTTTGGTGGCGGGGGTGAGATCGTCGGGATCTTTCTCCGTCCAAGTGTAAGCGTCTGTCTTATTAAATACAAGGAGTTGGGGCTTTTCGGAACATCCGAGGTCGTGTAGCGTGTTATTAACTACCTCTATTTGCTCCATAAAGTCAGGGTGTGACACATCTACTACATGCACTAAGAGGTCGGCCTCACGCACCTCGTCGAGCGTACTTTTAAAAGAGTCGACAAGATCGGTGGGGAGCTTGCGGATGAATCCCACGGTATCAGCCAAGAGGAATGGCAGATTATCGATAATCACCTTGCGCACAGTAGTATCAAGTGTAGCAAAGAGTTTATTCTCTGCGAATACTTCCGTCTTAGCCAAGAGATTGATGAGCGTAGATTTACCCACGTTAGTATAACCTACAAGAGCTACGCGGATCAACCGACCACGATTCTTACGTTGCGTAGTCTTCTGCCTATCAATGTCGGCGAGGCGCTGCTTAAGGAGAGACATGCGATTGAGTATGATACGGCGGTCCATCTCAAGCTGCGTTTCACCCGGTCCACGCAGACCTACTGACCCCTTACCACCACCCGAGCCCGAGCCACCTCCTTGGCGTTCCAAGTGTGTCCAAAGGCGTTGAAGTCGGGGCAACATATAGCGATATTGCGCCAGTTCCACTTGTGTTTTGGCATTAGCCGTCTGAGCACGCATGGCAAAGATGTCAAGAATCAAACTTGTACGATCGAGGATTTTCACGCCAAGGGCATGCTCAATGTTGCGTAGTTGCTTAGCAGAGAGTTCATCATCAAATATTACCATACCTATCTCGTGTTCGGCTTCTTCCTCTGCGTCGATATAGGCACGTATTTCTTCGAGTTTACCCTTGCCAACGTAGGTCACAGATGAGGGACCGTCCATCTTTTGCGTAAAGCGTTTCACGGTGACAGCTCCCGCCGTTTCGGCTAGGAACTCCAATTCATCGAGATATTCGTTGGTCTTCCGCTCGTTCTGGTTCTTCGTTATGAGACCTACTAGAATGGCAGTTTCTGCTTTAGATTCTTCTGTATGTATAAAACCTTGCATAGAGGAGTATTTGAGTTTATAAGTTTTAATTGATGCATCACGCCCAAAGCAATGCAGCGCCCACACCTTTATATTATATGAGTATTTCCTAGCTGATTAGCGATGACGGAGCAAAATATAAATCACTACGGGTACACCAATAAATGGAGTGATCACCGAAAGAGGAAGAGTGCCTCGTTCGCCTGGAATATGAGAGAGTACTAGTGAGAACAGAGCCACGTCGGCGCCGAGTAGGGCAGTAAGCGGAATGAGCACACGATGATTGGCCGAACGGCGAAGCAAACGAGCCATGTGAGGCACGGCTAAGCCGATAAAGGAGATGGGGCCACACAAGGCTGTGACTACGGCCGAGAGGAGGCCTACTAGGAGAAGTGCTTGTGTGCGAACACTGCGTACATTCACGCCCAAATTGCGAGCATAGTCAGGTCCAAGCAGTAGGGCATTGAGTGGCTGTGCAAAGCATAGAAGTAATGCTAGCGGAACGGCAATGCACAACCCGAAAAACGGCATCCAATGGAGCGGCACACCAGCAAAATCACCCATACCCCACACAACGAAAGAGCGTACGCCATCAGCAGTGGCATAGAAACTCAATAGAGAAATCACGGCTGAAATGGCAAACGAGAGCATCACACCTGCAACAAGCAATGAGAGGTTACCTCGCACATAGCGACTACACACCGTGAGGAGTGCGATGACCATACACGCACCGAGGAAAGCCATTACCACCGTGAGCATCACGCCCGAAAGAGATGTGTAACCTAAGCTATACGTGCCCCCAAAAAGCAGCATGGCAACGGCTGCGCCGAGGCTAGCTCCGCTATTTACGCCAAGCAACGAGGGGTCGGCTAAAGGGTTGGCAAAGAGCGACTGCATCACAAGACCGCTCACGGCCAAGGCAGCGCCCGAGAAAGCAGCCGTGAAGAGTTGTGGAAGTCGCGAATCTATCACGATAAAACGAGCCACATCGGTGCCTTCTCCAAAAAACGTGTGCCACACCTCTGTAGGCGACAGGCTCACACTGCCCGTAAATAGCGAAAGTATGGCGAGGAGCAGAAGCGCGAAGAAGGATAGTTTCATTTCAAAGGAGTGTAATAGGCTGGTTCCCGCACGGGCTGACCCAAAAAGATAGCAGCAAGGTTGCGGAGAAGTCGTTCTGGATGGAAAGGTATGTCCTCATAGAAGGACACTTGGAGGGTGTTGCAACCATAGATATGGCGTTGCTTCCAGGCCGAGAATTGTGCGTAGGCTCCGAAATCGCGTTGAAGTTGCGCATAACTAAGATTCTCGGCCTGACCATACTTCACAAGCCACACGTCGGCCGCTTGTCCCTTGGCCATCACGCTTTCTATACTGAGCGGCAGACTGCCATTTTCCTTACGATCACCCCATAGATTGCGTCCGCCCGCATCCTCTATAAAAATGCCTGAAGTGCTGGAGCCACTAGGCTGAAACCACGTATTCCCCGAACGTAAATCACTTACTACAGTGGGGCGTTGACGCCCCTCAAAAGCCTTCTTTGCCTCATCCTTGCAAGCCATGTAATCATGTGCTACGACTTGGAAGAGCGAATCAGCTTGTTCGCCACGCCCTACCAATCGGCCGTAGAAACGCATCCATTCAGCGCGTGCTAGGGGCGACACCTCCATATAATCGGCACATTCAATGAGAGGTAGACCTAGATTGTCCAATGCCCCATGTCCTGCATTTTCAAAGGGTGACACCCATATAGCGTTCACCCCAGCTTGACGCATTCGCTCGACATCGGGCTGCATACTCTGCCCCAAATCGACGATTGCGGGATGAGATTGAAGGCTGTCTTGGATAGCCTTACTCACGATATAGCTTCGATCGGTCACGCCTGTCACGAAGTCTAGTGCCTGAAGGTCGGATAGCAATGCAAGGTGAACAGAGGACGTGACAACATTGCAACGCAGCGGAGTACGAAGCAACGTGCCCTGCGGCAAATCATGAGGCAAGGGTTGAGCAGAAGGCACAAGCACATAGCGCGCCAAATCTCGTTCCTTCTTCCAAGGATTACGCACAGTGGCAATGGTGCAACTATCTCCTTGCTCAAGCGTAAGCAGTGTGGCATATTTCAGCGAAGTATCGGTGCCCTCAGTAGCAGTGGTGGAAACACAGCTTGTGAGGGTCAGAAGTGATGAAATGAGAATATAGTAGCATGCCCTGCAGGCAACACTTGAAGTCCGGAATATTCTAGAGTGCATCATATCGTTATCTCGCCAGCAATGCTGGTGTTCATGAGTTCTATAATTTTATCATGCGAATAGCTGTGACCTAGCAAAAACATGAGTTTTGTGAGCATACCTTCCACAGTGGAGTCGTAGCCATTGACCACACCAGCCTGGAGCAACTGAAGTCCCGTTTCATAGCGATGCATTTCCACACTGCCTTTATAACACTGCGTGATATTCACCACGATGATTCCTTTATTTATAGCGCGTCGGATACTATCGACAAACCACGGTTTCTGCGGTGCATTGCCTGAGCCAAACGTTTTAAGCACCACTGCTCGAAGCCCACTCACATTGAGACACGTATCAACCACTTCCTTGCGAATGCCAGGAAAAAGAGTGAGAATCATCACATTATTGTCGAGCAAGAAATGTGGTTCAAACACGGTTCCTGGTTGCGGTCGGCGGATAAGATGCTCTTCATACTTGATATGAATGCCAGCATGAGCCAACGATGGGAGATTAAACGATCGAAAGGCGTTGAAACCCTCGGAGTTGATTTTCGTTGTACGATTGCCGCGCATGAGTCGGCTCTCAAAGAAGATGCACACTTCGGGCACCATCGGTCGGCCCATCTGGTCGCGTGCGGCGGCTATCTCTATGCTAGTTAGCAAATTCTCCTTGCCATCAGTGCGCAACTGTCCAATGGGGAGTTGTGAGCCTGTGATAATCACGGGTTTCCCCACATTCTCGAGCATATAGCTTAATGCCGAGGCTGTATACGCCATGGTATCAGTGCCGTGGAGAAGCACGAAGCCATCGTAGCTGTCGTAGTGGTCGGCTATGATGTGCGCCATCTTGATCCAATAGCGCGGCTCCATGTCGCTGGAGTCGATAGGTGGGTCGAAGGCGAGGGCATCGATCTGAAAGTTGAACTGCCGAAGCTCGGGCACATGGTGCTTGAAGTGCTCAAAGTCGAAGTTTTCGAGCGCTCCCGTTTCGGGGTTCTCTATCATGCCGATGGTACCGCCGGTATAGATGATTAGGATGCGAGGCATATACTGTTGTGTAGTATTAATTCTAAATAATGAGGCTTTGCAGCTGATGGGGAGGGTGGGAAAGGAACAGCCAATGCTATGAGTTTCTCAGCCAATACTGGGGGCGAAGCGTCTCGCTTCGGTTAGTCACGCGAGGCTAAATGCCGGAGCGTGGCTATCAATACTGAGTGTTAGGTCGATTCGGGCATCGAGCCCTTCATCGCCCTACCGAAGCGAGACGCTTCGTCCCAACCGCCTATGAGTAGACTTTTTGATTCTAGGCTGAGCCGACGCGTGACGCGTCGCCCACAGAGCAGGCGGAGTAGCCTCTGATGGCTGTTTATGGTCGCTGATAGAAGCCCCACCCATGATATGCAACCGAGAGCGGCGGTCTTGCGAACGTCGCTCTCGATAGTGTTTTAGATTAGACATGAGAGTGTCTGCTTTAGCCTTTGAAGCGACCCAAAATGCGTTGCACGCGAGTCTTTTTCTTTTGGCCGTAGCCATAACCATAGCCATAACCATAGCCTGTACCACCGCCGTAACGCGAGGTCTTTACATCAGCATCGTTGAGCACGATGCAAAGTTTGCGGAAGCGTTCATCTTGATACATACGTTCTAATTCGGGCAGGAAATCACGATTTTGCACGCCCACACGGATAACAAATATTGTGAAATCAACCAGTCTGCCTACAACACTGGCATCAGCCACTGAGAACATAGGAGTGGTGTCTATCACTACATGGTCGTAGCGCTTGCGAAGCTCTGCAATGAGCTCTTCGAATCGCGTCGACATGAGCAGTTCCGAAGGATTAGGCGGAATATGACCAGCTGGAATAAAGTCGACACCCTTAGTCAATCCGTCGGGACGGATAATATCGTCCACCTGTGTGTGGTCATCGGCCAAGAAGGTGGTAAGTCCGAAAGTATGGCCGAAGTTTGCACTCAACGTGCGTTTACGAATATCAGCATCAATCAAAATTACGCGTTTACCTGCCATGGACAAGATGGAGGCAATATTGCGCGACACAAAACTTTTTCCTTGTCCTGGTGTGGTCGAGGTTGTCATCATCACCTGTGTAGAATGACGCATATAGCCAAGCGAGAATCGCAAGATACGGAAGGCTTCCACCATAGGAGCATCACTCGAAAGGTCTGTAAGGAGAGTTTTGTCCGTGCTATCCTTGAGATGAGGTATCTCGCCTAGGAGCGGAATGGAGGTATTTTCCTCTATGTCGCGGCGGCCATGCACGGTCACGTCGAGCGTATAGCGCAACCATAGTATGAACGAGGGGATAAGCAAGCCGATGATGAGGCTCACTGCCATAATGATGGTGCCACGCGGACTCACCTTCTTATTGCCAATGGGGCCTTCTACTAGGCGCACATTAGCCTCGTTGATAGCCTGCTGAAGAGCTACTTCTTCACGCTTATTGAGCAGATAAGTATAGAGTGCTTCCTTGAGTGATTGCTGACGCTGAATGTCTAGCCCCTGCTTTTCTTGATCGGGAGCACCACTCACGCGGCCATTGAGCATAGCTTCATTAGCCTTGGCATCGCGAAGGCGTACTTCAAGGCTATTCACGTAGCTGCGGAGCGAAGAGCCGATGGCCTGACGCATCTGCTGGAGTTGACGATCGAGCTCACGCACTACAGAGGCATTCTCGCTCGAGTTGGCCACCATCAAGTTACGACGATTCATCTGTTCGTTATACGCGGAAATCTGCGAATTAAATGAAGCGTCGCCTATGTTGAGAGCGGGTATGAGGTCGTGGTCGTTGGTATGGTTGTGCAGGTAGTCATTAAGATATTTGGCCACATTGAGTTGCGTTTCAGCTTCGAGGCTCTGCTGGCGAGCCTGCGTGGTCTGAGTAAGGATGGTCTGCGGCGTAGTGTTGAAGTCGACCAACTGATTGCGTTTCTTAAACGAAGCCAACTGCGTCTCTACATTACTCAGCTCGCTACCGATTATCTTGATACGCTCATCAATAAACTTTCCCGTGCTCAACGCCACGCGGTTTTTATTCTCCACAACGTCTTCCTTATACGTATCGTAGAGCGTATTGAGAATATCGTCAGCACGCTGTACACTGCAATCGTTACAACTCAACACAATGAGTGACGTTTCCTTGTCATATTCTGCTGCGGTGAGTTCGGCAAGGTAGTGTCTAGACGTATTATCGGGCGAGAGACGGGTTACATTGATCTCTTGTTCATCCCATTTACCATAACTTTCGCCGCGCACCACGCTCACACGTCCGTAGGGAGTCTGCACGGTCTGTCCGAGCTGAGCCACTACATCGGGCGTAATATTCCCCATGCGATCGGTCATACCGCTAAGTACCACGCTATTGGTATCGCGCTTTTTAAGCTTGAGTGTCTGCGAGAATTTTCCCGTATAAGGTTTTTCAAAGAGGAGTAGCACAGGACGTTGCTTGGCGTAGAGTGAGGTATAGTGGAAAGACTGCTTCACGGTGTAGTCTACATCAAGTTGAAGCTTGTCCACCACGCGCTGCATGAGGCGTTTTGAGGAGAGAATAAAAATCTCATTTTTCAAATTATCGCCCACGCTCACTCCATTGAGTTGAAGCAAGGTGTTCACACCGCCACGCTTTGAAGATCCGCGAAATGAAGAACCAGCTCCTGCATCGTTGGCATCTTCGATAAGCATAACGGACTGACGCTGAAAAATACGAGGTTGACGCTGCAGATACACCCATCCAATGGCAGCACATACTACCACTGACAGGAGGAACCAAGCCCAATTTGTCTTGAACTGATGATAGCACAACTTTATGAGTGGCACCAACTGCATATCTTCTTGCTGTTCTGTGTTATTCAATTTCACATTCGTTTCCATAAGAACAATTTAGGGACAATTTCAGAAATTGCCACTCTTTTATAGTTTGTAGGTATTAAGTTTTTCTTCTCGTTGATACGCTGCAGACAAGAACCTTCCTTTTTTCACAAAGGGGCAGGCCATGTTCAGCACACCATTTTCAAATCCTTTTAGGCTGCAAAAGTAATGTATTTCTCGTTAACTTCCAAACATTTCGAGCCTTACTCATCGCGCCAGAATGCGGGCGTAAGGGGTAGTAGCAAGGAGAATATCTCTAAACGGCCCGCCAACATAAGGAATGAATTGAGCCAAAGCGTCGTATCATTGAGCACACTCCATGAGCCGAGCGGTCCTATCAAATGCCCTATACTAGGACCAACATTGCTAAACGAGGAGATGGCCAGGCCGAAAGAGTCGAGCAGTGAAAGTCCCATTGCCACCATTACGAATGTAGATACCATAATGAGCATAAAGTAGACCACAAAGAACACGAATACAGTGCGTGCCGTCTGCGAAGTGATGAGCATATTATTGATACGCACAGGCAATACGGCATGAGGGTGAAGCATCTTCTTGAGTTCGGCTTTGGTAAGACGCCACACCATGAGCGCACGCACGCACTTCAAACCACCGCTCGTCGACCCTGCACAAGCACCGATGATACTGATAAGCGAAAGGATGAGCCATATCATGGGATGCCACTTCATAAAGTCTTCATCGGAAAATCCGGTGGTGCTCTGGAGCGAAGCGGTATTGAAAAAAGCACTACGCAGAGCGGTGGAGAAGTCTAAATGGTCAGCATACATCAGAATACCCGTAATGCTCAGTGCAGCCACAAAGAAAATAACGAGAAAACAGCGCAACTCATCATCGTGAAATACATCACGAACGCGACGCTTCACGAAGAAGAGATAAAGTAGCGTACAGTTGATGCTAGCCAAGAACATAAACACCGTGGTCACCCATTGCAGACGAGTGGAATGAAACCATGCAATGCTATCGGTATGTGTAGAAAATCCGCCCGTACCGATGGTGCTCAACCCATGGCACACAGCATCGAAAAAGTTCATACCACAGAGAAAGTAGGCCCCCATACAGGCTAGAGTAAGCAACGAGTAAAGACTCCACATCCAGCGTGCCGTGGTGCTAATGCGCGGATGAAGCTTGCCAATCTTCAGGCCAGTGGCCTCAGCCGAGAAAAGCTTCATCTCGCCACCGCCCATATTAGGCAATACTGCGATGGTGAAGAACACAATTCCCATACCTCCTATCCAGTGGGTCATGCTTCGCCATAACAAGATAGAGCGAGGCAGAATGTCTATGTCGTTAAAAGCTGTGGCACCCGTCGTGGTAAACCCCGACATAGTCTCGAAGAATGCTGCCGCCACACGGGGCTGATAACCACTCAGTAAGAAAGGCAACATGCCCGCCAATGAGAATACCACCCAAGTGAGAGACACTATGAGAAATCCGTCGCGTCGGCTCATGCGATTCTCGGCATGCCGGCCGAAAAAGCGAAGCAAAGTGCCTGCCGCCATTGTTACGATGGCGGGAATACCAAAGGTGAAATGGTTGGATTCTTGAAACCATAATCCCATGCCGAAGCATAACGCTAGCAATGTGGCTTCGAATTGAAGCAAGGTGCCTAAGACCTTATAGATAAGGGGTAGGTTGAGCATGATGGTTGTTTTTAGAGAACTTTCTTGCCTTTCCGAGCAATTACTTTGATGGGCAATCATGGCTATAATTACTCATGCTGAGCAGAAAGGGCATGCAAAGTTAATGCAAAATTAATGGATGATTAGGACCAAAGGAAGGAAAAGAAATGTTTTTTTATTTTTCTTTGCTCTTGAGGAGAGCAAAAAGACCATCTACACACTTCGGTATCATCCTCACAAATACACACATACGTGTGCGCCACAACATTTCACCTCCACTTACGTACGCTTCCTCCAGTTTTCCCATTTAGTCCCTTGATAACCAACACGCTTACAGATACAAGCGAACCACATAGGAGATGTGTCCACTCCTTTGCGGAGAAATCTACCATTTGCTATGCAGCAACACTTTTCATTTGGAGTTTCGTCTGTATTTGATGATAAAGATCCGTAAGTTCTCCCCTCCGATGCTGAGTGAGAAAGCCCCTTTACACAACCTTTTCGGGACGAAGATACAGCCTATCTTCGAGGCACGCAAAAATTCCTCTCTGTACAGATAAAAAATTCCCCTTGCGAACGGACTGCTCCGAACTTCGTCATTATCAAGCTAAAACCTAGGTCATTCCGTTTCTATTTGAAGATCTTCCCATCGTTCACTGGGCGGTGAACGATCAGTCACTGGGCGGTGAACGATAAGTCACTGGGCGGTGAACGATGGAAAGATGGTCATCTGTGGACGGAAAGATGTACATCTGGGAACGGCAAATACGAAGTTCCAAAACAACGCTCAGAAAGGGCTTGAACAACGTAGCTTTCCGCAGAACCGATAAACTAGTAAAGATTTCAACACTTACAACGAATGAATTGCGCACACGCATACACATAAAAGCACGACCAAAATGAAGAAAAAAGAAGAGAAGATGAAAGCAAGAGGCAAAGCACTTCGAGATTCCGCTTTTTTTTCCTAATTTTGCAGCATACTTAACGTGCAACTATCCACAACCAAAAAGAATAACGGATTGAGAGCACACAAAACTCGAGAACATACTTCAAAACCTTACCACGATATGATTTTGTTTTTTTTGACTCCGCAGAAGAGTATCATCGCTACTCAGGTAGACCATGAACTCTCGCAGAACGAAGTGGAAGAACTCTGCTGGCTCTATGGCGGCGCTACACTAGAAGAAGGTAGCGAGCTGAAGGGTTGGTATGTAGGCCCGCGCCGTGAAATGATTACTCCTTGGAGCACCAATGCCGTAGAGATTACCCAGAATATGAATCTCCACGGCATTGCGCGTATTGAGGAGTACTTCCCCGTAAAGAGCGAAAAGGCGGAACACGACCCCATGCTGCAACGCATGTACAATGGTCTCGACCAAAAAATCTTCACCGTCGACATTCAGCCCGCTCCTATCGAGTACATCTCCGACCTTGAGAGCTACAACGAGCAGGAAGGCCTCGCCCTCTCGCCCGCCGAGATTGAATACCTCCACGGCGTAGAGAAGCAGCTCGGCCGACAGCTCACAGACTCTGAAGTGTTTGGCTTTGCACAGATTAACTCTGAGCACTGCCGCCACAAAATCTTCGGTGGCTCGTTCGTGATTGATGGCAAGGAAATGCCCTCATCGCTCTTCGCCATGATAAAAAAGACCACGAAAGAGAATCCTCACAAAATCATCTCAGCCTACAAGGACAATGTGGCTTTTGCTCAAGGTCCCGTGGTGGAACAATTTGCTCCTGCCGACCATTCCACTAGCGACTGGTTCCGCGTGAAGGATATTGAGAGCGTGATTTCAATCAAAGCCGAAACTCACAATTTCCCCACCACCGTAGAGCCTTTCAACGGTGCGTCAACTGGTACAGGTGGCGAAATTCGCGACCGTATGGGCGGAGGTGTAGGTTCTTGGCCTATCGCTGGTACAGCCGTATACATGACAGCCTATCCCCGCCTAGATGGTGGCCGCGAATGGGAAGACATCCTGCCCGTACGCAAATGGCTCTATCAAACTCCCGAACAGATACTGATTAAAGCATCAAATGGTGCTTCAGACTTCGGCAACAAGTTTGGCCAACCGCTCATCGCTGGTTCGGTGCTCACCTTTGAGCATCAAGAGAATGGCGAGAAGTATGGCTACGACAAAGTAATTATGCTCGCCGGCGGTGTAGGTTACGGCACCAAGCGCGACTGCCTCAAAGGCACACCAGAGAAGGGCAACAAGGTGGTTGTAGTCGGCGGTGATAACTATCGCATCGGCCTTGGTGGCGGTTCTGTAAGTTCGGTCGATACTGGCCGCTATAGCAGTGGTATTGAGCTCAATGCCGTGCAGCGTGCAAACCCCGAAATGCAAAAGCGTGCAAACAACCTTGTACGTGCACTCTGCGAAGAAGATGTCAATCCCGTGGTAAGCATTCACGACCATGGTTCAGCGGGTCACGTCAACTGTCTCTCAGAACTCGTGGAAGACTGTGGCGGACAGATTGATATGACGAAACTCCCCATAGGCGATCCTACCCTCTCAGCCAAGGAAATCATTGCCAACGAGAGCCAAGAACGCATGGGCTTGCTCATTCAGGAAGAACACATCGAACATGTGCGCCAAATTGCTGAGCGCGAACGTGCCCCGATGTACGTGGTGGGCGAAACTACGGGCGATGCTCACTTCTCATTCGTACAGGGAGATGGCAAGCGTCCGTTCGACCTCGATGTGGCACAGATGTTTGGACACTCTCCGAAGACGGTGATGGTCGACGAAACAGTGGAACGCAAATATAAGAACGTTACCTACGATGCCACGCACCTCGACGAATATATCAACCGCGTGCTCCAACTCGAAGCTGTGGCTTGTAAAGATTGGTTGACCAATAAGGTAGACCGCTCCGTAACGGGTAAGGTAGCACATCAGCAGACACAGGGCGAGCTACAACTCCCACTCTCCGACTGTGGCGTTGTGGCGCTCGACTATCGTGGCCAAAAGGGCATTGCCACCGCACTGGGACACGCTCCGCAAGCCGGACTAGCTAGTCCTGCAGCAGGCTCGGTACTCTCCGTAGCTGAATCGCTGACCAACATTGTATGGGCACCCCTAGCCGAAGGTCTTGACAGCGTATCTCTCTCGGCCAACTGGATGTGGCCCTGCCGCAGTCAAAAGGGAGAGGACGCACGTCTCTATCAAGGCGTAGAAGCACTAAGCGACTTCTGCTGCGCACTCGAGATAAATGTGCCTACGGGCAAGGACTCGCTCTCGCTCTCGCAACAATATCCCAATGGCGAGAAGATTATCTCTCCGGGTACGGTCATCGTAAGTGCTGGCGGCGAAGTGAGCGACATACGCAAGGTGGTTTCGCCCGTAATGGTGAACAACCCAAAGAGCACGTTCTATCATATCGACTTCTCATTCGACGAACTTCGTCTCGGTGGTTCTGCCTTCGCACAAAGCCAAGGTTGCATAGGCAGTGATGTGCCTACTGTAAAGAATCCCGACTATTTCCGCGATGCTTTCAATGCCGTACAAGAGCTCGTCAACAAGGGACTCATCCTTGCTGGCCACGACATCTCAGCTGGCGGTCTTATTACGACATTGCTCGAAATGACCTTTGCCAACACCGAGGGGGGTATCGACGTAAGTCTCGACAAGTTTAAGACCGACGACCTCGTGCGCGTGCTCTTTGCCGAAAACCCCGGCGTAGTGGTACAGATTGCCGATGCCGACAAGAAGGAATTCAAGAAGATCCTCGACGAAGCTGGTGTGGGCTATGTCAAGCTCGGTACACCTGCCGAAGAACGCCAGATTATGGTCAGCTTGGGCGACGCCACTTATCAGTTTGGCATCGACTATCTGCGCGATATTTGGTACGAAACTTCCTACCTACTCGACACCAAACAGAGCCTTCATGGCTGCGCCAAGAAGCGCTACGAGAACTACAAGCAGCAACCGCTAGAATACCATATTCATCCCGAGTTTACAGGTAAGTTCAAGCAGTTTGGCCTCGACCCCAATCGCCGCAAGCCCTCAGGAATCAAAGCAGCTATCATCCGCGAAAAGGGTACAAATGGCGAACGCGAAATGGCTTATGCTCTCTATCTCGCAGGCTTCGACGTGAAAGACGTGATGATGACCGACCTCATTAGTGGTCGCGAAACCCTGGACGAAGTGAACATGATTGTGTTCTGCGGCGGATTCTCTAATTCCGACGTGCTCGGATCGGCCAAGGGATGGGCTGGTGCATTCCTTTACAATCCCAAGGCCAAAGAAGCTCTTGACCGTTTCTATGCCCGCGAAGATACGCTCTCGCTCGGTGTGTGCAATGGTTGTCAGCTCATGGTGGAACTCAACCTCATCAATCCCGACCACAAGAAGCGTGCTCACATGCTCCACAACGATTCGCATAAGTTTGAAAGCGCATTCCTCGGTGTAACAGTACCTACCAATCGCAGCGTGATGTTTGGTTCGCTCTCGGGCGATAAACTCGGCATTTGGGTGGCTCACGGCGAAGGCAAATTCGACCTTCCTCTCCCCGAAGACGACTACAACGTCGTGCTCAAATACTCTTACGACGAGTATCCAGGCAACCCCAACGGCTCTTCTTACAGCGTAGCAGGTATTGCTAGCCCCGATGGTCGCCACTTGGCCATGATGCCTCACTTGGAACGTGCTTTCTTCCCTTGGCAAACGGCCTACTATCCAGCCGACCGCTTGACCGATGATATCACTCCATGGATGGAAGCTTTCGTCAATGCCCGTAAATGGGTGGAAGCACACACAAAGTAAAAGGTTTATTGGAGTTTGAAGGTTGGAGGTTATAGAGTAAGTTTTAAGTATTGAGGTTATAAAGTTAGACTACACCTCATAATTACTAAGATTATAACCTAAAGCCTTAAGACTCCAAACCTACAAGAACTATAATCTAAACGGTGCAAAGCGCCATTCAACTCATCAACGGCGCGACAGCGCCCATAAACTTCTCCTCATGTCCCTCGAAAAAATATTTGCAGAAAAACTGCTCAACGTAAAAGCTATTAAGCTTCAGCCCGAACAGCCCTTCACTTGGGCTAGCGGCTGGAAATCTCCCTTCTACTGCGACAACCGCAAGACTCTTGCATTCCCTTCACTTCGCAGTTTTGTAAAGCTCGAACTGAGCCGCATCGTGGCTGAAAAGTATCCTGAAGCCGATGCCATTGCAGGTGTAGCAACAGGAGCCATCGCTCAGGGTGCCCTCGTAGCCGATGCGTTGGGTCTGCCCTTCGCCTACGTACGTTCTAAACCCAAAGACCACGGCATGACCAACCTCATCGAAGGTGATCTGCAGAAAGGCATGAAAGTAGTAGTGATAGAAGACCTCATCTCTACAGGCGGAAGCAGCCTCAAGGCCGTTGAAGCCCTTCGTCAGCATGGTTGCGAAGTTATCGGCATGGTAGCTAGCTACACCTACGGATTCCCCGTAGCCGAAGAGGCATTCAAGGCAGCCCAGGTAGAACTCACCACGCTGACCAACTACGAAGCCGTGGTAGAAGTAGCCCTCCACACAGGCTACATCAAGCAGGAGCACGTAGAACTCCTCCATCAATGGCGAGCCAATCCTAGCGAATGGGGTAAGTAATCTATACTGACAAACATTGACACGCTTATAGGTTTTCCTCCCCCTAGGAGTAGCCTACAAGCACATATCCTCGATTGATTAGGAGTTAAGAGCCCCTCTTAACTCCTAACTTTATCTTATATCCTATCCATCGTATGAAACGCATCTATAATATTATAGGAGTGAAGCACATCCTCATACTCCTGCTCCTACTAACTACGCTACCGGCTTCAGCTCAAAAAGCCAAATACGTGTTTTACTTTATCGGTGACGGCATGGGCGTAAACCAAGTTAACGGCACAGAGACCTACCTCGCCGCACTCGAAGGACGTATCGGCGTGAAGCCGCTTTGCTTCACACAGTTCCCTTACGCTGCTCTCGTAACCACCTATTCGGGCACCAACGGCGTGACCGACTCTGCCGCTGCAGGCACTGCTCTCTCTACAGGCAACAAGTCGAAGAATGGTGCCCTCGGCGTATTGGCCGACCAGACCACTTCCGTCAACAGCATTGCCGTATGGGCACAACAGAATGGTGCTGCGGTAGGAGTAAGCACAAGCGTTAGCATCGACCACGCCACACCCGCCGCTTTCTATGCCCATCAGGGCGCACGCGGATCCTACTATGCCATCGGTAAGGACATGATAAAAGCCAACTTCGACTTCTACGCTGGTTCGGACTTCCTACAGCCACAGGACAAACACGACGCCTCGTCACCCACGCTCTACAAGCAGTGTGAAGATGCAGGCTACATCATCGCTCGCGGCTACAAAGACTATCAACGCAAGGCTCGCAAAGCCGAAAAACTCATTCTCTTCCAGACTCAAGAGGCTAGCAACCGCCAACGCAACTCTCTGCCCTATGCCATCGATCGCACATCGAAGGACATGACACTCCAAGAGGTAACCCGCGCCGGCATCAACTTCCTCACAAAAAAGAACAAGGACGGATTCTTCCTCATGGTAGAGGGAGGGAAAATCGACTGGGCATGCCATAGCAACGATGCAGGCACTGCTTTCCGTGAGCTCAAGGATATGGACGAGGCCATTCAGGTGGCTTACGAATTTTATGCACAGCATCCCGACGAGACACTCATCGTTGTCACTGCCGACCATGAAACAGGAGGACTATCCCTAGGCCGTGGTCCATACGAACTTCACACCGACCTCTTCCGCTATCAGCGCATGAGCACCGATGCCTACAGTCTCCACCTCAAGCAACTCAGCGAAAAGCTCGGAACAAAGTTTACATGGGACGTGGTCAAGGCCGATTTGAAGCAAAATTGGGGCTTCGACGCTGGTGTGAAAATCTCCGACCGCCAGAAAGACCGTCTCAAAGCTGCTTACAATGCAACAGTCAGCGGTGAAGCCAAAGACAAACAGTCGCTTTATGCCAAAGTGGACGCTCTAGCCGACGAAGCTCGCGAGATAATGGCCGAATGTGCCCTCATAGGATGGCAGAGCGGCGGCCATAGCAACGGATTCGTACCCGTATTCGCCATTGGTGCTGGTGCCGACCAATTCCACGGACAAATCGACAACACTGAAATTCCCGTTAAAATGGCTAAAGCCGCAGGATGGAAACATTAACATTCGTGTTTCATCCAATCAAAATGCTTGATTTTTGTTCTGTTTTTCGCTATCCTCGCAAAAAAAAGAATTAAGCCGACTCTCTTTTTATAGGGAAGTATTACTTTTGCACACTCAACACGTGGAACGCGTGGTCCGAAGCCATTGTCTCCAACCAAGATTCTAGCTTCAAACATGATTTCCACATAAAGAAATATAGCAATGAAAAAGATTTTACTTACTATCGCTGTGGCTGCAGCATCACTCTCTGCTAGCGCACAAGTTTATCTCGGTGGTGAAGTAGGCGCATGGCGCAACTCTGACGACAACCACACAAGCTTTACCATCCATCCCGAACTAGGCTACAAGCTCTCCGATAAATGGGACTTAGGTATCGGCTTTGGTTATAACTACAACTACTATGGCTCCAACAAAAAGGTACACAACGTAACCATCGATCCTTACGCACGTTGGAGTTTCGTAAAGTTCGGTCCTGTGAAGTTATTCCTCGACATGGGCTTCGGCATTAACCCCGTGAAGACTAAGATTGAAGGCTTACCTTCACAGGATGCAGAAGTAGCATGGCGCGTAGGCGTAATGCCTGGCGTGAGCGTAGCTCTCAATAAGAAGATTGACTTCATCGCCCACACGGGCTTCCTCGGCTACCGCGAAGCTGATGGTCGCAACAGTGCCTACGGAGAACAAGGCTTCGGTTTCACCCTCTCAGGCAACGATCTCCTTTTCGGTATCGTATACAATTTCTAATCATCAATACATCGCTTTGCAATGCCCCATAGGCCCTGCAAACATTGATACGTACACAGAGACGCACTCCACGATAGGACGTGCGTCTCTTTTTTATAGGCAAGCCTTTTCCTTTTTATCAACAATTCAAGTTCGGATTTAGTCAAGGCGGGGTGAATAATCGTGCAAGTCGAATGCAATCAAGCTTGCTTGAATTGCTGAGACGCAGCCGATAATGGCGATAAAAGCTTGCTGAAGTTAAAAACGAAACTTGAATCAACAACCCACCCCTTGTCTGCTACGAAAATCGTAACTTTGCAGATTGGTAAATCCGCACAACGGGCAACCAACAACGAACAATCCTACTATCCATATGCAACGTTATATATTCTCGTTCATCTGCTTACTGCTTCCAATCCTTGCCGAAGCCAGCATCCCATCACTCCGTACCGACAGCATTCTCCCCGAAGACTCCGTACAAACCGACACCATAGCCGACCGTATCGACACCTCCAAGCCCCTGCCGCAACGCTTGCAAGAACTTCTCGACAACGACATCTTCGACCGTACGCAAGTGGGCATCTACGTGTATGACCTCACAGCCGACACCCTTGTATTTACCCACAACGAGCAGCAGTGTATGCGTCCCGCATCGAACGAAAAACTCATGACTGCCATCACGGCACTCAACGATTTGGGCGTGCTCTACGAATACCGCACTCGCCTTTATACCACAAGTATCCCCGCCGATTCCGACTCCATCTTTACAGGTCACATCTACATTCGTGCAGGCTACGACCCACTACTCGACGGCGACGACCTCCGCGCTTTCGCACAAAGCCTAAAAGAGCATAGAATCTTTCGTTTGCAACAGCCCATCGTACTCGACTTATCGATGAAGGACGATAAACGCCTAGGCTGGGGATGGTGTTGGGACGATGACGAAGTGCCCACCACCCCCCTGCTCTATCGCAACGACGATAAATTCACAGACAACCTTCGCCGCATCTTCCGCGAAGAAGGCATCGATTGGGACGGCACCGTGACAGAAGACACAACACCTAACACAGCCACGCTGCTTCTTACACGCACCCACAACATCGACCAAGTGCTCTTACCCATGATGAAGAAAAGCAACAATTCCATGGCCGAATCGCTTTTTTATCAGCTAGCAGCACAGAAAGGGAAGTCGCGAGCAGGGCGCAAACAAGCCGTGGCCCACTACAACGCACTCATCCGCCACATCGGACTCGACCCCACACACTATCAAATAGCCGATGGTTCGGGCCTCTCACTCTACAATTACCTATCGCCCGAACTCCTCGGCCGCATGCTCCGTTATGCTTACAACAATGACGACATTTATCGTCACCTCCTTCCCTCGCTCCCCATCGCCGGTGAGGATGGAACGCTCCGCAAACGCATGCGTGGCTCTGCAGCTCAGGGCAATGTACGCGCCAAGACAGGCACTGTAGAGGGAGTAAGCACCCTTTCAGGCTACCTCACCACAGCCACGGGCAACTTACTCTGCTTCTCCATCATGAATCAAGGTATTCGCCACACCTCTACTGGGAGAAATTTCCAAGACCGAGTGTGCAAAGCGCTCTGCAAGTAAAATCATCACCTCCTATATATATAAGGAGTAATGCGCTATATAGAAAAGGAATGAATTCACCACAAGTAACGCTATTTTCTCATACTAGGCATCAATCTAAAAAGCGTGTAAAAACCAAGTAAAAATCTTAGTAAAGCAAAAGTTTTCTCGCTTTCTCTTTGTACTTCAATTGCCTTGCACTATCTTTGCACATCAAAGGCGAGACCTAGGCCGGAAAGGATATGAGAAAAGATTCTCCATGGAGCAAAAATTTCGCCTTCTACCAACCCGAAATTAAAACAATACAGATAAAATGTTCAAGAAACTATTGTTGCTCGTGCTCTTCGTAGCACCTCTGAGCCTCTGCGCTCAAAAGTTTGCCCACTTCGACTATGCACAAATCATGCAGTCAATGCCCGAATACAAAACGGCAGCATCCGATCTCGAAGCATTAGGCAAAAAGTACCAAAGCGAAATCGAAGGTATGCAGAAGGAACTCCAGACCAAGGCTGAAAAGTACCAGAAGGAAGACACCGATGCTACTCCCGCCAACATCAAGGAGCGTCACCAGCAAGAGCTTCAAGACATGTACCAGCGCTTACAGCAGGCTCAGCAGGACAACTCAGAACAGTTCCAACAAGAACAGCAGAAAAAGCTCCAGCCTATCACTCAAAAAGTGATGAATGCCGTAAACACCGTGGCTCAGGAAGGAGGCTACGTATACATCGTAGATAAGAACGCCTCACAGCAGGCCGGCATCGTTATCAACGAAGCACTCAGCACCGACGTGACCTCTATCGTCATGAAGAAGCTTGGCATCAGCGCTGCAGCCGCTGCAAAGACGAGCTCTGCTACTTCCACTAAGAAATAAATGGTATTAGATTCAATCTCATAGGCGGTATATTGACTGAAAAGTCCATATATCGCCACTTTTTTTGTCAACAAATCATCTTCCACCATTAACCCCACATTGAATTGATTACTCTTAAAAACATACACAAGTCGTTCGGACAGCTCGAAGTGCTCAAAGGCATCGACCTCGACATTCAGCCCCATGAAGTAGTGAGCATTGTAGGCCCCAGCGGAGCAGGAAAGACCACACTACTGCAAATTATGGGCACCCTCTACAAGCCCGACCAAGGTACGGTGGAAATCGCTGGCGAGAACGTGCTCGACCTATCGGCCAAGAAACTTTCACGCTTCCGCTGTGAACACCTCGGCTTCGTGTTTCAGTTTCACCAACTCTTGCCCGAGTTTACAGCTGTCGAAAACGTGATGATTCCTGGCATGATAGCCCGCCGCCCCAATTCTGAAATTAAGAAACGGGCACTCGAGTTGCTCGACTTCATGGGACTAGCCGACAGAGCCACCCACAAACCTGCCGAACTCTCGGGCGGAGAAAAGCAACGCGTCGCCGTGGCTCGAGCTTTGATGAACAATCCCAACGTGATATTAGCCGATGAGCCATCGGGTAGCCTCGACTCACACAATAAGGAAGAACTTCACAAACTCTTCTTCCGCTTACGCGATGAACTCGGCCAAACTTTCGTCATCGTAACACACGACGAAGGCCTTGCCTCGCTCACCGATCGCACAATCCACATGATAGACGGCCGCATCCATCTCGACACATCAGAACAAGCTACACTAGGCTGAAGCATGTAAGCATATCAAAGTCTTTCTTCCCGCTAAATGCAAAACAAGCATACAACTACTTCCTCCATACCCTTATGATAAAGCTCGGAAACTATAATACCTTGCGCATTACGCGCTTTACTGACCATGGTGCCTACCTCGACGGAGGTGCCGTGGGAGAGATTCTCATGCCCAAGACCTACGTAGAGCGCTCGATGAAGCCTGGCGACGAGGTAAACGTATTCGTGTATCTCGACCAAAGCGAACGACTTGTCGGCACACTCGAAACACCGCTTGCCCGTGTAGGCGACTTTGCATTCCTCCAAGTAGCATGGGTCAACGAATACGGAGCTTTCCTTGATTGGGGATTAATGAAAGACCTCTTTGTGCCCTTCCGCGAACAGAAAATGCCGATGCAGCAAGGCCGATCATACTTGGTACACATCCACGTAGATGAAGAGTCGCAACGTATCGTGGCCTCAGCCAAGGTGGAGCGCTATTTGCAGCCAGCCCTACCCTCAGATTATCATCGCGGACAAGACGTAGAAATGCTCGTACAACAGAAGACCCCGCTGGGATTCAAAGTAATTGTTGACAATCGTTGCTCGGGACTCATCTACGATTCGCAAATTTTCGACCAAGAGCCCCATGCAGGCGATGTGCTCACGGGCACCGTTGTCAAGGTGCGCCACGACGGCAAGCTCGACCTCTCCACCCAGCGCATTGGCAAGGGGCGTTTTCGCGACTTCGCCTCGCAGTTGCTCGACGAGCTGCGTGAGGCAGGCGGTTCTCTTCCTTTTACCGACCGCTCCACACCGGAAGAGATACAAGAGCGATTCGGCGTGAGCAAAAAAACATTTAAGCGAGCCGTTGGCACCCTCTATAAGGAGCACAAAATCATCCTTACAGATGCTCAAATCCTGGCCAACAATCCCTCAAAACGCCCTACTAGCGTTAAAAGATATTGAATAAGCGTTTTTTTTTGTCCTTTTACTTGGATATTGTTACATTGCTACTTATCTTTGCATCGCTAAGAAGATAGAGCAATAGCCCTTTCTATGGGCAGAGCAAGCATTTCCCAAAGTGCTCAGAAAGCCCATTCTCCATAGATAGTTTTTTCATCTCTATATAAGTTCTGTGAGCTAACTGTGCGTCGTGAGACGCGCAGTTAGCTATTTTTTAGACCGAGTAGAATATCCTGGGCAGCGTTTTTTTCGGGTCAGCGGATATTTCCGGTTGGTATGATGGTAAAAAGCGCTTGCTCATATCATGCATATTGAGTAGCTTTGCATCATGGAATCAATAAAACTATTACGTGCTATATTGCCAGAGGTGTTGATAGATAATTTTGATGTTG
>UQKO01000003.1 GCA_900541575.1 uncultured Prevotella sp.
GTAAGTGGCTTAAGGCAATATTAAATAGGCCCTTATTGCTTCTTTTGCAATATATGGAGTAACAAATTTGCGCGATAAAAAATTGAAAGTTTTTTAGGGGTGTGAAAGTTGGGCTAGGTTGGAATGTGCTAGCTTTGGAAATAAGTAAAAGCACAAGACGATTGTTAATTACAAGGTCTTGTGCTTTTTCTATAAATCAATCTTTCGCTTGCGAAATGTAGATTGTCGTCTGATTTTCTTTTACTTAATGATTTCCAATTCTTGGAACACTTTCTTTAAGGCTGCTACTGCACGATCAACTTGTTCTTTCGTGTGAGTGGCCATGAGTGCTACGCGTACAAGGGTGTCGTGAGGATGGCAGGCGGGCGGTATTACAGGGTTGATGAATACACCCTCTTCGAAAGCACGAGCTGTAGCAATGAAAGTCTTTTCTACATCACGTACATAAAGTGGAATAATGGGTGATTCCGTTTCACCAATTTCAAAACCTTCTTCGCGGAAACGCTTCAGTGCATAGCGAGTGACGTCCCAAAGGGCTTCTATTCGTTCGGGCTCATTCTGAATGATGTGAAGAGCTTCCATGGCACATGCTGTAGCTGCGGGAGTGTTGGAAGCAGAGAAGATGTATGTACGTGAGTTATGACGTAGCCAGTTGATGATGCTCTCATCGGCTGCAATAAAACCACCAATAGATGCCAACGACTTACTGAAAGTACCCATGATGAGGTCTACTTCGTCGGTCAAGCCAAAGTAGTCACAAACACCACGACCTTGGCGGCCGAAGACGCCGATACCATGAGCTTCGTCAACCATGATGGTTGCATTGTATTTATGCTTTAATTTTACGATTTCAGGCAGGTTGGCCAAGTCTCCCTCCATAGAGAATACACCATCAACAACGATGAGCTTTACAGCCTCAGGGGCACATTTTTGCAGTTGACGCTCAAGGTCAGCCATGTCGTTGTGCTTATACTTGAGACAAGTGGAGAAGGAAAGACGACGTCCGTCTACGATAGATGCATGGTCGCGGTCATCGCAGATGATGTAGTCTTCGCGACCTGTAAGACAAGAGATTACACCGGAATTAACAGTAAAACCAGTGGAGTAGCAAAGTGCATCTTCCTTGCCTACAAATTCGGCGAGTTCTTTTTCTAGTTGAAGGTGGAGATCCAACGTTCCATTTAAGAAACGTGAACCTGCACATCCTGAACCATATTTTTCCATGGCTTTGATGCCAGCCTGAATGATTCGTTCATCGCCAGGAAGACCTGTGTAGGCATTAGAACCGAACATGAGAACGTGGTGTCCTCCCATTTCAACTTCTGTTCCTTGTTTGCCTTCAATGGCACGGAAGTAGGGATATACACCTTTTGCCTTGTATTCTTGAGGCAATGTGTATTTTGCTAATCTGTCTTGTAATATACCCATGAGATTATTTCTTGGTTGTGAAATGGAAAAGCCGTGTATAGAGCGGCTATCTCTGATAGATTCCACTTCTTTTTTATATTTGGCGACAAAGGTAAACATTTTCTCATAATAATTAATAATTGAAGATGAGAAAAGTGCACGTTGTTGCTTTATTTGTGCGATTTGAATTGATTTTAGACAGGGTTGTTGTATGCTATAGTGGGGCTTATGTGTTACTTTTTGCTTGTATGTCAACTTGCATCCCAGCCAGCGACTGATATTTATTTTCTATGAAATTCTTTGGCAAGACCTCCTTCGGATGTCTCGCGATAGAGTGAGGGTAGGTCATGTCCTGTTTGTTTCATTACTTCCACCGTCTTGTCGTAGGGGATGCGGTGCGTGCCGTCCGAGAGATTGGCATAAACGTTGGCATCGAGGGCTCTTGCAGCAGCATGCGCATTACGTTCGATGCATGGAATCTGTACAAGACCGCACACGGGGTCGCAAGTCATTCCCAAATGGTGTTCCAGTCCCATTTCTGCGGCATACTCTATAGTGGCCAACGATCCACCAAATAGGTAGTTGGCCGCAGCGGCTGCCATTGCACAAGCCACGCCTACTTCGGCTTGACATCCTGCTTCGGCTCCTGATATGGAAGCACGGCTCTTGGCTATATTGCCAATCAATCCTGCAGTGGCTAAGGCATGGAGTATGCGTGTCTCGGGAAAGTTCCTAGTCTTTTGTAGATGGTAAAGCACGGCAGGTACTACTCCACTAGCTCCACATGTTGGAGCTGTAACGATGGTTCCGCCAGAGGCATTCTCTTCGCTCACGGCAAGTGCGTAAGCGAACACGAGAGCTCTTGATTGCAAATTGCTGGGGTAGCCCATGGCTTTTATATAATAATCGGGCGCTTTTCGATGCAAACGAAGCACTCCGGGAAGTACACCTTCGTGCTCGATACCTCGCTCTACGGCTGCACACATCGTTTTCCACACGGTTTCGAGATAATCCCATATTTCGGAGCCTTCGCAGTGTTTCACATATTCCCAGTAAGATACGCCGCGTTCTTGGCTCCATTGTTGGATGTCGGACAAACGGTCAAGGTCGTACACCTCGGGTGTGTCTGTTTGTACTTGTCCTTCTTCGATTAGTGCACCGCCGCCTACGCTATATACTGTCCAAGGGTCTTCATACTCGCCTGAATGGGACTTGTATTCAAACTTCATTCCGTTAGGGTGGAAGGGAAGTACAATTTCTGCGTGCCATAGAATATCAGTTCTACCTTCGCCAAGTACCTGTTGGATGGCAAAGTCTGTCAAGTGTCCTTTTCCGGTGGCGGCAAGACTACCATAAAGGGTTACTCTGAAACCTAGTGCGTCAGGATGGCGCTTTAGGTAAGTTTCAGCTGCGGAACGAGGTCCTATGGTGTGCGACGACGAAGGTCCTATGCCTATTCTGTAAAGTTCTTTGAGTGATTTCATGATTATGTTGTCTTGTTGTCCAAGTACGTATCTTAATAGGGCGAGGATTCTTTGGGGAAGAATCTATTTGTAATCTTGGTTTACTGTTCCTTGATAAATCCTCTGCGATATGCGATGAGTAGTTTTTCTAAATCTGCAATTTGTTCTCGCAGTTCAGCTCCTTTATCCGTGTCGTTCACCATGGCCCGGTGTCCCATCATTTCCACAATTTGTGTGGTCGATCGAATGTCTGTGCCATTGAGAATGGCCTCTTCGGTAGAGGTGAAAGGAGCGTGTTGAACGAGTTGGAACCCGCGTGAATGATATACTAATGTATAGCCTGCGATACCGGTTGTGTTATGGTAAGCCTTAGCGAATCCACCATCGATAACCATCAGTTTTCCATCGGCTTTGATGGGATTTTCGCCATTGGATGCTCTTACGGGAACGTGTCCATTAATAATATGTCGATGCTTACCTACTACGTGAAATGCATCCATGATGCTATCGCATATGGCGGGGTTTTCGCGCAGACTATAATACCAGCCTTTTTCTTCTTTATGCGTGGCTTTGTCGTCAATGAAGTAGCGCTCAAAGGTCGCCATTTTGGATTTGTCGAAGAGGGGAGAGTCTGGGCCGCACCATAAGTACCAATAATAGTCGATGGCTCGATCGCGTTCCATAGCATCCGCTTCTTCATCGTAGGCCATTCTTACGAGTTGTTCCACGCGGTGCATTAGTTCCTTCCCTTCCACGCGCATACCTTCCACTTCCACCATTTTGAGTGTACCATCTTCGTTGAGTGGTACAGAAGCATGGAATAGTAAGTTGGAATTGTAAATGCCATACATGCTTCCATGCAGCAATAGTTGCTGTACATGGGTTTGCAGTCTGTCAGATATTAGGAAGGAATGTTGTAATCGTGTGATGAGATCCTCTTCTTCGGCCGTCAGTTTGTAAGGGTCACTAGCAACTAGGGTGGGGAAGTCGGTATCCTTTAGTTCGTATTTCTGTCCGTCAATTAAGCAGGAATGATTGTCCAAATCTATGCCTTCGATTAAGGCGCGATTGCTCATGCCCCACTCGGGATGTTTTTTGTAAAGTTGTGCCTCGAGTTTGAACTGAATGATCGCAATGGCTTTGTGCATTTTTGCAATCAGCTTGCAAGTCTTCTCGCTTGGTTTGCGTGTGGAATCCTCAATTTTGGGATAGAAAATAGTGCAGGGGTCGTCAGCATAAGTTTCCATGGCAAATGTGGCCAAAGGAACCATATTGATGCCATATCCTTCTTCAATGGTTTGTGTGTTGGCGTAGCGAAACGAGAGACGTAGCACGCTGGCAATGCAGGTCTTGTTTCCTGCGGCGGCTCCCATCCATAGGATGTCATGGTTTCCCCATTGTATGTCCCAATGATGGTAGGCAGACAGTGTGTCCATAATCAGATGAGCACCTGGGCCGCGATCAAAAATATCGCCCAAAATGTGCAGCTGGTCAATGGCAAGTCGCTGAATGAGTTCGCAGATGGCTTCCACAAATCCTGCGGCGCGTCCTGTGCCTATAATTGTCTGTATAATCACTCCCACATAGGCCTGCTTGTTTCGATCATCGCTATTCTCGTGAAGAAGTTCCTCGATGATGTAAGCGAATTCAGTCGGCAGGCTCTTTCTTACCTTTGAACGTGTATATTTTGACGAAACGTTTCGGCATACGGCGATGAGTTGGTTGAGCGTAGTCTGATAATAATCAGAAAGGTCTGTATCGTTTTGCTTTACGAGTTCTAGCTTTTGCTTGGGATAGTATATCAAGGTGCAAAGATCGCGAATTTCCTTTTCGCGCATGGTGTTGCCGAAAATTTCTTTCACTTTGCGCTTAATATTTCCTGAGGCATTACGCAGTACGTGCTGAAAGGCTTCGTTCTCTCCGTGCAAATCAGCTAGAAAATGCTCTGTTGGTTTGGGTAAATGGAGTATGGCTTCTAGATTGATAATCTCTGTGGTTACCTGTGAAATGGTTGGAAAATCTCTTGCGAGAAGTTTCAAGTATCTCAAGTCAGTATGTATATTCCTATTGGAGATGGTCTGTTTTGGCATAAGGCTTTTATGGTATTTGAGGTGATAGGAAAAGGAGTATGTATTTTAATCCTAAATCCAATGTTTCAGAGATTGTTATGCAAAGGTAGCATAAACCGCGTGTAATGCAAAATAAAAGGGTGTAGACTTTAGTCTTTTGATAAAAAAATAACATACAATTCGAATACAATCAAACATGGTTATTTTCACACAATTTGCTCTCAAGAATCGTGTGTTTTTGCTCGTTTCCCAACTTGACTGGAGATAGTCGATTCTTGAGTGCTATTCGTTCCTTATTGATTATCAGATGTCTATGAATGAAAAATGTATTTGCGTCACATGAAAATGTCGATATTTTGCCCAATTTATTGCTTAAAAGTGCCATAAAAGTAGATTTTTCTTGCCCAATAAGAAAAAACTACATGCCCATCTAGAATTTTCTGCATGGGCAAGAAGTTATTTTTGCATGCCCAAAGCGCAAGTTTTCTCTAACTAATAGGTGCTGTTTGTTTCTAGAATGATTTATTTCATTGTCAAAATAAATTATCATTAACGACATCTGCAGAGCAACTATTCTTAGGGGCATAAGTTGGGATAGGTCAATTGGGGTAATAGACTCTAGTAATGCCTGTCCTGTAATAATAGAGGGTGTTGGCAGTTGCTCTTAAGAGAAACGAAAGAAGTAAGGATTTTGACTGTTGAAGTACCATTGATAGAGTGTAGAGGTCGGTTTTTATGTACTGCTAATCATTACAAAAGCGTTTTTCCTGAAAAAACTTTTGCTTTTTGCTCGGTTTGCATTACCTTTGCCCTTGTAAAGCGCATGAAGGGGCTGAGATGCTTCCTTCTGTGCGATAAGTACGGATAAAGAAAATACTTATTTAACAATATACATTCACTCACTATGACTATTGAAACTTGCGATTTTAAGGGCAAGAAGGTAATTGTTCGTGTAGACTTCAATGTACCTCTTGATGAGAATGGTAAAATTACCGATGATACTCGTATTCGTGGCGCTCTGCCCACACTGAAGAAAGTGCTTGCAGATGGCGGTTCTCTCATCATTATGAGCCACATGGGTAAGCCCAAAGGTAAGGTTAACCCTAAATTCTCTCTCAGCCAGATTGTAGGTGCTGTAAGCGAAAAGCTCGGTGTGGAAGTTCAGTTCGCTCCCGACTGCGCAAAGGCTCAGGACGCTGCTGCTGCTTTGAAGCCCGGTGAAGTGCTCCTTCTCGAAAACCTCCGCTTCTATCCAGAAGAAGAGGGTAAGCCCGTAGGTATCGACAAGGAAGATCCCAAGTACGACGAAGCAAAGAAGGAAATGAAGGAACGTCAGAAAGAATTTGCTAAGACGCTTGCTTCTTACGCTGATATCTATATCAACGATGCCTTTGGTACTGCTCACCGTAAGCATGCTTCTACTGCAGTGATAGCAGATAGCTTTGATGCAGATCACAAGATGCTTGGCTACTTGATGGAGAAGGAAGTTCATGCCGTAGATAGCGTATTGAGTAATATCAAGCGTCCTTTCACGGCTATCATGGGCGGTTCAAAGGTGTCTACAAAGATTGGAATCATTGAGAATTTGCTTGGCAAGGTAGACAACCTCATCCTTTGTGGTGGTATGACCTATACTTTCGCTAAGGCTCAGGGCGGTAAGATTGGTAAATCTATTTGTGAGGACGATAAGCTCGACGTAGCTCTTGATGTAATCAAGAAAGCTAAGGAAAATGGCGTAAATCTCGTTCTTGGTACCGACTGCATTGCTGGTGATGACTTTAAGAACGATTGCAACACGATGGTATGTCAGGCTAACGATATCCCCGAAGGATGGGAAGGTATGGATGCTGGTCCTGAAACTCGTGAAGCTTTTGCCAAGGCTATTGAAGATGCTAAGACTATCCTTTGGAATGGTCCTGCAGGTGTGTTTGAGTTTGATAACTTCGCTGGTGGTTCAAAGGCTATCGCAGAAGCTATCGCTAAGGCAACTGCTAATGGTGCATTCTCACTCATCGGTGGTGGTGACTCTGTAGCTTGCATCAACAAGTTTGGCATGGCTGACAAGGTTTCTTACATCTCAACAGGTGGTGGTGCTCTGCTCGAAGCCATCGAGGGTAAGACCCTTCCTGGTATCGCCGCTATCAAAGGCTAATTTAGAATACGAATCCTTATAGGGTGGTTCTATAAATTCTGAGATTTATGGTACCCAATTCTGATGCCCTATAAAATATTCATTTACACAATGAGGCTATGTCTCTGATTTCGTGCTTCCAAAGGGAGACGGCGGAGGTATAGCCTCATTCTTATTCAATCATCCTGTGTCGCATTATTCAGCGCGCACAATATGCACACATAGTGCAAAGCTTGTATCTTCAACACATGAAAAGATTCTTTACGCGAACACTTTGCCACGTGGCATGTTTATTATTTCCCCTATCGGCTTGTCAGCTCGTATCTTGTCAGAGTGATAAGCCCATAGAGACATTAAATTTTGGCTCAGAACGCTATGACTCTACGGCCCTGCATATCGCGTTGGTTCCTAATCGTGACTGCTTCCCCATCTATGTGGCTCAGCGTACAGGCATTTATGATTCATTGGGACTGAAACTGCAGATTGCAACTTATCCCTCGCAGATGGATTGCGATACCACGCTTATGGGAAAGATTGCTGATGGCGGATGGGCTGATAAAGAGCGCATGGCTTTTTATGGTTCTCGCATGAAAGGATTGGAAATCATGTGGGAGGGTACGTCACGCTGGCATCTCTTAGTTTGTGGCACTTTGCGTATAAAAAATGTAAAGAGTCTCAAGGAACGTACTGTAGCTATAGCTCGTTCTTCTTCGGAGAATCATCTGCTGGATGTGGCATTAAAGAGTGTTGGCTTAACTGATGATGCAGTATACCGTCCGCAGATTAACGATATCAAACTGCGAGCCGATATGCTGAATGGCAACCAAGTAGATGCCGCAGTCCTTACGTGGCCTTACACGTCTTTGGCTTATGCCAATGACCATTCTAGTATCTATTCACAACGCAATGCAGATGCCAACGGATGTTTTGTGATGAAGACGAAAAGCCTAAAACGTGTTGATCGTCGTGCGCAATGGAAACTGTTTGAGCAAGGACGAAAGATGGCGCTCGACTCTATTCGGACGAAGGGGGTTGGCGCATACTCTCTCATTCTTCAAAAGGATTATCACTTGCCTAAGGAAGTGGCAGATACGCTACGTTTCTGATGTCATAATCGTGTTTCCGCAAGGGAATGTAAATCACAGAAAAATGAAAACGCATACTTATCAATATTTGCATAGTGATGCCGTGGAATCGTTGAAAAAACACAAACTGATGTCTGCGCTGCAATCTTTGCAAGGACTTGCCACTTCGTTGGGACAGTGGACTGTGAAAGACGAGGTGGACAATCTCGTAGGCTCTTACCAAATATTGCTCAATTACATGAAGCGTGGAGCTGCTGATCCCGAACGAGCACGGATGTATCAAGGCTTTGTGCGTCGTGCCTACGAATTAGCTGATGTGCTCGAACGAGAAGGGGCTCTCTCTGATAAAGAATCTTATTATGCTACGAGTTTTTGCACTTTGCAAAATCTGAAAGGACAGTGTTTTAGTTTGGCTGAACTTGCTAGCGATGAAGGAAAAACACATGCACGCAACCTATTTGAAGGTGTGATGCTTTCGGGTGCATGGACGGCTGACGATGAGACAGCGATGAACGATTATATGGCCTCTGAAGCGCATCCTCAAATTTATAAATGCTTGCTATTGAGCGCAGTAACGCTTTCGGCTATGAAATTTTTCGATGTAGCAAAATATCGTTTCCTCCTTGACTATTCTATGGCAAGCTCCACGGAACTGCGTGTTCGCGCTCTGACAGGTATGGTTTTTGTACACATTTGTCATGCTGACCGCGTGGCATTCTATCCCGAAATAGGAAGCCGACTTCGCTTGATGGCCGATATTCCCAACTTCGTGCGTGAAATAGAAATTCTTCAAATGCAACTCTTCTTGAGTTTGGAAACGAAACGCATAGAGCGCAATTTGCAGAAAGAAATCATTCCAGAAATGATGAAGCGTATGCAGCAAATAAAGTTGGATAATTCATCTGATATGGACGAATTGCAAGAAAAACTATCTGCGCTAGAGTTGAATCCCGAATGGGATAAAGATGAAGATAAAGCCAAGTTGTCGGAGTATATGCATGATTTCATAGAATTGCAACAACGCGGAGCTGATATGTATATGGGATCTTTTAAAGCGATCAATCAGCGTTTCTCTTTCTTTCATACCGCTTGTAATTGGTTTTGGCCTTTTACGCTCAATCATCCCGATTTACCCAAGGGATTGGGAGAAAATCCCATCGTTAGACTATTTTTTCATAACGAGGGACTCTGTGATACGGATAAGTATTCGTTCTGCTTAATGGCCGAAGAAATGTCGCGTACCGATGGTTTAGCTGCGAATTTGCTTTCAAAGCTCGAAGAAATGAAAGAAGGGTCGCTTGAGTTTTTAAGCGAGTCTGATTTTAAAGGGCATCTTCGCTCGTATGTGCAAGGATTTTATCGTTTCTGTAATCTATATATGCATCGTTCGCAGTTTGTCAATCCCTTCCAACTCAACCTCTTCATTGCTGACTACACCCCCTTTGACAGGTTGCTAAAAGATGACGATTTCTTGTTGCGTATGGCAAATTTCGTGTTTAAAGACAAATCGTATAACCTTGCAAGTATGCTCTTTAAGCGTTTGCCTGACGTGCTTCATACGGCCAATATTTGGCAGAAAGAAGGCTATAGCCATGAGTGTTGCAACCAAATTCAGCAAGCTTGCGCGTGCTACGAACGTGCTGATGCGCTGAAGCCACATTCCGCGTGGACACTTCGCCGTTTGGCTTCGTGCTGGCGAACTCAGGGAATTTATGAGAAAGCACTTCTGTGTTATGACGAACTCGAATGTCTTGACCATGAGGATGTAGATATTGCTCTTCGTCAAGCCGAATGTTTGGTAAACTTGAAGCGTTTTGATGAGGCTTTAAAATATCTCTATAAAGTCAATTATCTTCAGCCAGATTCGGAGGATGCTTTGCGTGCATTAGCCTGGTGCTCTTTGCTCACGAAGAAGTTTGATCAAGCTGAACGATATTATGTGAAAGTGATTGAACTCCATCCCACTGCCACCGACTATCTGAATGCAGGACATGTTGCATGGCTGCAAGGGAAGTTGAAAGAAGCTATCTCGTTCTATAAGCAGTCACAAGCGGATGCTCCCGATGTCAACTTCTTGGAAAAAGACGCAGATTTGCTGCGTGCATCTGGACTAAACGATGATGATTTAGCCATGATGACTGATGCGGTAAGTTGTTGATGAGAGAGGAAACGAAGGGAACCCAGGGCGTTGCCCTGGGCTATGAACAGCATTGGGCTTTTACCTTCATTATCGGCTGCGTCTCAGCAAATCAAGCAAGCTTGATTGCATTCGACTTGCACGATAAATCAGCCCGTCCATCCTAAATCCGAATGTTGAGAAAGTAGTAACTAATTACAATTTTACAAAATAGTATGTTCCCTAAAATATGGCTGATGCTAGCTTGTCTATGCTCACTGATGGTCTCTGCTCAAAACCAGAAAGAAATAACGGCTTACTTTGAGCAAGTGATAAAAGGAAATATTTCCGCACAAGCACCTTCGGGTCGCCTCTCGTATGGACAGATAGAGAAAGTACGCAAACAAGTATGGTCGCTGTGGAAACAGGTAAATGCAGAAATGTTGCCTACCGACTTGCCTATGTTGGATAGCCTAGGTCAAAAAACAGGTGTGTGGCTCATCCCTGATAGTCTAGAACATCATGCCGCAATGCCGTTTTATTTCGGATGCAAAGGCACGTGCCCGAAGAGTGGCTATCCTTTCTATCTCTATCTCCATGGTTCTGGTCCAAAGCAACAGGAGTGGCAGACGGGGCTTTTGTTAGCTCGTCGGTTTGCTGATGCCCCTTCTGTTTATTTCATTCCGCAAATCCCCAATGAAGGAGAATGGTATCGATGGTGGCAACGGGGAAAACAATGGGCTTGGGAACGGTTGCTCCGTCAACTTATGTTGCTCGATGTAATCAACCCTAATCAACTATATGTATTGGGTATTTCTGAGGGCGGATATGGTTCACAACGTTTAGCTTCGTTTTATGCTGATTATTGGGCGGCAGCAGGACCGATGGCGGGTGGTGAACCTTTAAAGAATGCTCCTGCTGAAAACTTGAGCAATGTTGGGTTTTGTTTGCGCACGGGAGCCAATGATATGGGATTCTATCGTAACAAACTCACGCATTATACAGCTCAAGCACTTGATAGCTTGGAGGATTTGCATCCCGAAGGTTATCGCCACAAAGTGGAACTTATTCCTGATCGTCAGCATTTTATTGATTATTCGCCAACCACTCCATGGCTCTCGCTTTTTACACGCAATCCACATCCCAAACATTTCATTTGGGAAGATTTCGAGATGGATGGCCGTCATAGAACGGGTTTTTATAATATCAAAGTTTTAAAGCGCCCTGATGCAGTACTTCGTACGCGCTATGACGTAAATATTCATGACAATGAAGTAGATATTGCCGTGGAAAATGTGCATTATACTGCAACCGAACTCGATCCTCAATGGGGAATCGAATTGAAGTCGAAGCGCACGTATGAGCAAGCCTCTTCAGGATGTTTCTTGTTATTCCTATCAGAGGACCAAGTAGATTTCTCTAAGCTGTTGACTGTCAGAGTGAATGGTAAGAATGTTTATCGCCGTAAGCCTTCGCTCAATGTACAAGCTATGGCAGAATCGTTAGCCACATTCTCTGATCCAGAACGAATCTTTCCCTTTGTTCTGAAAATCAATTTGTAATGCGGAATTTTATAGTGAATGACATCTTAGTGGAGGCAACTATCAAGGATGTAAGAACGCTAAGTTTGAGAGTGGATCGTAATGGAAATGCCAAGATGACCATTCCTCGTGTGTGCTCTGAAGCGCATGTGAATAAGTTTTTAAAGGAAAAGCAAGCATGGCTAGAGCGTGCTGTGAATAAGATGAAGGAACGGAGCAAGACGGAAAAAGCCTTGCTAGAGCATCGTTTCGAACCAGGAGAGACATTTGTAGTCTTCGGTAGAATCTATACTTTGATTTTCGAGGAACATGTTGGCGTTTCACGGGTGGAAGAGCGTGCAAATCTACTTGTGATATGTTCAGCTAAGTCTTTAGCTATTATGCAGAAGCGTAAACTTATCAATGCATGGATTTCGAGGAAACTTTATGAAAAAGTTGATACATTGCTCAAAAAGTGGTTGGCCATCATGGACGAAGCTCCACTCGCTTATGTTCGTTACCGACGGATGAAGTCACGTTGGGGGAGTATGTCTCCCACTCAGCGTGTAATGTGCTTAAATACGAAGTTGGCTTTTAGTCCCGAGGATTGTCTAGAAATGGTTATTGTGCATGAGCTGTGCCATTTGAAAGAGCCTTCACATAATGCCCGTTTCCATATGCTCATGGCTCACTATCTCCCAGATTATAAGGAAACAGACGCAAAGCTACGTGAGTTCTTTAGTAGAGGATAAAGAGGAGCAGCTTTCTTTCCAGTCTTTATCTTTGTGTTCTGATGACTTCAGTCATTAAGTGAAATAACATTGTTCTTTTCTCTTCCTCTCTCAATGGCATAAGTAGAAAGTATTTTATTTAATTCTTCATCAAAATGCCATATTCCTTTAAGAACCTTCTGACTTTATCTGTATATATTTGTGGATATTTGTGATAGCTACGTGCGTGTTCCGCTCCTGTTGCAAGCCAAATGGATTTGGGAGAGGGCTTGGCTTGATAGAGAGGGTATACCATAGAGGTCGGTACGAACTTGTCGGCAGTTCCGTGGATGAAGAACATAGGCTTATGGCAAAGTTTTACTTGGTTGAGCGAAGATGCTTCGCGAAAATCCCATCCATAGCGCCAATGACATAGTGTGGAGGCTATTGGCATTATAGGCCAACGGGGAATATAAAACCGCTCAGAAAGCTCTTTGCTAAACTGATCGTATACACTTGTATAACCGCAGTCCTCAATATAAGCTAATACATTGTGAGGAACATCGCTATCTCCTGATAGCATCATTGTGGTGGCTGCTCCCATCGACACGCCGTGGACAACAGTTCGTGCGCTATCACCGAAGAGGGTAGGGATGGTCTTTGCCCAAAGTTTTACGTCTTCGCGGTCGAGCCATCCCATTTGAAAATGATCTCCTCCGCTTTTTCCAGCATTACGTAAATCGGGAAGCAGAATGTTCATGTTTAATTTTTGAAAGTACATTCGGCCAAGGGGCATTATTCTGACAGCACAGTCTGTATAGCCATGTACTAAAAGCGCAGTAGCGGCCGTAGGTCTAGACGCACGTGCATAGTAAGCATGAAGACGGCAACCATCGGAAGCTGTTAGCATTGTGTCTCGTAAAGTATTTGTTTGTACGAGAGAATCTCTCCAATTTATCATGCCAGGATAGAGTGAGTCTATTTCTTCCCAGGCTTGCGCCTCTTGTCGAGAACGATTACCGGGCATGAGTGCATAGTCTATTAGATACCATGCTCCGCCCACAAGGACAAGCATTAGCGCAAGAATAATGTATAGGAATGTGCGCAGGCGTTTACGCCAAGAATAATGTATCATAAATAGAAACGATGTTATGTAGTGCTTGTTGAACTTTCGTTCTATCTTTTGCACAAATACTGGTTAAGAAATTACAACGATGGTTATGGCAAGACGAATGCCAGGAGTGTGCTTCGTTGCAGAAGATAAAAAGATAATGATAAAGAATAGGTATGGTGGGGTAAAGTATAGGCGGAATTAGAGAATTTGTCGTCTAATTCCGCCTATACGATAAATAGAGTGTGTTTGTCAGAATTTTTTTACAAAGTCTTTAATAGCCTCTGTGGTTTCTGTACGAGCAGGCACAAGAGGTAAACGCAATATGTTGCGTGTCTTTCTTTGAACAGCTAGCATAGATTTGATGCCTGCAGGATTGCCGTCAGCCGATAGCAATTTGTAAGCCTGGCTGAGCGAACGATGGATTTTGAGAGCTTCGTTGTAGTCACCTTGCAACGCCTTGTGTGTCATTTCACCAAACTCTTTTGGATAAGCGTTACCTATGACAGAGATAACACCTTGCGCTCCAATAGTGAGCAACTCAAACGTGATAGAATCGTCACCGCTCAGAACTTCGAATCCTTCGGGGGCGTTTTTCACAATGTCTTCTATCTGTTCAATCTTTCCAGAAGCTTCCTTGATGGCAATCACGTTGTCGCATGCATTGGCAATACGCAGTGTAGTCTTTGCTTCAATGTTTACGCCAGTACGTCCAGGCACATTGTATAAAACTACTGGAACAGGACTTTTGCTTGCTACAGCTGTGAAGTGTTGGAAAAGACCTTCTTGGGAAGGTTTGTTGTAGAAAGGAGCTACAATCAGCACGCCCTCAAAGCCTGTGAGGTCTGTGTTTTGCAAATATTCTATGACACTAGCTGTGCAATTACCGCCAGCACCAAGCAGAAGGGGCAAACGTCCGTGGTTTGTTTGAATGACACAATCCATTACTTTACGTTTCTCTTCGGCCGAAAGACAAGGTGTCTCTGCGGTCGTGCCAAGCACGCATATAAAGTCCACACCATTGCTAATCTGGTTCTCAACGAGTGCGCTGAGTTGGTCAAAGTCTATGCTTCCGTCCTCTTTAAAGGGAGTGACCAGTGCAATGCCAAGCCCTTTGAATGGATTCACTCTTTTCATTTGTTAGAAATATTGTATAATGTATATAGAAGTACGAAGGATTATCCACGTCCTAATGCAGAACGCGGACTTGCCTCTGTGCAAAGGTAATGCAAATCATACGCTATGCAAAGAAAAAGGATGATTTTCTTACATTTTGATTAAGAAAATAGTTCTTCTCTGCATAAGGATACAGCTTTTCTTTAAATATATACGACAATTTCGTGTGAGAGGAACCTTTATTGAATATCTTCTTTCTTCATAGGACCTTTCTATAAATTCCACCAAAAGACGCCAATAGATAGCGCATGTAACTCAAAAAATGGTTTTTACTGCGTTTTTTCATTGACAACTGAAGCCGATGTTGTAACTTTGCGGTGCGAAGATACTCCTTATTATATACAATAAAAGACTAAGTGCGGTTTAATAAAAATAATTCGCAGAAACGACTATGTCGCAACATACATTATTGTCAAGATATATACAAGTGATTGGCTTTTTCATGCTACTCTGTGCTTTTTTCCAATCTTGCGGGAGTGCAGAGAAGTCTGTGAAACGTGGTGATGCTGCTTTGGCCTTAGGCGAATATGCTGAGGCTGCAGGGCAGTATAAGAAAGCCTATAGCCAAACCTCGCCGAAAGACAAACCCGCACGTGGGCGAATTGCTTACAAGATGGGGGATGCTTATCGACGTTATGGTAACATTGCACGTGCTGCGGGGGCTTTTCAAAATGCTGTGCGCTATCATTATACAGATACATTGACTTATCTAGTCCTTGGCCACATGCTTCGTCAGCAAGGCAACTATAAAAGCGCTGAAGAAGCTTATCGCAAATATTTAGAAAAAGATCCTAATAACGAAGAAGCCGATAGAGGTATTGACTATTGCCTCACAGCACCTGTGGAAAAACAAAAGGAATCGGCCTATACGGTGAAGATGGCACCACTTTTCAATGGTTCGCGTTCCGACTATAGTCCGGCTTATATGGGCATTGAAGCACAGCAGTTGTACTTCAGCTCTACGCGTACGCAGTCAAAGGGAGATGTAAGCGGTATCACGGCGATGAAAAATGGTGACTTGTATTTCTCCAAAAAGGACGAACGTGGTAAGTGGAAAGTGGTGGAACCTGTCGAAGGAGACTTAAATACGGAGTATGACGAAGGGGCGTGCTCTTTCTCGCAAGATGGAAAGACAATGTATTTCACTGTATGTCGTTCGGATCCTTCTTATCCTCGTATGGCAGAAATATGGACTTCACAACGCACGGAGGCCAAGTGGGCAAAGCCCACACAACTGAAAATTTCAGGAGATACACTCTCGTCGTATGCTCATCCAGCTTTGTCGCCTGATGGACGATGGCTATATTTTACATCGGATATGCCAGGCGGACAAGGAGGCTTAGATCTTTGGCGCGTGGAACTTGGCGGTAAGCATGGAATGGGTAGACTCGAAAATCTCGGAGCAGATATCAATACGGCAGGAAATGAATGCTTCCCGGCATTTCGTCCCAATGGTGATCTGTATTTTTCAAGCGACGCTCATGTTAGCAATATGGGAGGTCTCGACCTGTATATGGCTCGTGAAGACACCATCGCACATACATGGGAAGTGAAACATCTCCCAGCTCCGATGAACTCTAATGGCGATGATTTTGGCATTACCTTTGAGGGATTGCACAATCGAGGTTTTTTCTCTTCAAATCGTTCTACGGGTGGACGTGGATGGGATAAAATCTATGAGTTCTCTTATCCTGAAGTGCTTCAGACTGTAAAAGGATGGGTCTATGAACAAGATGGCTATGAACTTCCGCGTGCGGTAGTCTATATGGTGGGTAGTGATGGTACGAATGAAAAGGTGAGCGTACTTTCTGATGGATCGTTCGAACAACCTTTAAAACCTGGTGTGAGCTATCTATTCCTTGCCACTTGTCAAGGCTATCTCAATATTCGCAATGAATTGACGGCAGACTCTACGGAAGTGGAGAAACAACACGTTCTACAATTCCCACTACCTAGTATCAACTCGCCCGTATTGGTGCGTAATGTATTCTATGATTTCGATAAAGCTACGCTGACTGATAATTCGCGTGCAGCTCTCGATCGACTGACAAAAATGTTGAAAGAAAATCCCAATGTTACGATAGAACTTTCCTCTCATTGCGACTATCGTGGCGATGATGCTTACAACTTGCGTTTGTCTCAGCGAAGAGCCGAAAGCGTGGTGAATTATTTGATTGAACATGGAATTGCTGCTGATAGATTGACGGCTCGTGGTTATGGCGAAGAACGTCCCAAGGTGGTCAATAAGAAACTGCTTGAATCCTATCCATTCCTACACGAAGGTGATACGCTCACCGTGGCATATATCCTAAAACTGCCAACAGAACAGCAGGAAGTATGCAATGCGCTAAATCGAAGAACGGAGTTTCGCGTGCTTCGTACTACTTATGGTCTTTTTGATGAAAACGGGAATCTCAAACCTGATGCCTTGCGAAAGTCAGAAGAAGACAAAGAATAATATAATACTCCCAAAACAATTATATATAAAATATGCTGATAACGAAATTTCTGAATGCTTTTGGCCGTTACCTCATACTTATGGGTCGCACCTTTTCTCGCCCAGAACGAATGAGGATGTTTATGAAGCAATATATGAAGGAAATGGTACAGTTGGGTGTTGATTCCATTGGTATCGTACTCCTTATTTCATTCTTTATAGGTGCTGTTATCTGTATTCAAATTAAGCTCAACATACAAAGTCCTTGGATGCCTCTTTGGGTATCGGGCTATGTAACGCGCGAAATCATGTTGCTTGAATTTTCATCAAGCATTATGTGTTTGATTCTTTCAGGTAAGGTGGGGTCTAATATTGCTTCGGAGCTAGGTACAATGCGAACGACTCAACAGATTGATGCTCTTGAAATTATGGGGGTCAATCCTGCTTCGTTTTTAATTTTGCCTAAAATAGTAGGGCTAATCACCATTATGCCGTTGCTCGTTATTTTCAGTACATTTAGTGGTATTATTGGTGCGTATGCTACGGCTTATGTAGGCCATATCATTACGCCATCTGATCTCACGTCTGGTTTGCAACACTCTTTCACGCAATGGTTCTTTTGGATGGGTGTGATTAAGTCGTTGTTCTTTGCCTTTATTATCTCTAGTGTATCTTCTTTCTATGGCTACAATGTAGAAGGTGGAAGTATCGAAGTAGGCAAGGCCAGCACGAATGCTGTGGTATCATGCTCTATGCTAATTCTTTTCTCTGATTTATTTCTTACGCAATTACTCTCATGATAGAAATCAAAAATCTACATAAATCGTTCAACGACAAAGAAGTTCTGAAGGGCATCTCGTCAAGATTTGATAGTGGAAAGACCAATTTGATTATCGGTCAAAGCGGTTCAGGTAAAACGGTATTGATTAAAAATATCGTAGGATTGTTTGAACCTACTGAAGGCGACGTTATGTATGACGGGCGTAGTTTTATGGAGATGAGTAAGAAAGAGCGTGCTTTGCTTCGTCGAGAAATGGGCATGATTTTTCAAAACGCAGCTTTGTTCGATTCTTTGTCTGTGCTCGAAAATGTTATGTTCCCGCTTGATATGTTTTCTAACGATAGCTATAAGGAACGTGTACGTCGAGCACAGTTCTGCCTTGATCGCGTGAATCTTTCGGATGCTTCAGCAAAATATCCTGGCGAAATATCGGGTGGTATGCAAAAGCGTGTGGCTATAGCACGGGCGATTGCCTTAAATCCTAAGTATCTATTCTGTGATGAGCCCAACTCAGGTCTTGACCCAAAGACCTCGCTTGTCATTGACGAGTTGATTCACGATATTACACAGGAATATAATACAACCACGATAATTAATACTCATGATATGAACTCCGTGATGGGAATCGGTGAACATATACTCTTTATTTATCAAGGTAAAAAGGCTTGGGAGGGAACAAAAGACGACGTGATGTCGTCTGACAACGAATTACTTAACAACTTTATCTTTGCCTCAGATCTTTTCAGAAAGGTAAAGGAAGTGGAGCAACTTGAAGAAAAAAAGCATTGAATGAACTCGAAAGGGAGATACGAGTTCTCTTAATGCCTGAAATAGAGTAGTAAGATAAAAAGTGCATCGTCTTATGATTGATCGTTTTCTTCAATCATAGGACGATGCAGTCTTAGTAGAGTAAGCAAAGAGAGGCTATTGTGCGCTATGAACGGTGAACTTACGCTCTGCGTTTACTTTGTATTTGTAGTAATACCCGCCTACATACTGATAGGAAACTTTTCCCATATTGTCTTCCCAATATTGAGAGAAATAGCTTCCATATTTCTTTTGCCATGAGGTCGCGTTGTTGCCCGAACCCTCATAATCAGCGGAGAAGCTGATGGTATAGGTGCCAGGAATGTCGATAATTAGAGTGTCTGTTGGGTTTGAATTTTCAATATTGGCTACAAAACCACTACTTGCGTGATGATAACTTGCGACGGCATCTTCATTAAGTTTCCATTTGTAAGTGCCGCGGAGTAGGTTTCTCCCTACAGATTGATGCTCCATGGTGACAACAAATTTCTCTCCAGCATGGATGCGGCTACTTCCATCGAGTCTTTTAATGGTCATATCGCGAAACATAGGCGGCTCTATGCTATATTTCTCGTTGTTATTGTCTTCACTGCAAGCTGTCATAATCAGCAGAACTGAGGCGAAAGCAAATAGGTGATAAATCTTTTTCATTGTATATTGTAAGAATAAGTAGTTTCGTGTAATTGGACGGAGTATTCTGTCTAACAGAAAACGAAGTGTGGTGCGGCAAGCATATAGAGCAATGCCTCCCTATCTTAGTTCGCCAATTCCTTGGCGGATAATCTCCATTTCGTCGTCACGACAATCAACGATGGTTGATTCTCCTATAGATCCTAAGCCTCCATCAATGACAAAATCCACTTGATTCCCAAATGTTTCGTCAATTAATTCTGGATCAGTCCGGTAGGCATCGTCTTCAAATCCATCTATTGGTAATGAAGCCGTCATCATGGGAGCATCAAGCGCTCTCAAAATATCGCGTACAATGGTTGAATTGGGCATACGAATACCAATTTCTCCCGATTTTTTTGTGCGGAATATCTTCGGAAGTTTGTTCTTTCCTGCCAAGATGAATGTAAAAGCACCAGGCAAGTTGCGCTTCATTACCTTGTATACAGGAGTAGAGATATGAGCATACTCGCTGATGCTACTCATGTCGTAACAAATAACAGAGAGAGGGTGGCTTGCAGGATCAATATCGCGAATGTGACATATCTTTTCCACGGCTCTTTCTTTTAAAGCGTGGCATCCTAGTGCATAGGCAGTGTCTGTTGGGTAGATAATCACTCCGTCATCATTGAGTACTTTTACAATATCATCAATGCGTTCGGGAGGATTATTCTTAGAATATAGTTTGATGATTGACATGGTTCCTATTGAAAATCTAGTAGACTGTGGATTCTTTGTAAGTGAGGAGAACGTTTGCGGGGTGAAGAGTTGCTAAGGGATAGGAGCAGACTTAGAAAGATTTCAACTTTTGATATAGACGTTGAACTGGTAGACCTACCACATTGAAATAACTTCCTTTGATTTCTTCCACAGCAACAATTCCTATCCATTCTTGAATACCATAGGCGCCTGCTTTGTCAAATGGTAAGTAGTTGTCAACGTAGAAGTTGATTTCCTCATCGGTCAGCTCTGCAAACTTTACTTGGCTCGTTACACCAAAGTTTTCGGTTCGTTCGGCTGTAACGATGGTCACACCCGTGATTACCTGATGTGTCTTGCCAGAAAGTTTATGTAGCATTTCCTTGGCTTGTTCTGCATTCTTGGGCTTGCCCATTACTTCTCCGTCAAGATAAACAATCGTGTCGGCTGTGATGAGAAGCTCATTCCCTGCCATCGAACTGCGATAGGCTTCAGCCTTATTGCGTGAGATGTAACATACAATATCTTCGCCTCTGAGTGAATCGGGAAAACTTTCGTCGATGCCGAAAAGCGTTCTCACTTTAAAGTTTACTCCCATGCGTTGAAGGAGTTCTTTGCGTCGAGGAGAATTACTCGCTAAGACGATTTGATATTTGTTGAGATTATCGAGCATCATAGTCATTATATGTTTGATAGGGGTTAACTTTTTGTTTTATTATATAAGTACATACTTTACCATCCAAAAGCTTTGGAGTTGCTCATCCATTTGTTTTGGGCACGAAGCACTTGTTCCACCACATCGCGTACACATCCGTAACCGCCATTGATGGGACTTACATAGGTGGCAATCTTTCTTATCTCTTGTGCGGCATCGGCCGGACAGCAAGCGCATCCACAACGTTGCATTACTTCAAAGTCGGGGATATCGTCGCCCATATAGATAACTTCCTCATCTTTCAGACCTTGCTGATTGATCCATTCTTCGTATTGATGAATCTTCACAGCAGCGCTTAAAAATACGTTTTGAATGCCAAGGCCTTCGTAGCGCTTTCTTACAGCTTCGCTCTTTCCACCCGTTATGATGGCCAATTGCAGTCCGCTCTTCACTGCATGTTGCAAGGCATATCCATCCTTGATGTTTGCCGTACGGCAAGGCTGGCCACCTTCCATTAGCACCACATTGTTTGTGCTGAGCACACCATCAACATCGAAGGCTAAGGCTTTTATTTTGCATAGGTCGTAATTAATCATAGGCTGTATGGGTTATTGTAGAGGTTTTGTGGCTTCTTCGTGAATGCTTTGACTCATTAGTTTGTAGATTTGCTGCATGGTGGGGTATTCCTTCAGAGACTCTGCTTGATGATTTATCACGTTTTCGTCCCATCGCACGGCAGGTCCCGTCTGTCCTTGTCGTGGAGGCATGTCTTTTAGCTTATCAATGGTTTCTTGAATCAAAGGGTGCAGGCAAGTGGGAGAGATTCCTTTGTCTTCGAGCAACTTATATGCTAGGGTGAAGCAATGATTGGTAAAGTTGTTGGCCCATACTGCCGATAGATGAAGTAGGGCTCTTCGTTCTGAATCGAGCAAGGTTACACTATTGCTTAGTTGATGAGCCAAGTCAGTGAGAGTCTTTGTGACTTCATCTGAACTTCCTTCTACAAAAATCGGTACTTGCTGGAATTGGATTTTTCGTTGTTTACTGAAGGTCTGCAAAGGGTAGATTACACCATAGCGCGGGCAGTACTCCTCAAATAGATTGATACTGACACTTCCTGCAGTGTGTACCCAAATGCCTTGCTGAGCAGAAGTTAGTTGAGAAAGTTGCTGGCAGATAGATTCTAGGCAATAATCCTTTACAGAAAGGATGTAAAGGTCGGCTTGAGGAAGATGTTCTAGAGAGTCTGTTGCTTGTGAATGAATTAGACTAGCCAATTCTTGTGCATGAGCCAGATGTTGGCTATAGACCTTTAATATAGAGTGTCCAGCTTCAGCGAGCGCACAAGCTAAGTGTGTAGCCACATTGCCAGAACCAATCATGCAAATATTCATAAGGCTGCGATGTTTCTGAGTAAAAGAGAATTTATCCTACGTGATTTTAGCTCTTGTGTTGAGCCACAGATTTCATACGTTCTGCATATTCCTCGTAGGTTCGTTTCCAGCGATTGTGCGTCCATAGCCACAGTGAGGGGTGATTTTCTATGGTCTTTTCGAGCATTTGAAAGTAAAGGTCTGTTACGGGGTAGGGACTATCTTGTTGCTCTTCTATGTCTTCCGTTTGACGCATAGGGGTGATACAGCAAGTGTAGTAGCCGCGTTTTACCCGTTTCATGTGAGCGTAGAAGTAAGCAGCCCCTACTTTTTTGCCAATCTGTTCAGCTCCTGTAAAAACGGGTGTGTAATGGTGCAGAAAACCTATCCAATGGTGAATACTTTCCCATTTGGGAGCTTGGTCTGAAATAAATCCGATAATGGTTGTCTGCTTTTCTGTCCGCTTGTTGAAAACGTAACGGAGAGTTTCCTTCATGGCAACACTATCTGCGCCAAAACGCCCTCGCATTTTTAAGAATAGTTTGTCGAAATTGGCGTTTTTCAGCGGATGATAAATCTGTCCTGTAGCCACTTGACTATCTACTTCATGAATGTGCATACTCAATGAAGATACCCATTCCCAATTGCCGTAATGTGCTAAGTAGATAAAGCCGAACTGCTTTTTTTCTTCTTCCATTAGCTCCAACATTTCAGGCACACCTTCAAAGTGCATGTGTTTTTTTAGCTTGTTTGGGCTGATGGAACACAACTTAATTGTTTCTACAATATAGTCGGCAAAGAATGCGTAGAAATCTTTTTCTATTTGTTTGAGTTCAGCTTCACTTCGTTCGGGAAATGATAGATGTAAGTTTCGTCTTACCACCTCTATTCGGTAATGGATTACTCGATGAGCAATCCAAGCAATGAAGTCTGATAGAATATAGAGTATGCGCAGTGGTATGAGTGAAAGAACCCACACCAAAGCGTAGAGGAGACAATATCTATTATTTATTTTTAAGGACATATTTTCGGTTTAATAGAAATGTAGTTTTGTCACAGTGCGTAACATTAGGGTATATGTGCCGAAGGCAAAGTTAAGTAATTTGTTTGAAAAGATACGTTGTTCTTTTGCTTTTTTGATTATATGTGGGCTAATTAATAAGATTTGTGGTGTGTTTTGTCACAATCGAGAGAATTTAAGCGCAGTATAAAGGATGATAAGGAAAATACAATAGATGTGATACAAAAGCATTGTCCTTACCTGTTTGTCGCTTCTGTGGAATACTACGCTATCCAAATCCTTTATGAGCGACGTTTGGAATTTCATATTCCCCGTTCACAGATGCACGTCTTTTTGTTCACAGATGGTCATCTTTCCATCGTTCAATGCCCAGTGACAGCTTTACCGCTGCCGTGCGGCAGCTTTACCACAGGCCTGTGGTAGCTTTACCGCTGCCGTGCGGTAGCTCTACCACAGGCCTGTGGTAGACGGGAAAGTCTTCAATTAGAAACGGAATAACCTAGATTTAAGCGTGATAATGACGAGATTCGGAGCACTTCGTTCGCAACTTACGCATTTGTCTGTTCTCAAGGGGAAGATTCTACCTATGCAGAGAGAAGGATTTGCGTGCCCCGAAGTTGAGTAAAATCTTTCTACCGAAAAGGCTATGTAAAGGGGCTTTTCACCCAGTATTGGAGGAACTCTCATGTATCTTCATTATCAAATGCGGATCATTTCATTCTTTTGGCCTAATATTTTGTTCTCCACTTTGTTTGCGCTATCTTTGCAACATATATTCTAAATCCGAAGCTTGAGTTATACACCTTATTTCGGTAAAAGACATTCGCATTATACACTTTTAGATAAAAATCCCATGCAGATAAAAAGCGCAGAGTTCTTTATAAGCAATAGTAGGGCAGACCAATGCCCTGTAACTGATAAACCCGAATACGCATTTATTGGCAGAAGTAATGTGGGAAAGAGTAGTCTTATCAATATGCTCACCCAGCGGAAAGCTTTGGCTATGACTTCGTCTACTCCAGGCAAAACGATGCTTATTAACCATTTTGTAATCAACGATGAATGGTTCTTGGTGGATCTTCCAGGTTATGGTTATGCAAAACGAGGTAAGAAAGAAGTGGAAAAATTGCAAAAGCTCATTAGTTATTATGTGCTTAATCGAGAGGAACTTACTTGTCTCTTTGTATTGATTGATTCGCGATTGAAACCTCAGAAGATAGATCTTGAGTTTATTCAATTTCTAGGCGAGAATGGTGTGCCATTTGGCTTGATTTTCACGAAGGCAGATAAGACAAAACGCGGAGAATTAAAACGTAATGTTGAAGCTTTTCTCAATACTTTGCGAGAAGAGTGGGAAGAACTCCCTCCTTATTTTATAACCAGTAGTGATAATGGTTTAGGGCGTGACGAGGTGCTCAACTATATTCAGCAAATCAACGATAGTTTGAAAGCCTAAAATAGGATGATGTTCCCTTTAAAAAAGCGTAGCGTCAGATTGGTATTTATATTGTCGGCATTACTTTTGTCGGCCGCTATGCTTGTGTATTCACATCGTCTCACGCGCGACTTATATGCCGAGGAAGTCTCAAAAATGGATGTATGGGCGCAGGCCATGAGCTCGTTGACAACGGCTGATGAGTCGACAGATTTGAATCTCGTTTTAAAGGTAATCAATAGCAATCATACAATTCCTGTGGTAGTAACCGATGCTAGTGGAACTGTATTGACACAACGTAATTTGCGTCCTGAGCCTACGGGGGAAGATTCACTTGACATACTGCATCGGGTCGCGAAAGATATGAAACTTCATGGCGAAGTGATGCGAATGGAGCTAAGCCAGCATGGACAATCGTCGCCCAATTATATATATATATATTATAAAGAATCTTTTTTGCTGCAGCGTCTTACGATCTATCCTTATGTACAGCTCGGTGTAGTAGCTCTATTCTTTCTCATAGCTATAGCAGCTTTGCTTATTTCCAAACGTGCAGAGCAAAACCGCGTATGGGTAGGCCTCTCTCGTGAAACTGCTCATCAGTTAGGAACGCCTATATCTTCGCTAATGGCTTGGAATGAAGTATTGCGCGAAACCTATCCTGATGAAGAGATGATACAAGAAATGGAGAAAGACGTAAAGCGACTTGAACTTATTGCCGAACGTTTTTCAAAGATAGGATCCGCTCCCGAACTAAAGGTACAGAATGTAGACGATATTGTGGCTAACGTTGCTGATTACTTTGATCGTCGCACCTCCTCTCGCGTGCACATATCTGTAGTATTAGCTTCAACTCCCGTTTTTGCAATGGTTAATGCCCCGTTGTTTGAATGGGTGATAGAGAATATTTGCAAGAATGCCATTGATGCCATGCAGGGAATAGGTAGTTTGACGCTTCAAGTGCATTCTTTTGCTTTTGTGAAACATGGTAATCCCTACGCCCGCATTACCATCACAGATACAGGGAAGGGTATTCCTCGTAATCGATTTAAAGCAGTGTTTAAACCAGGGTTTACCACGAAAAAGCGCGGTTGGGGACTTGGCCTCTCATTGGCCAAACGCATTGTGGAGGAGTATCATCATGGCTTGATCTACGTGCAAAGTAGTCAAGTAAACAAAGGGACAACTTTTGCGATAGAATTGAGACAGATAAGAATGGAGAACCGCGATAAAGTCTAAATCCAAAAGTTGAGTTTGTTAATAATATAGAGATTGGCCTCAACTCTTAATGAGGAAAAATCAAAGCATATCGAAGTGCTTATAAAGAAAAACTGCTATTAAACATATAAATGATATTTTGAGTTTACAAAAATAAGCAGTAATTTGCGGCGCAAAACGAAGAAACACTTCGTGCGTTGCATTTCCTAATGGGCTTAAAGCAAGGCCAAATGAGATGCGAACTCCTTAACTTAATTCCTCAAAACCATGAAAGTTTATAATTCTCACGAGATTAAAAACATTGCACTCTTAGGTAACGATGGATCGGGTAAGACCACTCTGACGGAGTCGTTACTCTTTCATAGTGGTCAGATAAAACGTCGTGGACGCATTACTGCAAAGAATACTGTTTCCGACTATTTTCCTGTAGAGCAAGATTATGGCTATTCTGTGTTCTCTACGGTGTTTCATACAGAATGGAAAGGAAAGAAACTCAATTTTATAGATTGTCCGGGTTCAGATGATTTTGTGGGTGCTGTGCTGACCGCGCTCAATGTGACAGACACTGCTGTGTTGCTGATTAACGGCCAATTTGGACCAGAGGTAGGCACACAAAATCATTTCCGCTATACGGAGAAGTTACACAAGCCAGTCATTTTCCTTGTAAACCAACTCGACTCTGAGGGATGTGACTATGATGTCATTGTAGAAGAACTACAAAGTATTTATGGCACAAAGACTGTACCAGTGCAGTATCCAATAAAAACGGGTGCTGATTTTAACGCGCTCATCGATGTTATATTGATGAAGAAACTTTCATGGGGGCCTGATGGTGGTGATCCTGTGGTAGAAGATATTCCCGCAGAGGAAATAGAAAAAGCGCAAGCCTTACACAAGGCGTTGGTAGAGGCTGCTGCTGAAAATGACGAAGGATTAATGGAAAAATTCTTCGAAACAGAACAGCTTACAGAGGATGAGATGCGCGAAGGTATTCGTAAGGGAATGGTGACGAGAAGCATCTTCCCCGTATTCTGTGTATGCGCTTCGAAGGATATGGGCGTAGGGCGATTGATGGAATTTTTAGGCAATGTAGTTCCTTTCGTCGACGAAATGCCTGCAGTACATAATACACGTGGTGAAGAAGTAAAGCCCGATCCTAATGGACCGACTTCTATTTATTTTTTCAAGACAGGCGTTGAACCGCACATCGGTGATGTACAATATTTCAAAGTAATGAGTGGTACAGTGCATGAGGGTGATGACTTAACAAATGCAGATCGTGGCTCAAAAGAACGCATGGCACAGATTTTTGTATGCTCTGGTGCTAATCGTGAAAAAGTAGATTCGTTGCAGGCTGGTGATATTGGTTGCACTGTAAAACTGAAAGATGTGAGAACAGGCAATACTCTGAATGGCAAAGACTGCGAGAATAAATTTAACTTTATCAAATATCCTAATCCCAAATGTTCACGTGCTATCCGTGCGGTAAACGAATCTGAAACAGAAAAGATGATGGCTGCGCTCAATCGCATGCGTCAGGAAGATCCAACCTGGGAAGTGGAACAGAGTAAGGAACTTCGACAAATTATCGTGCATGGCCAGGGTGAATTTCATCTTCGTACATTGAAGTGGCGTCTGGAAAACTTGGACAAGATTGCAGTAGAGTTTTCAGAACCACGCATACCTTATCGTGAGACAATTACTAAAGCTGCTCGAGCTGACTATCGACATAAAAAACAAAGTGGTGGCGCAGGTCAGTTTGGTGAAGTTCATTTAGTGATAGAGCCTTATAGTGATGGTATGCCTGATCCTACAGTTTATAAGTTTGGTGGACAAGAAATACGCGTGACCATCAAAGGTAAAGAAGAAATACCTTTGGAATGGGGAGGCAAGTTGGTCTTTATCAATTCCGTAGTGGGAGGTGCTATTGATGCACGTTTCATGCCAGCTATCTTGAAGGGTATTATGAGTCGGATGGAGCAAGGTCCTCTTACAGGAAGCTATGCTCGCGATGTTCGAGTTGTGGTATACGATGGGAAAATGCACCCAGTAGATTCTAATGAATTGTCGTTTATGCTTGCAGGAAGAAACGCATTCAGTCAAGCGTTCAAGGAGGCTGGACCGAAGATTCTTGAGCCTATCTATGATGTGGAAGTTTTTGTACCTGCTGAAAAGATGGGCGATGTAATGAGCGATCTGCAGGGCCGTCGAGGCTTGATCGTAGGTATGAGTAGCGAGAATGGTTATGAAAAACTGCAAGCCAAAGTGCCATTGAAAGAAATGTCTAACTATTCTACGGCTTTGAGTTCACTTACTGGTGGGCGTGCTTCTTTTATAATGAAGTTTGCAAGCTACGAACTTGTTCCCGGAGATTTGCAGAAGAAATTGATTGAAGATCATGAAGAAGAGAAAGCATAATCTCTTTGTGCCTCTAGGAATCATTCTCTATTAGAATTTAAACAAAAAAGAACTCGCAACTCAGATGTATAAGCGTCTGGGTTGCGAGTTTCTTTAGGACTTTTTATAAAATACTGTAGAGTGTGTAGATGTTGATAAGATGCTGATTAATAGTGTGAATTGATTTTAATTATATGTCTTGATGTGTAATTGGAAGCAATTCATAGCTTGTATTTTGGCACGCATTTTCGTAGTGCGTGCCAAGCGTGCACTTGAATCAATCTAGGAAAGTGGATAATGCGTGGTGCCTTGGGATCGAAAAAGAGGATGCGCCTAAACGACGCATCCTCTCAAGTGTAATAAAAACGATTAAGGGGAATGAATGACTATGTATGTTGTGGGGGTTCAGCGAGTGGCTGATGTGTGATGGCGAAGCTACGCTTTTAATTCATTGTTCTTTCCCTCTGGGAAAATTACCTGAGGTTTGAAAGTCTTGGCTTCGTCAGGGCTCATTTGTGCAAATGCCATGATGATGATTTCGTCGCCTACTTGAAATAAACGGGCTGCAGCGCCGTTTAGACAAATACATCCCGACTTGCGAGGACCAGCAATAATATAAGTTACAACGCGTTCACCATTCATATTGTTGACCACTTGCACTTGTTCTCCAGCCACCATACCACAAGCGTCCATAAGGTCTTGATCTATGGTAATGCTTCCCATATAATGTAGGTTGGCTTCAGTGACCACCGCACAATGAATCTTTGATTTTAGAAGTGTGAGGAGCATTTTATCCTTTGTATTTAATATTGTCAATGAGGCGTACAGGACGATGACCGCAATATACGGTGATACAACCAACGATATAGTCGGTGTCGTCCCATGAAGAAACAGGTTGCAAGGTTATGCCATTTACAATCTCGAAATATTCTACTTCAAGCCCTTTCGTAGCGTTTAGAGCGCCAACCACAAGATCGTGAGTTTCTTTTACAGTATGGCTCTTGGCAAATTCAACGCTCGTCTTCAGAGCTTGTGAAATGCATACGGCGGTGCGTCGTTCGTCTTCGGTGAGTAAACTATTGCGTGAACTGAGTGCCAAACCACTATCTTCGCGTACGATGGGACAGGGGCATATTTCAAGTGGAAGTTTTAAATCTTTCACCATGGCGCGAATCACGGCAATCTGTTGAAAGTCCTTTTCTCCAAAGTAAGCACGATTGGGTTGTACCATGTAGAACAATTTGCTCACAATTTGGCATACTCCATTAAAGTGGCCTGGTCGACGCGGTCCTTCCATCACGGAGTCGATGGGGGGATATGAGAACGTGCGCGTATCGGGTTCGGGGTAAATCTCCTCTACGCTCGGCGCAAACACGTAAGTTGCTCCCAATGATTCGAGCAACTGACAGTCGGCTTCGAGTGTGCGAGGATAATTGTTTAAGTCGTTTTTATCATTGAATTGAGTGGGGTTGACGAATACGCTCACGACAGTGATATCGTTTTCGCTGACAGAACGCTTAACCAATGAAGCGTGTCCAGCATGCAATGCTCCCATTGTAGGCACAAGGCCAATTTCTTTACCCTCTGAACGGGCAGAGGAGAGAGCTGCTTCAAGGTCTTTCTTTGTGTTGAAGACTATCATAATGTTTTTGGTCTTTTTAGTGCGAGGGTTTCCTCGCTTACTATAATTGGAGTGCAAAATAACACATTTATTATGAAATAATTGGTATTGTCTGCCTTGAAATGTGCGATATTTAACACGAAGACCTTTAAAAGCCAGTGAATTTGTCCTTTTGTCTTGTTTTTTTTAGTAACTTTGCATGCGAAGAACCATTGCGCTCATGTTTAGAAGACAGTTTGTTCTTTTTTTGATAAAGGATAACAAATACATGGGCGTGACGGAAAAATATAGAAATAATGAAGTCTAAGAAAGTATTGTTTATTACTCAGGAGATGACTCCTTATGTGCCCGAGAGCGTCATCGCTCTTGATGGTCGACAGTTGCCGCAAGCATTGCAAGAGAAAGGATGCGAAATTCGTACATTTATGCCTAGATGGGGCATTATCAATGAGCGCCGCAATCAGTTGCATGAGGTGATTCGTCTGTCAGGTATGAACATTATTATTGATGACACAGATCATCCGTTGATTATTAAGGTGGCTTCCATTCAAGCTGCTCGTATGCAGGTCTACTTCATTGACAACGATGATTATTTCCACAAGCGTGCCATGTTTGCCGATGAAAGTGGAAATGAATACGACGACAATATAGAACGTGCAATCTTCTATGCGCGTGGCGTACTCGAAACGGTAAAGAAACTTCGTTGGTGTCCCGACTTGATTTGTTGTCAAGGTTGGATGTCGGCAGTCGTACCATTCTATATAAAAACAGCTTATCGAGAAGAACCTCCTTTTGCTGAAGCCAAGGTGGTGAGCACGCTTTATGGTGAATTGCCTGATGCCACAAAGTTGCAACGTTTTGCAGAATGTCTTGATTTCCGTAGTGCCAATGCAGAAACTCTGCAACAGGCAGGTGTGGATTTGACAAAAGCCGATAGTCTTGGACGCTTGGCTGTAGCATTCAGCGATGGCGTAATTGAGGCCGAAAGTGGCAAGCAGAATGAATTGCTCGATTATGCAAAGCAACTCAATGTACCTGTACTCAATACTCCCGCCGAGGAGGCTAAAGCAGATGCTTATAATGCGTTCTTTGATCAAGTGCTTGGCGGAGAATAAACATTCTAGCGTTTAGTACAGATAAATAATAGATAATTTTATTTAGTCCCCCTATAAAAGTCCATGTACATTCAGATGACGGAGTTGTTCCCTGAAAGCATGGACTTTATTTTTCTAATTTGTACTTTGCAAACGATGAGCAAGATTTGCTGCGAATTGCAAGGAAAAGAATCTACAATTCATCTTTTATGAAAAGATTATTCCATTCAGCATTGTGGTTGTGTGCCCTAGCTTTTGTGGCTTGCGATGACACTACTTCTAAAATAGGCTATGATGTAATGCCCGGGATTGATGGGATGACCGCAATAGATGCTGACTTTAATGTGACAAGCCGTACGATAAAGGCCGATTCTGTATATGCTGGTACAAACACATGTTATTTGGGCAGTATCAAAGATCCTGAAATGAATATTCGCACTACTTCGGGATTCCTTGCACAGTTTAATGTTCCTTCAATGAAGGCATTTCCTGCTGATAAGGGAAGAATCGTTGTTGATGAAAACGGGCAGTTGGCTGATTCGTGTGACATTCGTCTCTATATAGATAGTTTCTATGGCGATTCTCTGACCACGATGAAATTGCGCGTGCAGGAATTGAGCAAAGAGAATGTCTTGGAAGAAGATTCTGCTTATTATACGTGCATGAATGTTGATCAATTCATTGACAGAAATGGTATTGAAAAGTCTCTAACTTATACGGTGAAGGACTTAACACGCCCTGATAAAGAGACTACGGGTAAGAATTATTACCGTGAAATCATTATACGCTTGCCGAAAGAGTATGGTACGAAAATTATGAATGCCTACTATACTCATCCTGAATATTTCCAAAAACCTTATTCTTTTATAAGAAAAGTGTGCCCCGGATTTAGTTTCAAGAGTGCAGGCGGTACTGGGGTAATGGTGAAGACGTCCATGATGTCAATGAATGTGTATTTCCGCTACAAATCCCAAACAGAAGAAAGAATAGATACCGGTATGCAACGTTTTAGTGGTACGGAAGAAGTTCTCCAAACGACGCATGTTGACAATTCATTGCCTGGAAGTCTGAGCGTGGAAGAGCTCAATGAACGACCTTGTACCTACATCAAGTCGCCTGCTGGATTCTATACGGAATTGACACTTCCCATCAACGAACTTGAGGATGGAAAGAATGCGGATGGTACATTAGACGTAGGTGCTCATTACAATGATAGCATTAATTTGGCAAAGATCGTGATACGTCATAAGGAAAATGGCACTACGGGTACAGTGGCATCTTCTATGCCAGTTCCCACTTATCTGCTCATGGTGCGCAAGTCGCAGATGAATTCTTTTTTCACCAATAGCAAATTGCCCGATAGCAAGCTTTCCTATTTGAGTAGCGCTTCAAGTACAAGTAGCAACTATTACGCTTACCCCAATATCGCCTCGCTCGTTTCTTATCTCCGTGCAGAACGTGATAAGGGGGCAAGTATTGATGGAATAAAGAATATTTCTCCTGCAGAGCGCAAGGCGAAAATAGAGGAATGGGAGAAAAAGAATCCTGATTGGAATAAAGTAGTGCTCATTCCTGTTGATGTGGTTTATACAGAATCAACCTCCATTTATGGCACGCAGAAGGTATTGCAAAGTGTGCATCCCTCGTTGGGACTTACCACTGTGCAGCTTGAGGGTGGGGTAGGGTCACCACTTCAGATGCAGGTGGTCTATAGCCGCTTCAATAAATAAGTTCCTAGTTACTTCGTTCTTTTAAAAACCATACACAACGTAGATGCCCCATCTTGGTGTGCAAGTCTTCTATAGAATATAGAAAGATATGTCACGAAGATGGGGCATTTTCAGAAATACATTATAACATGAAAGTAATGCTTTTTGCCGCAGGATTGGGTACGCGCCTTCGTCCGCTAACCGATACTATGCCCAAGGCAATGGTGCCTGTTGATGGTCGCCCTTTGATTGCTATTGTAATGAACAACTTAATACGTCAGGGTGCGACGGAAATAGTGGTAAATGTTCATCATTTTGCACAGCAAATTATCGACTTTATCGCTTCTCAGAGTTGGCGCATTCCAGTAAAGATCTCCTACGAACGGGAGCAATTACTCAATACGGGAGGAGGCCTGTTACATGCAGCACCTTTGTTCTCTGCAGATGATGCTCCCATTTTGATTCACAATGTGGATATTCTTAGCAACGCTCCCTTGCAAGATTTCTATCAGCATAATCTGCATGCAGATGCCACTTTAATGGTGAGTCAACGCGACACGCAGCGCTATTTGCTTTTCGATGACGATATGCGTCTTTGCGCTTGGACGAATATTGCTACGGGTGAAGTAAAAAGTCCGTATGAGAATGTTCAAGTGGAAAAACTCCATCGTTATGCTTTCTCTGGCATTCACATGTTCTCTCCACGTTTGTTCGCATTGATGAAAGATTGTCCTCCTGCTTTTCCTATTATGGATTTCTATTTGCAGAATTGTGCAAAAGCCGACATCCGCGGTTATGTACAAGAAGATTTGAGTTTGCTTGATGTTGGAAAACTCAATACTTTGCATGTAGCAGAGGCTTATGTAAAGTTGTTAGGTATATAGGGGATTTCTATTAGTTTTGAACCCCTCCCTTTAGTCATTGATTATAAATTCTCTATGATTGAACGCTACTCATGAAAAAAGTATTGATTATAGGCAGCCTGTTGTTTGCCTCATTCGCCGCTTCTGCATCCTCTCGTGTTGAGAGTGCTTGTTCCGACTCTCTCGCCTTGGCATGCGCAAAGACTGTATACTCTCTTCCTAATGTACGATTTATGCACAAGGTGCGTACGTTATCACCTCATGGCAAGGTGATAGCAGTCTGTAATCTTCCCAAGGGCTTGAAGTGGAATGCGAAAAGACAAATAGTGGAGGGACATGTGAAAGAAGAAGGACGTTACATCTATCAAATCAAGGTAAAAGAAGAGGATAAGGTGAAGTGTGAAGATATCCGTCTTACAGTGTCCAAGGATTTGCAGATGCCGCGTCCATTCATGGGTTGGATTTCATGGAATGCGGTACAAGATGAAATTTCAGAATCCATCGTGAAGCAAGTTGTAGACCTTTTCCGTGAAAAGGGGTTGTACGATTGTGGTTGGAATTATGTAGCACTTGACGATTGGTGGCATGCCCAGCATCGTGCCTCTAATGGACTTCCTCAGCCCAATGCACAACGCTTTCCTAATGGAATAGCCGCAGTAGCTAGGTATATACATAGTCATGGCATGAAATTTGGCATTTATAGTGATGCTGCAGAAACAACTTGTGCGGGTGCGTTTGGCTCTTATGGCTATGAACAAATTGATGCTGATCAATACGCACGTTGGGGAGTCGATTTGCTGAAATATGATTATTGCAATGCACCGATAGAAAAGGATAGCGCTTTTATCCGTTACAAAGCGATGGGCGATGCTTTGCGCAAGGCTGGTAACAACACTCGATTGTACGCTTGTGAGTGGGGAGATCGTCAACCATGGACATGGGCTGCTGAGGCCGGTGCTTGTTGTTGGCGTGTTTCGGCTGACGTACGTGATTGTTGGAATGGTGTTTCTGGCGGAGAAGGCTTGCTTCAGAGTATTCGCGATATGAAGAACCTTTCAGCCTATACAGGTGTGAATCGATACAATGATGCAGATATGCTTTGCACAGCATTACATGGTACAGGAAAATCGTCGAACGACCTGTGTGGAACCGGACCGGGAATGACGATGGATGAATATACTAGCCAATTTGCGCTTTGGTGTATGTGGTCTTCTCCAATGGCTCTCACTTTTGATCCTCGTAGTAATCAAATCACAGAGGATGACTATGCACTCATGTGTAATAGAGAGTTGATTGCTCTGAATCAAGATCCGATGGGGCAACAAGCTGATTTGATTTCTGAAAACGATAGCATTTTAATTCTAGCAAAGGATTTAGAGAATGGCGATGTCGCTATTTCTGCTACGAATATGAACGATGCAGAACATTATGCAACATTCAATTTTAAGCAAATCCCCCACTTGAACGGAATGAAACATTTCAAAGTGAGAGATGTGGTCAATCAAATCGATTTTCCTCTGAAAGCAAAGTCAAAGGATTTCACGGTGAGCGTACGCCCTCATGCTACGGTCGTATTCCGTTTGAGCAGAAAAAGATAAAGATTCCTGTTTGATAACAAAGCAACTAGCAGTTTGCTCTATGTTAATTCTCAAATACGCGACTCCATAAAAAGCAAAGTGTCTGAAACAGATAGGTGGCTATGGGGTTGTAGATTTTAAGCTAAATCAAAAATGGGAGACGAGGCACATCTCGTGTGTGCAATCGTTTCCCATTTTTTGTGGCTTAATCAGGAATGCTGTCTCCGTAGTAATAAGTAGTGTCGCTCCATTCTACGAATGGCAGTTCTTCGGTCAGAGGAAAGTGCTCAATGGGAATGCCCTTGGAGTTGAATACAACAACTTCACGACGAAACATTTCTCCCGATGGAAGTACGACATGTGAAAAAGCTATTTTACGTTGCATTTCTGAGGAGGTTGGTAGAATAGAGTGGGGATAACTTTGTTATAAAAATGACTATCGTTCAGCACTTCGAGAACATATGTTTGCATCCGACTTTGTCCATCGTTTCTGTAAAAACGATGGAAGTATATCAGACGAAATGCGGTTTCTTTTCGTTCTCTACTTCTTGTTTTATCAAGCTATCTCTAATGATGCGGTGGCGATTGATGGGAATCTTTTTCACACTGTCGTTATCTTGAGAATCATCGGAGGGAGAGATGGGAAGATCGTGCATCCTTACACGATAAAGTCGAATGTTACTTAGAAACAAGATACGTGAACGATCTGACCACGGACTGCATTGATAAATGAAGCAGTCAATGCGCTTGACAGGCAAGTTGCCCAAGCGGAAGCTAAATGTTTGCTGTCCACTAGAGAAAATGGCTTGCTTGTGCATGGCTATAGAATCGTTGGCATAATGAATCGTAGCACAAGCAATGGCTCTGCGCTCGCCATCATGATAAAACCAATCTGTGCTGAAAGTCCATTGCAGCATGTCGTTGGCTTGAACGGTTGTATCGGTTCTGAGTGTACAACTGAAGTGGTTAACACTTTGAGAATTGAACAATATATAGGAAGGACCTTTCCAAATATTGATCGTATCGTTGTTTCCTCCGTTTGTGCCTGCCCACATTGGAGCGGAAGCATCATCTGCGCCACCTCCCAATCGGTCGGCCAAATGGTCGTAGATTTTCTTGAGTTGAGTGGTATGACGTTCGTACCATTGCATGGATAAGTCGAATTTCTGCTGGTCAATGTGATACTTCTGGAACACAGCTTCTGCATATAGTCGAGTATAGAAATCCACACTATCTGTAGGCATTTGTTGAGCCAAAGCTTGTGATACATGATAGTCGTAGAGCACATTCTCCATATCTTTCTCGCCAAGAATACCCTCGGGGAGAGAATCTTTGCAAGAAAAGCATGTGAGAGCAGCAATGAATAACATACTCAAGAATAGAATGGGGTTACGCATGTATATCTACTTCGTTTTTATGCGTTGGTATAATTGATAATGTACTACTTAACAGACTTAGAGAACAATCTCATACGTGAAATGTACTTATAATAGAAGAGTGCCAATGCGACAGCTCCGCAGCTGATAGAAGCGTCGGCAAAGTTGAAAATGGCACCAAAGAAAGTATTTCCTCCGAACACTGGCACCCAGTTAGGCCAAGTAAATAAGGGAAAGTAGAACATATCTACTACCTTGCCAGAAAGGAAACTACCATAGCCTTGTCCGAATGATACAAGATGGGCTACATCAAAAGGAGTACTTTCTGTGAAAATCAGGCCATAGAACATGTTGTCAATAATATTGCCAGAAGCTCCAGCGATAATCATAGCAACGCAGACAATCAATCCATAAGGAGCCTTGCGCCTTATCAGTCGAGCCAGAATGATGCAGAAGAAAGCAATGGCCACTACGCGAAAGATGGCCAAGAACATGGTGCCAACGAAACTCATGCCAAAGGCCATTCCGCGGTTTTCGGTGAAGAGAATGTGAAACCAATCGTTCACCACGACAAGGTCTTCGTGGAGAGTAAAAGAGGTCTTTATCTCGAATTTGATAATTTGGTCAATGAGGATAACGCCTAATATAATCAGGGTTGCAACAATGGAGCGACGCATAAAAAGATTTGTTGGTGAAAGAACGTGCGAACATACAAAAGGAATACTTAGAAGGCTCGTTATTGCCTATTGTATGTTCGCACGAGGGGAGAGTTAGTCTTGTCTATTTTTCATCTGCTTGGCTTCGATGCTCAATGTGGCATGAGGCACGGCGCGTAGACGTTCTTTCGGAATGAGCTTACCCGTAACACGGCAGATTCCATACGTCTTATTCTCTATGCGTATGAGTGCGGCTTGTAGAGATTGTATGAATTTTTGTTGTCGAGCAGCCATCGTAGTGATTTCTTCCTTGGTTTGGGTCATCGAGCCCTCTTCAAGTACTTTATAAGTTGGCATGGTGTCATCAATGTCGTTGCCACCTTTATTGCTCAGCGTGTCCATCATTTGTTGATAGTCACGTTTTGCTAGTTCCAGCTTCTTTAGGATGAGTTGCTTAAATTCTTCAAGTTCCTCGTCTGTGTAGCGCTTTTTTTCTGTCATGGTCATTAGGAATAAATTTGCAGATTAAGAAGAATCGTACCCTTGGAGGGATAAAAGTAGAAATATGCAAATGCTTGTATGTAGCTGTGGGGAAGATTGTTGTTTCTTCAGTAACTTGCATACATTAGCATTTGCACATTTTCTTATAGAGTTTAGCGAGTGATGCTCATCTTGGCTTTGAACTCTTCGAAGTCGAATTCTATCGCTTCGGCAGGCATGTGCTCACTCAACTCAATATCGTCGGCCAAAACTTGTGACGCAATGTAGTCTTTGAAAGTATTCACTGCTGTCGTAAGTTGGGGGACGTTTTCTACAACGATGTGGATGCGATCTGTTATTTCGAAGCCACTCTCCTTACGGAAGGTTTGAATGCGCTTCACTATTTCGCGAGCAAGACCTTCGTTCTTGAGTTCTGGCGTGATTTCCAGGTCGAGAGCTACAGTAAGAGTTCCTTCGTTGGCCACGGTCCATCCAGGCATATCTTCGCTGATGATATCCACGTCAGTGCGTTCTACTTCTATGTCCTGTCCGTCGATGGTCAAGGCAATCTTACCTTCCGCATCCAAGCGATTAATGTCATCTTGGCCAAGGGCGGTAACGGCCGCATTGACAGCCTTCATCATCTTTCCAAATTTCTTGCCCATTACGCGGAAGTTGCACTTCACCTTCTTTTCCAGCATGTTGGCATCGGCATAGCGAAGTTCCTTTACGTTTACTTCGTCGAGGATGAGTTGCTTCACCTGTTCCAAGTCTTCGCGGAGTTGATCGTCGGTGACGGGGATGGAGATGCACTGAAGGGGTTGACGCACGATGACATGTTCCTTCTTACGCAGAGAAAGTGTCATAGAAGATACTACCTGAGCCAATTCCATGCGGCGTTCCAAAGCCTTGTCGATATAGGTCTCATTGGCTTTGGGGAACTGCGCAAGATGTACACTTTCGCTCGCATCCTTTACGCCATTCGTCAAGTCGCTATATAAGCGATCTGCATAGAACGGAGCAATAGGAGCCATGAGCTTGGCTATTGTGACAAGGCAAGTGTAAAGTGTTTGGTATGCGCTTAGTTTGTCGGTGCTCATACCGCCACCCCAGAAGCGCTTACGGCTCAAGCGAACGTGCCAGTTGGAAAGGTTGTCTATGACAAACTGCTGAATCAATCGGCCTGCCTTTGTGGGCTCGTAGTCTTCAAAGTCAGTAGCCACATTCTTCACGAGCGTATTGAGTTCTGAGAGTATCCAACGATCGATTTCGGGACGTTCACTCAAAGGCACTTGTGCTGCCTCAGGGTCGAAGTTGTCAACGTTGGCATACATGGCAAAGAATGAGTAGGTCTGGTAGAGCTTGCCAAAGAAAGTGCGAGCCACTTCTTGAACGCCTTCTTCATCAAACTTGAGATTGTCCCAAGGAGAAGAATTGGTAATCATATACCAGCGCAAGGGATCGGAACCATACTTCTTGATAGCACCAAATGGCTCAACAGCATTGCCTAAGCGTTTAGACATCTTATTGCCATTCTTGTCGAGTACCAGTCCGTTGCTGATAACGGCTTTGAATGCAACACTGTCAAATACCATCGTGGCTATGGCATGGAGTGTAAAGAACCATCCACGGGTTTGGTCAACGCCTTCTGCAATGAAGTCGGCGGGATAAACTGTGCGATTGTCGAGCAATTCCTTGTTCTCAAATGGATAGTGAATCTGAGCATAAGGCATAGAACCTGAATCGAACCATACGTCAATCAAGTCGGTCTCACGCTTCATGGGCTTGCCCGAGGGAGATACCAGTGTAATATTGTCCACGTAAGGACGGTGTAAGTCGATACGATGATAATTCTCTGTGGAATAATCACCAGGAACGAATCCCTTGTCCTTCAGAGGGTTAGAAGTCATGAAGCCAGCGGCTACACTCTTTTCTATTTCGGCATAAAGCTGTTCGAGCGAACTGATGCAAATTTCTTCTCGAGTCTCAGCATTACGCCAAATAGGCAACGGAGTTCCCCAATAGCGTGAGCGGCTCAAGTTCCAATCGTTAAGATTTTCAAGCCATTTGCCAAATCGACCAGAACCCGTGCTAGCGGGCTTCCAAAGAATCCCGTTGTTGAGCTCCATCATGCGCTCTTTCAGAGCAGAACTACGGATAAACCAGCTATCGAGCGGATAGTAAAGGATAGGTTTGTCCGTACGCCAGCAATGGGGATAGTTGTGAACGTGCTTCTCTATCTTGAAAGCTTCGCCAGCCTGCTTCATCTCCATACAGATGACAATATTGAGATCTTCGGCCTTGGCTGCGGCCTTCTCATCATACTTGCCATCCTTGTTGAACTCGGGAGCGTAAGCATTCTTCACGTAGTCGCCCGCATGATGGCTATAAGCTGCTACATCGACACACTTCTTTACGAAGTTCTCGCAGAGTTCGTCTACTAGGTAGTACTTACCTGTAAGGTCTACCATCGGACGTGTCTCGCCTGCCTTATTGATTAAGAAAAGAGAGGGGATGCCTGCCGCTTTTGCCACCTTGGCATCATCGGCACCAAAGGTGGGAGCAATGTGTACGATACCCGTACCATCCTCCGTGGTAACGTAGTCACCGGGTATTACGCGGAAAGCTTGTTCTTCTAGTTCAACAAACTTGTCGATACCCGACGTGAAGCATTTATCAGCGTGAGCCTCAGCATATTCTTTTACCCATGCGGGAGCATTCTCTTCCACTTTTTCGGTGGGCTTTACCCAAGGCATGAGTTGCTTATAGTGCATGCCTACGAGTTCAGAACCTTTCCATTCTCCTACGATGCGATATGGAATCACCTTGTCGCCGTGCTTATAAGCTTCAAAGTCAGCGTTCTCTCCTTCAGCCTTGAAGTAGGCAGCGAGGCGTGACTTTGCTACAACGGCTGTCATGGGTTCGCCATTGTACGGGTTGAAGGTCTCCACAGCCACATAGTCAATGTTCGGTCCTACACAGAGGGCGGTATTTGAAGGGAGTGTCCACGGAGTAGTGGTCCAAGCCAAGAAGTAGGGTTTGCCCCAATGTGTCATTTCAGGCTTGGGGTCGATTATGGAGAACTGAGCTGTCACCGTGGTGTCTTTTACATCACGGTAGCAACCCGGTTGGTTTAATTCGTGAGAACTTAGTCCAGTACCTGCTGCAGGAGAGTAGGGCTGAATGGTATAGCCTTTATAGAGAAGACCTTTCTTATAGAGTTGACCAAGTAACCACCAAAGGGTTTCGATATATGAGTTTTCGTAGGTGATATAGGGATGTTCCATATCCACCCAATAACCCATCAAATGGCTTAGGTCTGTCCATTCCTGCGTAAACTTCATTACGTTTTGACGGCAGCGAGCGTTGTAGTCTTCTATAGAAATAGATTTGCCGATATCTTCTTTGGTAATACCCAATTCTTTTTCTACGCCTAATTCTACAGGAAGTCCATGTGTGTCCCAACCAGCTTTACGCTTCACTTGGAAGCCTTGCATGGTCTTGTAGCGGCAGAATACGTCTTTGATAGTACGAGCCATGACATGGTGAATGCCAGGGTGTCCGTTGGCAGAGGGAGGTCCTTCAAAGAATACGAAAGACGGGCATCCTTCGCGTTCACTCATACTCTTGTGAAATAAATCCTGCTTATCCCACTTGTTGAGTACATCTTCGTTCACCTCAAAGAGGTTAAGTCCGTTGCGTTCGGTAAATTTCATATTTCGTTATTGTGTCTCTTTTTGTAATTAATCAAATTCGGCAGGTAGAGCCATTAGTGCATGGCTATCATAGCCCCCTTGCGCCTATATATTAGGTGTACAATATAAAAGCGTGGCAAAGTTAGACAATTTTTGCGTAAGCAGAATACAAAACTCGGCGAAATATCCATATAGAATAGATATTTCACCGAGTTTTATCATTTTTTATTCCAATCGTTTTGTTGTATGAACGAGCGGAAGTGTCTTAGGAATAGCAGACTTTAGTCTTCCGACCAAGGATTGTCATCCCATGTTCCTTGTTTATTAGAAAGTGCGTCTTTTGAAGTTGCTTGATCGTCGTTTTTTGTTTCAATGCTCTTATCTGTGAGCGAATTGAGGAGAAGCGCACCTTCAGAAATGAAAGAATAAGTAGCGCTTTCGGGGGTAATATATTTCTTCTTCATAAGATGATGAATCTTTAGATGAGTTATTTTACAATGATTTTCTTGCCATTCACAATGTAGATACCTTTCTGCAGCTTGTTCGACTTGCGTCCGCTGAGGTCGTAGATAGAGGTTGCCTTTCCCTGAGCCAAAGTAGCATTGCTGATAGCTGTCACGTTGTCGTTGAAAGAGATAGACAATTTTGCAGCCTGGATACCAGTAAGGTTGAGATAAGCCTTATACTGAGCTAAAGCGCGATCATCAGTGTTAGAAGAGAGTATCTTGAATACGGCTTTGTTGTCAGTGTCAGTGTTTTTTGCCAATACGTAAGCTTGTGTAGAAGCATCAATGGCATTCCCCGTGGAAGCTACCAACTTGTTGTTTGCATCAATGCTTGCAACTTCTTCTGTGGTGCAAGCTGTAGGAATGTATTCTTTAGTAGCTTCTTCAGCTGAAAGAATTACGCCAGTGTTCTTGGGCAGTGCACCTGTGATTTTCTTCAGTACGATGGTCTCACCAGTGGAGACTGCGATGTAAGCATCTACTTCTTTGGGCAGTACTACGGGGAAGGGAGAACTATAGGTGGCAATGTTGGCTGTAACGTCGTCAACGGTCAGCGCTGTAGTCTTAATTTTGTTCAGCTGCGGAGCTTCTTCGAAAGCAAATGCGCAAGTGTTGTTGTTTGAAGTATAGTAGATCTGAGCAGTTGTGCCATTGTGGAATTTCTTATCGTTGGTATTGGCCATCAGGTAGTGGTTGTCATCTCTACCCGTGGTCATGGCACCTTGCAGCAAGAAGAGTCCCGCTTCATCTAAACAACCCGTGGTAGGATTAGAAGATGTAATGAAGTCGCCGCTAACACCGCTAAATGACTGCATGGGGAAGAGGGTGAACACGTAGTAGTCGTTGTATTCGTCGGCAAAGCCATTGGAAACGCCGTTAATGCTCTTTGTATCTGCTTTGAAAGTTAAGTACTTACCAGCATTGTTTGTGAAGATGTACTTGAAGTCGGCTGTTTTGTGAGCGTAGAAGATCGCGTTGCTATTGTCTGTCTCGCCAACACCAATCTCAAGACTACCATTGTCGCAGTACAAACGATTCTTTGAACGATCACTTACGGCTGTACCCTTATTGACGGGGCGAATATAATAAGCCTTACCATCTTCAGGCATTGTAAGATTGGCGCGTGAAAGCAGTGTGTTCAAAGCTGCCTGAGCCTGGCTCATAGAAGTAGCATTGTCTATTGTTTGTGTGAATGCGTCCCATGCGGTTTGTGTGGGATACCCCATCTTGCCAATGTTTGCTTTCAGTTTAGATTCAACGTTTTGTTGGAACGTTTGAATCTTTTCTCCGATGGCGCTTTGTTCGTAAGTAGTAACCTTTTGAACAGCAGTAGTATAATTACCGCTTGTTGTGGCAATAATCAAATTGAAACGGCTACCAGCATCAGGAGTTGCATAGGTCTTTACGCCAGCGATAGATGCATTACTTAATGTCAAATAGTAAGTATCATTCACAATGGAAAAGTTGAATGTACCAGAATATCTGTTAACATTTTCGGCAGATGTTTGTGTATGTACGTCCTTTGTAATTGTCCAAATGAATGATTCTGAGTTGGGGGTCTCGCTCAGAGCCAATTGTTCACTTTCGCTTGTGGTGTTTCTCTCAATAAACTTTTGAGCACCCACATTGTAGAGGTAATAACCTCCATCGCGAAGAGTAGAGGGAATCAACACAAAGTTGAAATCCTCATCACTGCTACCCAATTCAGGTATAGTAGTATCTTTGTAAGAACTCTTGTAGTAGTTGGAATATAGCTTCGTACGATCCGTGCTCAGCGAGAAGATATATCCGCGTGAGCCTTGGATACGATAAGCTACAGTAGAAGTCTGGTCAATTTTAGACGTCTCTGATACTTCTGAACCTACGGAGGGGGTTGTTGTGCTTTCTTGTGCGTAAGCAGTCGATGTGATGTACGCAGCACAAGCACAGGTCATGAGTAAATTTTTAATCTCCATAATAATATATTAAAGTGTTAATTAAAAGGCTGTATCGTGCAAGGTTCTTTTAATAAAAATGAATTCACTTGCTTACTTCGATGCTAGCTGCAAAAATATATTATTTCTTTAATATAACAAAATGGGGGGTGAATTATAGTATATTAACTATATTTTGTGCATAAAGGGAGTGTCTACTAGTGTTTCTCAAGTCATGTAAAGAGATGGAAAGTAAGGGTAGCTTCAATTTCCTTTATTCCTCAGATAGAACTGTTCTTAAGGTAACAAACTGGGCGAATATTATAATATGTCAGCTATTGTTCTTCCGTTTGTTCGCAGTCTTGACAGCGTACAAAGGAACGTATACTCTTTATTTTCAATATGGCGTGGACTACGTAAGGAGGGCCTATAAATTCAGAATTTATAGGCCCCCCCTTAATGATGTTGCATGTTCTGCACAATGAGTTTAGACGTCGAAATCGTTCACACGCAATACGTAGTACTCAGGGAATAAATCGCCCACATCTTTGCGTTTCAGAACATCCTTTTCTTTCCGTCCGAAGAATTGCTCGTTCTGACGAACAGAAAGCTTCAACACGTCGCTAGGATCGTGCAAGCCCTGGAATATGGTCTTGCCGTGATATACATAGTCTTTGCCTTGTCTTAATTCAAAGTATACAATATTTACGGAATAGACTTTGCGCACTTTATCGTATTCATCGCCCAAGCCGATATAGTCTGTAATGGCTTTTGATACACCATATTATATGAGGAAAAGGTCGGTAGTCATACGAAAACGCCCCAACCCAATATAATATTCTTTGTTTCAGATATAGGTCTATTAGTTTCTATTTCATATCTTTGCCATCGTAAGATGAGCAGTGGTAGCTTTACCGGACGGCAGTGGTAGCTTTACCGGACGGCAGTGGTAGCTTTACCGGACGGCAGCGGCAGCTCTACCGGACGGCAGCGGCAGAGCTCTTAATCGAGATCTTCAAAACATTAACTGTACAACGAAACATAAGATAACGATATGTCAACAATTACTTTCAAACTTCAGGAGATTCCTCATGTGGAGGGAACGGAGATGTGTGGCTACTATCCCGTATTGGCACACTCTAACAAAATCGGTGCAAGCGAACTCTGCAAGATGATACAGGAACGATGTACTGTGACGGAAGGAGATGCTTTGGCTGTGCTAAATGCTGTTGCGCAAATTATGGAACAGGAATTGGCTAATGGTGTGCAAGTGGAGTTGCCCGACCTTGGTACTTTCTCGCCGTCGCTGGCAAGCGATCGACGTATCATGGACACGACGGACAAACAATTGGCTCGCTACTTACGTGTGGATAATATCAAATTCTATCCGAAGGCTACGCTTAAAGACTGTTTCCGTGGGGTATCGTTTCGCCGTGCCAATGACTTGGTAAAATCGCTTACAAAGCTTACCGATGAAGAAGTGGTATGTCGCATTCATTCTTTTTATCAAAAGCAACCCAATGAGGTGATGGACCGTACCGTGTTTCAGTCAATAACGGGTTTGCGCCGTACAAAAGCAAAAGAGGTGCTAAGTCGACTTGTGGAGCAAGGTGTGCTTGTGAAGAAAGGCAGATGGAATGCACCTTATTATGTGTTGCCAGAGGAAAATGCCACAGAGTGATGATGCAATTCGCTTTGCTGCATGCAGGCTGTCTGTATGAGTGATTGGGGCCGTGGGGAGAATGCTTGAAAAAGAGAAACGGCTCGTTTCACAACGAGCCGTTCAATGTTTTCTAATAGGTATTAGTCTCTAAGGTAAAAAGATTGTTTTTAGGATAACGCTGCAAATGTAGTGCGTTATTTCGATATAAGCAAGCGTTTCTTAAAATTTTTATAGTTTTAGTTTTACTTTTTGTAAATTACACCTATCGAATTAGGGCAAACGCATCAAAAAGCGTTTGCCCTAATTTAATCGTAAAGGCGGGCTTTTATCGTCATTATCGGCTGCGTCTCAGCAATTCAAGCAAGCTTGATTGCATTCGACTTGCACGATAATTCACTTGCCATTATCGGCTGCGTCTCAGCAATTCAAGCAAGCTTGATTGCGTTCGACTTGCACGATAATTCAGCCCGTCCGTCCAAAATCCAAAAGTTAAGCTGATTTTACTTTCAAAAAGACTCTTTCAAGAGCATGCAAATCACTCATCAGAAAATGACACGTTATCTCTCAGAATGAAGTGAGTATTCCTTTTATCTTGGGGCCTTCACGTTGGCACCTGTTGATTTGTCAATAGTGATGTCGCCTTTGTTGACAACGTTTGAAACATCAACCGTTGATGCTGTGCTGGCATCGATGCTTATTTGTCTGGTCTGTCCGCAAGAGAATGTGGCTTGTGATGATGTAGAGGCATCAATGTCGAGTATTGATGTGGTGATGTTGGCGATGTTGCACTTGCTTGCACTAGAAACGTCAAACTCTGATTTCTTTTCTACGATCAATATCGCTCCTTTGATGGAGCTTCCAGCGCTTGCTTCTATGTCGGCCTCTTTGGCTGATATCTTCTTGTCCCAACGAATGTTGCTTCCAGCGCTAGCTTCTATATCTAGTTTGCCATCAACAACAATATCTTTGCTTGCCACGATGCTTGCTCCTGCGCTTGTTTCCATATTGAGGTCGCCTTTAACGGTTAAATCTCCTTCAATGCGAATGCTTGCTCCAGCGTTTGCCTCGACAGCTTCTGCTATAGGTCCGTGAACCACAACTTTCGCACGCTTGCGCTTCTTTCCCTCTTTGGTGTTCTTGAAGAAGATTTTGAGTTTGCCGCCGCTTACCTCTGTTTTGAGTTCCTGCATGTTGGGCGCATCGAGATAAACTTCTACATAAGGTTTTTCTGAAGTGGGGTAGTAGACCACATCAATCCCCGTAGATACTTCCATGGTGCTAAACGAAGTGATGGTCCTTTTCTCGCTAGTTATTTGTTTGTTACTTGCTGTTCTGATTTCCACGTTGTTGATCGATGGAGATTCGTTGATGGCAGCATTGGATGTGCAGGCATTCATCGACATAACAAGTAGTGTGTAGATGCTGAGTAATTTTACGTTGTTCTTCATAATGTTTTGTGTTTAATTATGACCTAAATATCGATTTCTGTTGCTATACACCTATAAAAGCAAAAACGACCCGCACATTTGAGCATCGTTGAGAGGCTTGGCGGGTTCTCATGCTACAAAGGTACGAATGATCTTTGATCATACAAGTTTTTTAGCAAGAAAAATCACGCAAAAGTGGATCCTTTGACATGTTTATATTCAATAATGTTAAGTCTGACTATCCGCCGACTCAATAAGAAAGAATATTATCCTACAAAAACAGAGCGCATGCTCTCAATATGGGGAGTGCGCTCTGTGTGTTAATTAGAAGTCGAAAGTGATTCTTCCGTTGATTTGTCGGCCTGTCAGGTAATTGGGTACTGCATATTGGGTGTTGGTGATGTCGGTAATCCAATAGTAGGAATTGACATTGTCGATACCTAGCAGATTGAAGCAGTCGATACCTAGCCAGATGTTTTTGAATATTTTGCCAAAGCCACGCGCGATGTGGCGGTCTTCGTTCTTGAGTAGTCGGTAGCTCATGCCCACATCTACGCGCTTATAGGCTGGAGCTCGGAGCGTTTGTTCCGACTTCTGACTGCGGGGCGGCCCGAAGGGAAGGCCATCGGCAAAGGCTGCTTTAAGCGTGAACTTCCAACGTGTGCTTCCTGGAAAATAGTCGGTGAAGTAGAGAGATACGTTGTAAAGTTGGTCGGTGGGACGTGGAATCCATTGTCCACCAATCTTCTCCTTTGTACGCATGAGTGAGAATGTGAGCCATGAATCTGTGCCGGGAACAAATTCGCCATAGAGTTTGAAGTCGATTCCAGCAGCATATCCGCTTGAAATGTTTTGACCATAATAGACTACGCGCACATTGTCTACGGTGTATGGAATCAGACTGGAAAGTGCTTTGTAGTAAGCTTCTGCCGTGAACTTAAATGGCCTATCTGCCATTTTGAATGTATAGTCTGCGCCTAATACGAAGTGGATGGAACGCTGTGATTTAATGTTTTTGTTGAGTTCCACTTCCGATACTCCATTGGCATGAATAGTGGTATCTTTTATTTCCTTATAGAAGGGAGCTTGATAATAGAAGCCTGTGGCAAAGCGGAATGTAAGGTGGTCGGAGAAGGAGGGAAGTAATCCTACGGAAAGGCGTGGAGAAAAGAGCGTCTCTTTGTTCCAACTCCAATGGCTTACGCGTAAGCCGTAAGTAAGATTGAAAAGTCCTGCCTTGCTACGAATACGCCATGTGTCTTGTGCAAAAAAAGCGAGGCGTGTAGTGGTGAGATTGGCTTTGGCTTTCAAACTGTAGATTACACGCAGATTATTGGGGTCGTAGGGGAGGGAATAGCCCATCGAATCGCGCATTTCCCATTCGCGTGAATTATCATGAATGGTCTCTTGCGTCCAGTTAAATCCAGATTGCAGTGTGTGCCCTGTAAATTTGGTGCGGAAGCGTAGTCCAGTGTTCATCACGCGGGCACGAAGCCTATTGCGAGCATGCTCTAGATAAGTGCCCACGCCGAGTTGTTCTTGAGTACCCGTCTCGTTTAGCCAATATTGCCCTTGAATATCGTAGGTCTCGTGCTCCTGTGTTCCGTAGGTGGAAAATTGTAGGGCAAGATAGGTGTTGGGGGTGAAATGGCGTGTGAGTGTGGCTGCACCAAAGAGTGTCTTAAAGAAGTCTTTCTCCTGTCCGTCGAAAAAGACTTTGAAGGTTTTGGCCTCTGTGATAGTACCAAACTTGGTCTCTCTGTCGTGTGGGCGGAAGTTGTAATGATTGTCGGAGATATTGGCAAGTACGTCGAATGACCATCGCCTGTTGGGACGCCATGAAAGGAATGTCTGATAATCTAGGAAGTTTGGAGAGTATTCGCCGTTAGTATCAGTCGAGCCAAGCAAGTATTTCGTAGTCTTATAACGAAGGGATGTCATAAAACTAAATTTTTTCGTTCCCCATCCTAAATAAAGGCCACCTCCAAGCATGGAGGCTTGTAAAGAGCCTTCGAACGATTCCGGACGCTTATAGGTGATGTCAAGCACTGACGACATTTTGTCGCCATAGCGTGCCTCAAAGCCACCCGTGGAGAAGCCAATGCTCTCTACCATGTCGGAATTGATAATGGAAAGTCCCTCTTGCTGTCCTGAACGTACTAGCATAGGGCGATATACTTCAATACCATTAAGGTAGACACAGTTTTCATCAAATGATCCACCTCGCACGTTGTATTGCGAGGAAAGCTCATTATGAGTAGAAACGCCAGCTTGTGTAGAGATGATTTCTTCTATGCCGTTTCCTGTGGTGGAGGGGGAGAGTTTCGTATTAGGTTTGGTGATTCTCTGTGTAGTGGTAGTCTGACGACCTTGTCCTGTCACAACGGCTGTTCCCAAAGTGGTGTTGGGGTCGTAGGGAGGAAGTGTGACATCGAGACGGATGGAGTCGCCAGGATTACGAAGTAGGCGTTTGCGTGTTTCGTAGCCTATCATAGAATAGGAGATACGTACGCTGTCGCCCGAGGTGCACCATAAAGAATATTCTCCCTTCAGATTGGTGAAGGTGAGTGCAGTTTGTCCGATGGCTCTTACTGTGGCTAATTCTATGGGGGCACCATCGGTGTCTTTGATTGTGCCGAATATGCGTGTGCGATGTTGTGAGAAACATGGCACACTGACTGTTGCTAGACAGAAGAGGGCAATCAGTAAGGTGATTCTGTATGGATGGTTCTTGGTGTGAGTCATATGTGAAAATATAACGTGGTGGCGGGCTGTTTATTGTATAACGGAGTTGATTCGTGGTGAATCGTCTTGTTAAGGGGTAAAGGTCTTTGGGTTGGCTCTTATGTTACAGAACTAATAGAACGTCCTTTATACAAATCAACGGCGCAACTCTCAATGAAAGTTGCGCCGTTGCGTGGGCAAAGATGGATTCGAACCACCGAAGGCGTAAGCCAGCAGATTTACAGTCTGCCCCATTTGGCCACTCTGGTATTTGCCCTTTGTTTCTCAATTGCGATGCAAAGGTAAGAATTATTTTTGTAACTTCCAAGCGTAATCTACCATTTTTATTGCAGTAAGTGCAAATTCTTTTCCTTTGTTGCCTAATTTTCCTCCTGCTCGCTCTTCTGCTTGCTCTTCATTGTTGACCGTTAACAGTCCGAAAATCACGGGAATATCGCCATTTGCATTCAGTTCGGCAATGCCTTGAGTGACGCCTTGACAAATATAATCAAAATGTGGTGTGTCGCCACGAATTACGCAGCCGAGGATGATAATTCCGTTTACGTGACCGAATTTTGCGAGTTGTGAAGCAGCATAAATAAGTTCAAAACTGCCAGGCACATGTTTTATGGTGATATTGTTTTCCGTTACACCATTGCTTTTAAGTTCTTCAATGGTTCCTGCAAGAAGTTTGTCGGTGATATGGTTGTTCCATTCTGTGCTGATGATTCCGAAACGCATTTCTGAAGCATCGGGTACGGGGATGGATTGGTCGGCAGTATAAGAGAAGTTGGAAGTAGACATACTTATATAATAAGGAGTGTTGTCGTGTGAGATGGGTGTATGTATAGAAAAAAATAACAAGTAATAGGTAACCTTTGGCTGGAATCTCCTTACGGAGTATCTGATATTAGGCGCACAATTGCGAATGATTCGGAATGTGTGCGATGTGCAGATGCCTTGGATTGTTACTTATTACTTGCTATTCTCCTTGTAATAGGATTAGTTGGAGAGACGAGCGATATACTTGTCGATTACAGCATCAAGTACAACGCCATTCTGCTGCTGACGAGAGCAAAGCGGAGCAGAAGGATAGTTCTTCTTGATGTCCTGGTATGTTTTGAGTGCTTCGTCTTTCTTGTTTTGCTTTTCGAGAATCAATCCCGACTGAAACAATGCTTCGGAACAGAGGGCAGGGATGTCTGTAGCTTCGGCAGCTTTCTTGAATGTCTTTACGGCATCGTCAAGGCGATTCTTGCTAGCATAAGCATTGGCCAAAGCCGAAAGCATTTGTGCTGAGACAGTCTCATCGCCCTTGGGGCTGAAGCTTTCAAGATACTTGATGGCATCGTCGGTCTTGCCCAACTGGTAGCTACAGATACCAGCAAGGCCTTTAGCTACATTGCCAGCATCGGTTGAACTGTACTTGTCGGCAATCTTGACAAGTCCCAATGTTTTTCCCTCACCTTTTAGTGCGTGTTCGAAGTCTTGGGTCATCACGTACTTCTGCATCACAATGCCTAAGCTTTCTTGAGCTTTCTCTTCGTTGGGCTTCGCAATGCCGTATACATAGGCGAAACTGCCGCCAACGATAACCACAATTGCTACGATGGCTGTGATAATCTGTTTCTTGTACTTGATGAAATAGGCCTCAGACTTTGCTAAGGTGTCATTTACATCGAGAGATTGATTCTTCTTTTGAATGTTCATAATATTGTGTTTCTTTTTGTTTCAGAAAAAATGCAGCGCAAATTTACAACTTTCCCGTTAAGTTAGGAAAGGAAACTCTTGTTTTTTTTACATTTCACTGATATTTACCGCATTCTCTTGGATAAACTTGTTGTAAAATGTAACTTTGTATGCATAATATGCTCATAGAATCAGTAATTAAAGTATGATACTCAAACATCTTTCTGTAACGAATTATCGCAACTTAGCCATTGCTAACATGGATTTCTCATCGAATGTGAATTGTTTTGTTGGTGACAATGGTATGGGTAAATCCAATGTGCTTGATGCCATCTATTATTTGTCGTTTTGTAAGGGCTTTGCCACGGCAATGGATTCTATGAACGTTAATCATGAGGCAGACTTCTTTATAATAGAGGGAGATTATGTGCAAGAAACGGGGAGTTGTAAGCATGTCTGTTGTTCATTGAAACGAGGAGCTCGCAAGCGCTTGAAGGTTGATGGAAAGGATGTGAAGCGTATATCGGAACATGTTGGTCTTATCCCTTTAGTGATGATTGCTCCTGCAGATTCGGCCTTGATATTAGGCGGAAGTGAAGAGCGTCGACGCTTTATGGATTCGGTAATCATTCAATATAGTGCTTCCTATATAGATGCATTGATTCGTTATGACAAGGCTCTCAAGCAACGTAACGCAATGCTCAAGCAAGAATCAGGATATAATGAAGCAGTGATGGATGTATTGGAGGATATGATGTCGGAAAGTGGTAAAATTGTGTATGAAGAGCGTAGCGCTTTTGTGTCGGAGTTTTTGCCCATCTTTTTGGATTTATATCAAAAGCTGTCAGGCAATGATGGTGAGATAGTGGATGTAAAATATGTGAGCCATGGCGATAGGGGAGAACTCCAACCGCAACTTAGGGGATTTAGAGAAAAAGAACGCATCGTGGGTTATTCCTTACATGGCATGCATAAAGATGATTTAGAGTTGACGTTGAATGGATTTAGCGTGAAGCGTGAAGCTTCTCAGGGACAGCAAAAAACATTCTTTATTGCCATGAAGCTCGCTCAATTTGTCTATTTGCGAAATCGCGGAGAGCAGCGTACTCCCTTGCTTTTGCTCGATGATATCTTTGATAAGTTAGATGCCTCGCGTGTGGAGCGCATTGTGGATTATGTGAGTGGTCATGATTTTGGTCAGATATTTATTACTGACACACGTCAAGACCATCTTGACCGCGTGCTTGCAACAACAAAGCGCGATTATAAATTATTTGATGTGAAGGAGGGTGTGGTTACTCCTCGTTGAGGATTCGTTCTTACTAATAAGGTGTTGATAGAATCACTCTATTCGTTTTTCAATGCTTTTACCGTTGTGTGTGATAACGTTCGTTTTTGCAATCGTTTAGGCAGGGACTTTTTTCAATGCAGTCAATGGATTGTGTGGGGTGTCATGGTATTTACTGCTTTTCATGCAAAAGTTGTCCTACTTGACAAAAGTCTGAAAAACGGCAAGAGAGTATGACAAAATGCAAAGGAAATGATATAAATTTAGCAATATAGCAAATTTTCTTGCTTGATTGTGTAAAATATGAAAGAGAAATTGTATTTTTGCAATCAATAAAGTAAATCAATAAGGATATTAACAACACAAGGACACTATGCAATTAGAAGAAACAATTGGCAAAGGGCTCTATCATTCAGACTATGAGCACGACGCTTGTGGTGTGGGCATGATTGTCAACATTCACGGCAATAAAAGTCATGAGCTTGTAGACTCGGCCTTGAAAGTCCTCGAAAACATGAAGCACCGTGGTGCAGAGGGTGCTGATAATAAAACGGGTGATGGCGCAGGTATTTTGCTGCAGATTCCCCATGAGTTTATATTGCTTCAGGGTATTCCCGTACCAGAGAAAGGACATTATGGCACAGGTCTTGTGTTTTTGCCCAAAGATGAGGAGCGTCAGAATGCGATCTTCAAGGTGTTTATCGAAGAAGTGGAACGCGAGGGACTATCGCTAATGCATGTACGTGCCGTTCCTGTATGTTCGGACATTTTGGGAAAGGATGCTTTGGCTGCAGAACCTGATATAAAGCAAGTGTTTGTCACAGGAGGAAATGCCGAAGAATTGGAACGTAAGCTTTATTGGGTACGTAAACGAATAGAGCGCAATGTAAAAGATAAAGATTTTTATATCTGTTCGCTTTCGTCCAAAAACATTGTATATAAAGGTATGCTCTCTTCTACCCAGTTGCGAGAGTATTATCCTGACTTAACTCAGCCTTATTTTACAAGTGGCCTAGCAATCGTACATTCACGTTTCTCTACGAATACATTCCCTACATGGGGGCTTGCTCAGCCATTCCGCTTATTGGCACATAATGGTGAGATAAATACGATCCGTGGTAATCGTGTATGGATGGAAGCTCGTGAGTCGGTGCTTTCAACAGAGACTTTAGGCAATACAAAAGATATTCGTCCGATTATTCAGTCGGGTATGAGCGATTCTGCTTCGCTTGACAATGTATTGGAATTCCTTGTGATGTCGGGATTGAGCCTTCCACATGCGATGGCAATGCTTGTACCCGAAAGTTTTAATGATAAGAATCCTATTTCAGAAGACCTAAAAGCATTTTATGAGTATCACTCCATTCTTATGGAGCCATGGGACGGACCAGCCGCGTTGCTCTTTAGCGATGGACGATATGCAGGAGGTATGCTTGATAGAAATGGTCTGCGCCCAGCTCGCTATCTTGTAACTAAGAATGACATGATGGTTGTAGCTTCAGAAGCTGGTGTAATCAGTTTTGAAGCAGGAGATATTAAGGAGAAGGGACGTCTTCAGCCTGGTAAAATTCTTCTAATCGATACGCAAGAGGGAAAAGTGTACTACGACAAGGAACTCAAAGCACAACTGGCAAGCGCTTATCCTTATCGTCAATGGCTTTCGGCAAACCGCATAGAACTGGATGCACTTAAAAGTGGTCGAAAAGTGGAGAATAATGTGGAGGATTTCGATAAGAAACTCCGCGTGTTTGGCTTTACTCGCGAAGATGTAGAGCGTACGATTGCTCCTATGGCTAATAAGGGGGTAGAACCTATCGCTTCGATGGGTAATGATACTCCACTGGCAGTGCTCTCAGATCGTCCGCAATTATTGTTCAACTACTTCCGTCAGCAATTTGCACAGGTCACCAATCCGGCAATCGACCCGATTCGTGAAGAATTGGTTATGTCGCTTACGGAATATGTAGGTGCAGTGGGTGTGAACATTCTCTCGCCCAATGAGAGCCATTGTAAGATGGTGCGTTTGCCTCAGCCTATTCTGACAAATCGCCAGCTTGACATCCTCTGTAACATCCGTTATAAGGGCTTTAATACGATAAAACTCCCCATGCTCTTTGATGTGGAAAAAGGTGCAGAGGGACTTAAAGAAGCGCTTGATAATCTGTGTAAGATGGCTGAACAGAGCGTCAATGATGGAGTGAACTACATTATCCTTTCTGATCGTGGTGTGGACGAAAAACATGCTGCGATACCTTCCTTGCTCGCTGTAAGTGCCGTTCATCATTATCTCATTTCGGTGCAGAAGCGTATGGAGACGGCTTTGCTGGTGGAAAGTGGTGAAGTACGTGAGGTAATGCATGCAGCTCTGTTGATTGGTTATGGCGCAAGTGCAATTAATCCTTATATGGCTTTTGCTGTGCTGGATGATCTTGTAAAGCGTGGCGAAGTGCAGATGAACTACGAAACTGCTGAGAAAAACTACATCAAAGCCATTTGCAAGGGATTGTATAAAGTACTCTCTAAAATGGGTATCAGTACTCTGCGCTCTTATCGTGGTGCCCAAATATTTGAAGCTGTCGGTTTGAGCGAAGAACTTCTACATAATTATTTTGGTACTGCAATAAGTACCATCGGTGGTATTCATTTGACTGAGATTGCACGTGACTATAAGCGTTTCCATGATGAGGGTTACGAACCTTGTTATGCGGATCGTGAATTGGAAGGCCTTCTTCCTCACCAAGGCTTATTTAGTTACAGAAAGGACGGAGAGAAGCATGCTTGGAATCCTGAGACCATCTCAACACTACAATTGGCTACTCGCCTTGGCAGTTACAAGAAGTTTAAAGAGTTTACGAATCTTGTCGACAATAAACCAACGCCCATTTTCCTACGTGATTTCTTTGAGTTTAAGAAGAATCCAATTCCTGTTGATGAAGTGGAGTCTGTCGATGATATCGTGAAGCATTTCGTTACGGGTGCTATGTCTTTTGGCGCTATCAGCAAGGAAGCTCATGAGGCTTTGGCATTAGCGATGAATAAACTCGGCGCTCGTAGCAATACTGGTGAGGGCGGTGAAGATAGTGAGCGCTTCCACGAGACATTTGATGGAATTTCTCTCTCTAGCAAAACGAAGCAGATTGCCTCTGGTCGTTTCGGTGTGACCACAGAGTATCTTGTGAATGCTGAAGAAATTCAGATTAAGGTAGCTCAAGGTGCAAAACCTGGTGAAGGAGGACAACTTCCTGGCTATAAAGTCAATCAGATTATTGCCAAGACGCGCCACTCTATTCCAGGCATTTCTTTGATTTCTCCTCCACCTCACCACGATATTTACTCTATTGAAGACCTCGCACAACTGATTTTCGATCTCAAGAATGTCAATCCACGTGCTAGCATCAGTGTGAAGCTTGTAGCTGAGAGTGGTGTGGGAACTATCGCCGCTGGTGTGGCTAAGGCAAAGGCCGACTTAATCGTTATTTCTGGTGCCGAGGGTGGTACGGGTGCATCGCCTGCATCTTCTATGCGTTATGCTGGTATCTCTCCGGAAATTGGTTTATCAGAAACGCAACAGACGCTTGTGCTCAATGGCCTTCGTGGACAGGTACGTTTGCAGACAGATGGTCAGATTAAAACAGGTCGCGACATCATCTCAATGGCTCTGCTCGGTGCAGAGGAATTTGGCTTCGGTACGACGGTATTGATAGTACTTGGCTGTGTGATGATGCGTAAGTGTCATGCCAACACTTGCCCTGTGGGAGTTGCAACGCAGAATCCAGAACTTCGTGAACATTTCCGTGGTCACTATGAATATGTAGTCAACTATTTCCGATTCCTTGCACAAGAAGTGCGCGAATATCTGGCAGAGATGGGATTCCGTCACTTCAATGACATTGTAGGTCGTACTGATTTGATCTCTTTGAAAGAGACAAAGCAGGAAAGCAAGGCTTCTTCGCTCGACTTTAGTCGCTTGCTACACAAGGTCGACAACGGATCGTCCATCCATCATACAACGAACCAAAAGCATGATATTGACTCCGTGCTTGACACTACAATCGTGAAAGATGCTGCGCCCGCTCTTGAAAATCAGAAGGACGTCTCGTTGGAATATGCCATTTCTAATACCGATCGTTCGGTTGGTGCAATGCTCTCAGGAGCAGTAGCTTACAAGTACGGACAGAAAGGCTTGCCCGATGAAACTATCAACGTGAAGTTTAAAGGATCTGCAGGTCAGAGTTTTGGCGCATTCCTTACCAAGGGCATCAGTTTCAAACTCGAAGGTGAAGCGAATGATTATTTGGGTAAGGCGCTCAGCGGTGGACGTATTGCAGTGATGCCCCCTGTACGTTCTAACTTCAATGCTGAGGAGAATACAATTGCGGGCAATACGCTTCTCTATGGTGCTACAAGTGGTGAAGTTTATATCAATGGTGCAGTAGGCGAACGCTTTGCTGTGAGAAATTCAGGTGCCATCGCTGTCGTGGAAGGTGTGGGAGATCACTGCTGTGAATACATGACAGGTGGACGAGTAGTGGTGCTTGGCGAAACTGGACGTAATTTTGCCGCTGGTATGAGTGGCGGTATTGCTTACGTTTGGGACAAGAATCATAACTTCGACTATTTCTGTAATATGGAGATGGTGGAACTCTCGCTTATAGAAGATTCTGCTTCGCGCAAGGAACTTCACGAACTTATTCGTCAGCACTATCTCTATACGGGTTCGCAACTAGCACGCACGATGCTTGATAATTGGAATCGCTATGTTGACGATTTTATTCAGGTAACTCCGATTGAGTATAAGCGTGTACTCGCAGAAGAGCAGATGCGTAAACTTCAGCAAAAGATAGCAGAAGTACAACGCGATTATTAGTCCATTCGCGTGCAGATGCTATAGTGTGAGAGAAGGATGTAGCTCGTGTGGGCTCTCGGCTTTCTTCCTATAGCGTCTGTAAGCGTGGATAATTCATTCATCCATTTATTAAGACTTTCCAAACAAGATATATATTATGGGAGATCCTAAAGCTTTCCTTACCATACCTCGTCATGAAGCGGGCTATCGTCCCATCCATGAGAGAATCGCTGATTTCGGAGAAGTGGAGCAGACACTCAATACGAGCGATCGCCGTCTGCAAGCCTCTCGCTGTATGGATTGTGGTGTTCCTTTCTGTCATTGGGCTTGTCCGTTAGGCAATCGCCCTCCTGAATTTCAAGATGCCGTATTCAAGGGCGAATGGCGTGAGGCTTATGAGATACTTACTGCAACAAACGATTTTCCTGATTTTACAGGTCGTATCTGTCCTGCTCTTTGTGAAAAGAGTTGTGTGCTGAAACTTTCAATGGACTCGCCTGTTACGATTCGTGAAGACGAATGTTCTGTTATTGAAGCTGCTTTCCGTGAAGGCTATGTTCAACCGCGTCAGTTTGAACGGAATGGTAAGCGTGTTGCTGTGATTGGTTCGGGACCTGCTGGCTTAGCTGCAGCCAATCAATTGAATCATAGAGGATATGAAGTCACGGTGTTTGAAAAAGATGAATACGTGGGCGGACTTCTTCGATTTGGTATTCCCAACTTCAAGCTTCAGAAAACGGTAATTGACCGACGCGTAAAAATTATGGAAGCCGAGGGCATTACGTTCAAGGTGAATAGCTCTATTGATGTAACGAAACTTCCCGAAGGATTCGATGCTTATTGTATCTGTACGGGTACTCCGCAAGCGCGCGACTTGAAAGTTTCTGGTCGTGAACTCAAAGGCGTACATTTCGCATTGGAATTGCTCGGTCAGCAGAATAGAGTGCTTGCAGGACAAGTTTTCGATGCTAAACATCGTGTAACAGCTAAAGGAAAACGCGTACTTGTGATTGGTGGTGGCGATACAGGTTCCGACTGTATTGGTACTTCTCATCGTCAAGGTGCTGTGAGTGTCACGCAGATTGAAATCATGCCGAAACCTCCCGTAGGCCACAATCCAAAGACTCCTTGGCCACAATGGCCTGTGGTGTTAAAGACTTCTTCTAGTCATGAAGAAGGATGTGAACGCCGTTGGTTACTCACTACGAATAAGTTTATCGATAATGGAAAGGGGCATGTATGTGGTGCCGAGGTGGAAGAAGTGGAATGGCTTCCCAATCCCGATGGTGGACGTCCCATCATGAAACCTACGGGTAAGAAGGAAATTATCGACTGTGATATTGTGTTCTTAGCCATGGGATTCTTGCGCCCACAGCAACCAGAGTTTCCAGAGAACGTCTTTGTGGCTGGCGATGCCGCCACAGGAGCAAGTCTCGTTGTTCGTTGTATAGCTGGAGGACGAAAGGCTGCAGAAGCTGTCGATGCGTATCTTAATCGATAGATCTTTGATTGCTCTGAAGTCATGAAGTAGACAAGGTAGGTTTTTGATTATCAATAAAAAATACGCTTGTAAACTTACCAGAGCATTGTACTTGGATGTTTTTCAGCAAAAAACGAAACGCCTTGTAAGAGCATAAGAATTTAATAATATTTGCTCTTGCAAGGCGTATTGTTTTTGTTATAAGTATTATAAGATGTCTTTCGGTATATAGATTAAGTGTAACGTTGTTTTGTGGGTGCTGCTAGTGCAGATACTAATTGCTGTTCTTCCTTGTTGTATAGGTAGAGTGTTGGAAAAATGCGGTTAGCATTCAGCAAGCTTTTGAATGTGAGCGTTCGTATAGTAATGTTTTAGGATATCGGTATAGGAAAAACCTCTGTCGGCCATGACGGCAGCTCCTATTTGGCACAATCCTACGCCATGTCCCCATCCAGCACCAATCAACTTAAACAACGCAGGAATGCCTGTCTGTGCGTTCACTTCATGACGCTCCACAATGAATGCGGAACTATAGAGATGACTATCAGAGAGCATACGGCGGATTTCCAATTCTTTTCCTACTGTTAAGGTGCGCTTGCTTCCTATTACTTGCAGACGGATTAGTCTGCCGCTAGCCCCTCGTTCTATGGGTTTGAGATCAATGATGTCGCCAAACTCAAGTCCTAGCTTGCTTTCAATCAAAGTACGAATTTTTTCTTGGCTCAACGTAACGCTCCAGCGATAGAAGTCTTGTGTCTCTTGGTCGTAGTTGTTGAGCACTTGGGATAGCAGATGCTTGTCGTTTGTGTTGCAGAAAGCTTCGGCGCTATTGCGAATCCATTTTTCTGCTTCTTCTTCATTTGTGAGGTCGGGTAGGGAGGTTGATGCAGCATCTCTTATCGGGCTGAGATAAGGATATTCTGTATCATCCCAACACGCACTATAGCGTTCGCTAACTCCTCCACAACATTTTGAGAATCTAGCATCGCATAGTTCTCCGTCGAATGTGAGTACTTCTCCTTCTGTATCTCTTACGGCTTGTTTCACCTGGGGTAAGGCAGCTCGGGTGATACCTTGGTAGCGTTGGCAATGGTCGTCTGCACAGACATCGTAGAGCATATGATCAGAACGATCGTGCCAACGTAGCATTTCATCGGAGTGGTGTACGAAGTTGAAATAGCCTTCTGCACGGTTGCTTCCTTTGAGGCGATGGAGCATCTGGCTGTATACCCAACTTCTCGATACTACGGCATGCGTTCTAAGGAGTTCAAGAGAGGACGTAGCGCTCATCTCCGAGGAAATTACGCTTTCGAGATAATCCTCAACAGGTAGCTCGTTGATAATCACTAATTTCTCTTCATCAACAATCAACTTCAATCGACCACGGAAGGTTTGGCTCTCTTGTCGTTCCCAATGGAATCCAATGCCAATTGTAACGTTTTGAAGTGTGAAGGACGCTTTTCCTTCCTGCTCAGGGATGAAGTTTAGTTCGCTATAGATATTGCCATTCCAAAGAATGCCGCCATCCACGCATTCAACAGTCTGCTTGCCTTCTATTACAGCTCCTTTCGCCATGAAAGCACCATTGAGTTCAAACTCCACTTTTTGCGCATGAAGAATGCCTACGCTGATTCGGCGATTTACTAGAGATTTGAGTAAGCACGTTTCATGATGAGAGTTTGATTCTGTACTCGCTGTGGCATTTCTTTTCCTTCCATGCAACTTACGCACAACAGCATTTATTTCGGCATCGTCGAGCGTCACTTCGCGAAGGATGGATGTAGCTAGTTGGGGAGTCATTTTCTTGAAATCTTCCTCGCGAGGCGTGATGAGCAGTCCGCCCATGTCAATAGACCCTGGGCTTACAAGACACTTCTCATTTTCCTCAGCTGTGTAGCATTTGGGGCGATGTTTCTTGCGAGGAAATACGATGGTCACAATATGGTCGTCAATATTAGGGCCGCTTTCTTGTCGCCAACAGAGGATATTTACATCAGGCTCTTTCCCTTTCTTGTCAATGGGCAGTGCGTCCATAAGTTTTTTGAGCAAAATAGGGTTGCCGTTCGTAGCAGGAGGACCTTGCACCACGAACGCTGGGCAAGCATATCCTTTCAGTCGGAATATTCCACCAGTCTTGGGCATATAGCCCATTTCTTCCAAGTCGGCCTCTTCCTCCTTTGTGGTGGGATAGATGCGCTCCAGTTTGTGTTCGTAATAAGCCCAATCTTTCTCTATGGGTACGAAGCCGCGATCGCCCGCTTGCAGATGCGCATGGTCGGGAGCAGAAGCACCGCAGTTTGCTCCGTTGTAGAATACAAACATACCTGGCAGATTCCATGCTACTTTATCGATCAATGAGGAGAAATGTTTAAACTCTTGGTCAGTGTGCCGACGCGTGGGAATCGTGAGATGATGGGGAAGAATAGGGTAGGGGTTGACTAACAGTTGAAGTGTACCCATTGTGGGCAGTGACAGTTGTAGAGTTGGACGATTTTTGTCGCACAAAAAGCAAGGACGTGCCTTGATGGTCTTTGCATCAATCTTTGCTCCTGTACTCACAATGCGTGAGGGATTGAATTGTACATGCAACTCGTTGTCGCCTAGAGAAAGAGAACGATTTTGTGCCTTCTCATTCAAGTCGTTGAATCGTTGCTTGGCTTCGTCCCACGTGTTCATCTGCAGGTCGAAGAATTTGATGGTCTCTTGTTTGTCGAGTGGATGGTTCCATCGGGCAATCATGGCTTTACGAGCACGCAGTTCTAGTGTGCGCAATAAGTCTTTGTAGGCATTGTTCTTATTTTGATGGGCAATATCTAGTTGTGCATCAGAATTACCATCCCAGCGACGACACAGATAAAGTTCTTTAAAAATTCTACCAATGCGATAGTGGCGTGAGAAGATCAAGCCGAGGGCATAGTCCTCTCCGTAGCTCGTATTAGGAAAACCTATTTTTCTCAAAATGTCTGTGCGGAAAGCACGGGGAGCTCCGAGCCCATTGATTCTAAGGGCATTGTTACGTCCATTTTCTGGTGTCCATTCTGTGTGGGCAATAAGACCAGGAGGAAGCGTTTGTAAATCAAAGTTAACCATGCGGTAACTACCAATCACCATAGCTGCTTTTTGTGTATGGAAAGCGTCCACAATCTGACTAAGTGTATGGGGAGAAGAGTAGAGGTCGTCTGAATCGAGTTGCACGGCAAAGCGTCCGCAATGTTCAGAGCGTATTGCCAAGTCCCAACATCCACCAATGCCTAAATCGGTGCGCGAAGGAGTGATGAGTACAACGCGTGGGTCGATAGCCAATTCCTTGACGGCATCGGAAGTGCCATCAGTAGAATGATTGTCGACAATGAGGACGTTAAAAGAGAACTTTGTTTGTTGTTCCAATACGGAATGGATGGCATCCTTGATTGTACGTACACGATTACGTACGGGGATAATCACACTAGCTTCTACGGGATACGTTTCGGTGTCCTCGTTGGGTAATTCGTCATATTCGTTAGGAGCAAGCCAGGCACCAATATGTTTAAGGTGTTCGGTACAGGCCTTTTCCATCTCTAGTTGTACTTCGCGATTGGAAGGATTTACGTAATCGAACTGTTTTTGACCTGATGCGCGAAGATCTGTTTCTTTTTCTGTATACAAAGGCTCTCGCACGTGAAGAATATCTCCGTGTGCACTCACGTAGAGTCTTAGAGCATAGAAAGCTGCATGGCGGTATCTTGCATTTTTCTCAGCCTTGAGAAAATCTTTTATATCCTTTGTGCGATAGAGCACCAACGATCCGAAATCAAAGTCGTCTCTTAATGCGCCTTCTTGATAATCTATTACAGGATGAATACCTTGATCGTCATAACGATCAGAATAGACCATTAGTGCTTGTTCTTTGTGGTCGACATCCAATGTCGCTTGAATTAGGCGTTCGATAGCTCTATAACCCAAAGTTAGTTTGTGCGTGCTTAAATACGCAATGGTATAACGGGCTGTAACTTGTTGAGCTATTTGTCGTAGAAACTTGATGCTGCGCAGATTGTCAGCTTCTATTGTGGAGCATCTTTCATCGGTATATTGTACTGCCGACTGCATACTTTCGGCTGTGCATACGAGGTATAGATGATTGACTGCCACACAGTCTTTTATTTCTTTAATCAGCAAGTCCGTGCCCTCATTTTGAGGAACATAGGCCAAGACAAAGTCTGTTTTTTCTTGCATGGGAAGGTTTCTTAATATAGTTCGTGGGGCAAAGATAATGAAATAATACGAATTATGTTGGTTTGTAAAAGGCACAAAGACTATTCCCAACAATAAATACTTCTATACTCCAACGCTTTGCGTAGATTTCATAGGCACGCATAAAATTGAGTTATCATTCAGCTAGATAAATGCTACGGACGAAAGAGATAAAGTCACTCTCTTTTAAGCACACACACCACACCTATATAACAACACGCGCGCGAGGCAAAATCACCTTGTTATGCGTTCAAAATCAGTCTATCCTATCGGTCTTTATCCATAGAGTCTATCGGTCTTCATCGTTAGCACCTAATGGTCTTCATCGTTAGAGTACTAAGATTTAGGTCGTAGAAACAGCTTCATCTTCATCGTCAAAACAACCTTTCAGAAGGCCTAAATAATCCACGATGAGGCGAGTCTCACGAATCGTAAGATTTTGCCTTTTGTCGAACGAAGAGTAGCAGGTCAGCTGTTCGTAAAGATCTGTGCATCGCTTAATCATTCCCGTCAGTCGTCTTACCGCATTGCGTGGTTCACAATCAGGGAAATAGAGCATAGCCAGTGAGCGGCGAGTATAAGAAGAGTTTAATCTCATATCTATTATTTATTTTAAAATTTATAACTTAATCAGGGCAATGAACACACGAATGCCTCGCTCCTGCATTCTTGCCAACCAAGAACTTCTGCTGATATACCATTACCGATTCCTTGCTCCAATACCTGCGATATAGCCAATTCAAACTTACCCTTTGTTTGCTGCGTATAGTTCCACACTCTATCAGAAAAGCTCTAATGTCTTTTTCAATGTTTCATAGGCTTGTCTCTGAAGAATATGTGCTAACTTTGCAGTGCAAATGTGAAAGCAAGATTACCCAAAAGTGGGTATTGATGATAAGAAAAGATGCTTGTACTTTTGCAGACTTGATAAAATTACTATTAAACACAATGAAACTCTCAGACTTACATACCGGCGAACGTGGCGTGATAGTAAAAGTCTATGGACACGGAGGTTTTAGAAAACGCATCGTGGAAATGGGCTTTGTGAAGGGCAAGACTGTAAAGGTCGTTTTAAATGCTCCTTTGAAGGATCCTATAGAGTATGAACTCATGGGTTATAAGATTTCTCTGCGACGCGAGGAAGCAAAACTTGTGGAAGTCATTAGTGAAAGTGAAGCTAAAAATGATGCACGACTGCATTCGGGAGAAACTCTGAAAGGCATTGTATCAGGCGATGACGAGGCAGAAGAACTCAAAATGCAGCTCGAGCGACGTATGGAACAAATGGCGGCAGACAAACGACGCGTAATCAACGTGGCGCTTGTGGGCAATCCAAATTGTGGAAAGACTTCACTCTTTAATGTGGCTTCTGGCGGCCATGAACACGTGGGCAACTATAGTGGTGTGACAGTGGATGCCAAAGAAGGTTTTATGGATATGAAAGTCCTTGTGCATCGCGACAAGAATGGCGACTTGAAAGTGATACATGAGAGTGCTAAATCTTGTGATTCGGTTTGTTCTAGTTGTTCCGTAAGTGGTAGTTGTGGCAAGAAAAATGGGCAAGGGTATGAAGAACGTATTTATCATTTTCGCATCGTTGACCTTCCTGGCACCTACTCGCTTTCGGCCTATTCACCTGAAGAACTCTATGTGCGCAGACACTTAATAGATAAAACGCCAGATATCGTAATAAACGTTGTGGATAGTTCCAACTTGGAACGAAATCTTTATCTCACCACGCAACTTATTGATATGCATCAACGCATGGTAGTAGCCTTGAATATGTTCGACGAGTTACAGCATAATGGTGATAAACTAGACTATGTACAGTTGGGACACTTGTTAGGAGTACCGATGATTCCTACGATTTCGCGCACAGGAAAAGGTATTCGTGATTTGTTTGAAACTGTCATTGCGGTGTACGAAAATCAAAATGATAGTTCACTAGAACGCCATATTCACGTAAATCACGGGGCAGAACTGGAACATAGCATTGATAGATTGAAAATAATCTTTCAAAAGAATCAAGACATACGATATAAATACTCCACGCGCTACCTTGCTATTAAATTTTTAGAAGGAGATAGCTCGGCACAGCAACTCGTGGAATCTCTTCCTCAACATGACGAACTAGTGGCCGCTCGATATGAAGAAACTCAGCACATAAAAGAAGAACTTCACGATACGCCTGATAATGCGATTACCGATGCTAAGTATGGATTTATCCAGGGAGCATTGAAAGAAACGTATCAACCTCATGCTGTAAAGAGCGGTAAGAACGTAACGGAGAAGATAGATAAAGTGGTAACCAATCGATACCTAGGCTTTCCATTGTTCTTCATCGTATTATTCTTGATATTCTTCTTTACTTTTCAACTCGGATCTTATCCGATGGATTGGATTGATTGGTTGGTGTCGAAGATATCCGATTTCATCAACTACGTGATGCCTAATGGTATACTGAAAGATATGATAGTTGATGGAGCAATTAGTGGGGTGGGAGCCGTTATCGTGTTCTTGCCCAATATCATGATCCTTTATCTATTCATATCCATTTTGGAGGATACGGGTTATATGGCGCGTGCTGCTTTCATCATGGATAAGTTGATGCATCGTATGGGATTGCATGGAAAATCGTTTATCCCAATGGTGATGGGCTTTGGTTGTAACGTTCCAGCTATTATGGCTACACGCACGATAGAGAATCCAAAAAGCAGACTGATAACCATGCTGATTACTCCATTTATGTCATGCTCTGCACGAATCCCTATCTATGTAGTGTTAGTGAGTGCTTTCTTCCCTCAGCATGGTGCTGTTGTGATGCTTGGTTTGTATGCTTTAGGAATTGTTGCTGCCATTGTAATGGCTCGAGTATTTAGTAAATTCTTGATGAAAGGAGAAGATTTGCCTTTTGTGATGGAACTTCCACCTTATCGTATGCCGACGGCAAAGTCCGTCGTGCTTCATACATGGGAGAAGGGTCGTCAATACTTGCAGAAGATGGGTGGTATTATCTTGGTGTTTTCATTAATTATATGGGCGCTTAATTATTTCCCCCACGAGGAATCTGTGAAACAGGTCGAGGCCCAGAAAGTTGAAATGGCTGGTAATACAAAGGTGGAAAAAGCGTCGAATGATGTAAACATGATAGCAAATAATGTTGATAAGCCAGAGGCTACTCACGTAGATGCTTCGAACAATCTCCAAACCTCTTGTTTGCAGCGTATAGGTCACTTTATTGCGCCTGTGATGGCTCCGATGCATTTCGACTGGAAAATGAGTGTGGGTATTCTTTCGGGTATTGGTGCAAAGGAATTGGTGGTAAGCACATTGTCCGTGATGTATGCTGGTGAGGATGTGGATACCGATTCTGCATCAACTGATACAAAACTTTCTGCAGCTTTGAGAACGAATATGACACAAGCCTCGGCTTTGGCTTATCTCGTGTTTATCTTGTTCTATTTCCCATGTATAGCTACAATTACAGCTATTAAAAACGAAAGCGGAGGCTGGAAATGGGCTATATTCACGGCAGTCTATACTACGGCTTTTGCCTACGTAGCATCGTTCGTTACTTATTTGATTGCATCAAGTCTCCTCGGATAGGATAGATGCTGAACTTTATACATTAAGGGCTATTTTGCTTAAGTATCTCTATAAGAATATCTAGGCAAAATAGTCCTTAGTTTTTAATAGGAAGAAAGATGAAATGCAACGAATACTTTGAATTTTTGTAATAGAATTTTAATAATTTGCTTTGTCTTTCGCTTATCAAATACTAATTTTGCAGCACAACACAATTAGAACCCACGTAATATGGATTTTTTCTATCTTGGAATACTTTTATTCCTTATTGTATTGGCAACGTTCGACTTGTCTGTCGGCGTAGCAAATGATGCTGTAAACTTTTTAAGCCCAGCCGTAGGAGCGAAAGCTGCTAAATTTCGTACCATTTTGATTGTAGCAGCCGTCGGAATCTTCGTCGGAGCAAGTACTTCGAGCGGAATGATGGATATTGCGCGTCATGGTGTGCTCAATCCTCACTACTATACATTGAGCGATGTGATGTGTATCTTCCTAGGAGTAGCTGCCACTGATGTGATATTGCTCGATATATTCAACACGTTGGGTATGCCTACTTCTACCACAGTTTCTATGGTATTCGGCCTCTTGGGTGGTAGTACAGCCTTAGCTTTCTCTAAGATTATTACGGATGGTCATACTTATGCAGACTTGATCAATACGGATAAGGCGTTGAGTGTGATTATCGGCATTTTCCTTTCTGTTGCTATAGCCTTTGTATTTGGTTTTATTGTTATGTGGATTACGCGAGTCGTATTCACTTTCCATTATAAGAAGCATCTTCGTTATAGTATTGCCATCTTTGGTGGCTTGAGTATCACCTCTATTTTTTACTTCCTGCTTGTAAGTGGTCTGCGTACGAGTCCTGTTCTTGCAGATATGGGTTGGACACCAGAATGGATTGACCAGCACAAACTCTATATTCTCTTGATAAGTTTCTGTTCGTTTACCATTCTGATGGAGATGCTTCATCTATGTAAGGTAAATATCTTTCGTATTGTAGTGCTTTTCGGCACATTTGCCTTAGCTATGGCCTTCGCAGGTAACGACCTTGTGAACTTTATCGGTACGCCTCTCGCAGGTCTAGAATCGTTTATTGATTTTACAAATCATCATGGCAATTATACTCCTGATAATTATATAGTAGATGTATTGGCGGGCGAAAGCAAGCTCCCATATAAGCAGTTCTTCTTGGTAGCAGCGGGAGTTATCATGACCGTGGCCATTTGTACTTCCAAAAAGGCTCATAAGGTAGTGGAAACTACGGTGAATCTTTCTCGTCAAGACGAGGGAGAAGAGGTGTTCTCTTCTTCGCGTTTGGCTCGTAGAACGGTTCGTGCCGTGTTGAATACAACAAATGCTATGTCGCGTTATGTGCCTGGATGCGTGTCAACTTGGTTAAACGCGCGTTTCTCACAAGACGACATTTATCTCGAAAATGGAGCTGCTTTTGATCAAGTGCGTGCGGCTGTCAATCTAGTATTGGCTGGTTTGTTAATTGTTGTGGGAACCACTCTTCAACTTCCTCTTTCTACTACTTACGTCGCTTTTATGGTGGCGATGGGTTCGTCTTTGGCCGACCGTGCTTGGGGACGTGAAACGGCAGTTTATCGTATCACGGGTGTAATTACAGTGATAGGTGGATGGTTTATCACGGCGGGAGCGGCTTTTATCGTGAGTTTCTTTATCGCTACAGTCAATCATTTGGGTGGATTTATTGCGATGATTTTGGTGATGTGTGTGGTAGCATTAGTCATCATCAACAACAATCGTAAGTTTAAAAAGAAACAAGAGCAAGATAATGTTGATACGCTCTTCCGTCAACTTGTACGTAGTCACGATCGAACTGAAACATGGAATTTCTTACTCGAACATGTTCGTCGCACACAAGGTAATATTTTAGTCTTCGCTCGTGAAACATTTAGAAACATTTCTCAAGGTCTTATGCATGACAATGTGCGTTTACTTCGCACAGCTTCGCATAGTATCGATAACGAGAAGAGTACTTGGAAGCGTTACCGTAGGAAAGAAATCCTAGGTATGCGAAAGATTGACTATTTAGTAGCTGTGGAGAAAAATACGTGGTTCCACTTGGGATGTAACTGTGCTTCTCAAATCATTTATGGTTTGAAACGTATGCTTGAGCCATGTGTAGAACATGTAGACAATAATTTCAATCCACTTCCTCAAGACTATGTCGACGAGTTTACTCCCATCTGTAATGATGTGGATCGTTTCCTTGATGCAGCGAACCGCATGATTACCTCAGGTGACTTCTCTGAAATCGACAAATTGTTAGTTGATGGTAATGCAATAAAGAATCGCATTTCGCAAATCCGTCATGCTCAGCAAGACCGTATCCAGCGAGAAGATTCCAACATTAAGATAGCTCTATTGTATCTCTCTACTTTGCAGGAGACACAGGAATTAATTGCCGCTGCTCGTCACTTTGTTCGTGCAAGCAAACGATTCCAAATTCAGTAAATTCTGTTTCTCGAAGTCGCAGACAAACAAAAGAAATATTCGGTAAGCATCCCATGTAAACCGTATTGTATAAAAACAAGTAAGCCAAAGTCAATCGTTAAGACTTTGGCTTACTTGTTTTTATGTAATAGTAGGGTACTAAAGTTATTATGTTTTGCAAATTACGATATAGTCTTACACAACCATTCATTTGTATTTATTACCAAACTCACAAGGTTTCTCCGCAATGTGAAGAACACGCGAGTTTTATGTACAAGTCAGGTATTTCCCGAAAGAATTTTTTCGGATGGTTACTATTAAATGAGGGTACAAAGAAAAGAGACAAATGCCCTTTTAGGAGTATTTGTCTCTTCAATGAAATTATAAACGTGTTGTTTATTCTGCGCGGAGAGTGAAACGCTTGAAAGCAGTTACTGTAAGATCTTTATCTGATGATTTGAGATACTCAGCAACAGTCATCTTGCTATCCTGAATGTATTCCTGATTGAGGAGGCAAGATTCCTTGTAGAACTTCTTCATACGTCCGTTAGCGATGTTTTGGATCATCTGCTCAGGAAGGTTTGCAGCCTTCTGTTCAGCAGTAGTCTTCTTAAGCTCGCGGATTTGGTCAGCCTGCTCTGCAGTGATGTTACCCTTCATGATGCCTTCTTCGAGGTGTTCCTCGCTTTCAGCGATGTAGAGATTGAAACCAGCCTTCTTAAGAGCAGCTTCTACAGCTTTCTTTACCTGTTCTTCCTTAGTCTTTTCAATGGCAACTTTGAGTTCTTCATCCTTAACGGCCTGAGGAACGCTAGCCTCGTCAAGAGCAACAGGATTCATAGCAGCTACCTGCATAGCAACGTTGTGTGCCTGTTCTTCAGCGGGCTTGTTTGTTTGAACCATGGTGCAGAGCATGTGACGACCCATGTGATCGTAAACAGCTACGTTGTCGCCTTCGATGAAGTTGTAACCATCGAGCTCCATCTTTTCGCCAGTGATACCACTGCGGTCAGTAACAGCTTCAGCTACGGTGTGACCACCCATAGGAAGAGCGTTTACTTCTTCGAGGCTCTTGCACTTGTTGGCAACAGCTGCGTCAAGAATGTCTTGAGCAAGCTTTACGAAATCGGCATTCTTAGCTACGAAGTCAGTCTCGCACTTGAGAGCGATGATAGCGGCAAAACCGTTTTCGCTCTTAACGAGCACAGCGCCTTCTGCTGCTTCACGATCAGAACGCTTAGCTGCTACAGCCTGTCCTTTTTTACGGATGATTTCGATGGCTTCTTCAATGTTGCCGTTTGATTCTGCGAGTGCTTTCTTGCAGTCGCCCAAGCCAGCGCCAGTAAGTGTGCGCAGCTTCTTGATATCTTCTAATGCTACTCCCATTTTGTTTGGAAATATAGATTATGTTAGTGGATAATGTGCAAAAATAGAAAAGTATAAAGCATAAGGCAAAAGTACAAAAGTGTAATCTCGTAAAGGGGTTATACTTTTTACTTTATACTTTTATACTTTATACTTTCATTAGATTTTGAGTAGATTACTCAGCTTTTGCTTCTTCGGCAGGAGCTTCAGCCTTCTCAGCACGAGCCTTAGTGGCACGCTTGTTGCGAGTTTTAGCTTCGCCTTCGCCTGCAGCTTCAGTGTCAACCTTCTCTGCCTTGCGCTCTTCAACACCTTCAGCGATAGCACCGCATACAGCGTCAAGGATTACTTCGATACTCTTGTTAGAATCGTCGTTGGCAGGAATGATGTAATCTACAACGTTAGGATCTGAGTTTGTGTCGACAATACCGAATACGGGAATACCCAAACGTTGAGCTTCCTTTACGGCAATGTGTTCCTTGCATACGTCTACCACGAACAGGGCGGCAGGAAGACGAGTAAGGTCAGCGATAGAACCGAGGTTCTTCTCCAACTTAGCACGCTGACGAGAAATCTGAAGGATTTCGCGCTTTGAGAGGTTAGAGTAAGTACCATCATTCATCAACTTGTCGATATTGGCCATTTTCTTAACGGCCTTACGAATAGTGGGGAAGTTGGTGAGCATACCGCCCGGCCAACGTTCTGTAACGTAAGGCATGTTAACAGAGGCAGCCTTGTCGGCTACAACCTCTTTTGCTTGCTTCTTAGTAGCTACGAAGAGGACACGCTTGCCCTGTTTTGCAATTGCTTTCAAAGCTTCAGCAGCTTCGTCAATCTTAGCAACAGTCTTGTGAAGGTCGATGATGTGGATTCCGTTACGCTCCATGAAGATGTAAGGAGCCATAGCAGGATTCCATTTACGCTTGAGGTGACCGAAGTGGCAACCTGCCTCCAAAAGGGTGTCAAATGTTGTTCTAGACATTTCTTTTTTGTTTTTGTTCGTTTACTTTCTTTGTTAGTTGTGTTAGTTCAACCAGCCGAGAGGTAGCTTCTTCCGCTGAGCGTAAGTAGGATTCTCCTTTGATTTAGCTCGTAAAGAGGGAGAGAAGATCCTCTTGGTTTAGATACTAAACGTAAATCCAGCAGCAATCCTGAAGTCATGCAACATGACATAAAGTCGTATGATATCAGGCAGCGCAGAATATTAACGCTTGCTGAACTGGAAGCGACGACGAGCTTTGGGCTGACCGGGCTTTTTACGCTCAACGGCACGGGGGTCGCGAGTCATGAAGCCTTCAGCACGAAGAGCCTTCTTGTCGTCTGCGTTGATTTTCACGAGTGCACGGGCAATAGCGAGGCGTAGTGCCTGGCTCTGACCTGTGAAACCACCACCGCAGAGAGTTACCTTGATGTCGTACTTTTCAGCAGCATCCAAAAGGGTAAGAGGCTGTTTTACAACAAACTGCAGGATGGGAGAGGGGAAATACTCTGTGAGATCTCTCTTGTTAATGGTAATTTTACCAGTACCTTCGGTTACGTAGATACGGGCGATGGCGCTCTTACGACGGCCTAATGCATTAATCATTTCCATTACTGCTAAGCTTATTTAAGGAGGTTAATATCAATTGCCTTGGGAGACTGTGCTTCGTGCTTGTGGTCTGCGCCCTCATAAACGTAGAGGTTGGTGAGGAGCTTAGCACCGAGCTTGTTCTTGGGAAGCATACCCTTAACAACGCGACGGAACAATTTGTCTGCACCGTTGGGCTTAGCCATGATGCTGGCAGGAGTGTGCTCGCGCTGACCACCAGGATAGCCTGTGTATGTCAGATAGATGCGATCTGTCCACTTCTTACCGGTAAGCTGAATCTTGTCGGCATTGATAATGATAACGTTGTCACCACAATCTACGTGCGGAGTGAAGTTGGGTTTGTACTTACCGCGCAGCAGTTTGGCAACTTTGGTGCAAAGACGACCGAGAACTTGGTCTGTAGCATCTACTACAACCCATTCTTTCTGTGCAGTCTCTTTGTTAGCAGAAATGGTCTTGTAACTTAAAGTGTCCACTTTTGTTTGTTTTAAATTGTAACTACTAATGTTTATCTTTTGCCACGAATATTACCTAACCATTACATCCTGGCCAATAAAACGGATGCAACTATTAATCCGCGGCGTGGCTGGCTTTTGGCCGGCCAGATAATAATCGGCGTGCAAAAGTACTATTTTTTTTATTCATGGCAAATATCTACTTGTCTTTTTTTCGTGATTTTGCGGCGTTTTCCCGTTTTTTGAAGTCGTTTTGTTCAAGATGGTACAGACAGCGTATGGCTTTCTATTAGTAGATGCTTTGGTTTTTATCGAAACATGAACTCTTTATATATAATATAGGAGTATGCAATGTATGAGGTAGGGGATAGGCGTTGTGTGTAAGGGATACGTCTACTTGAAGAGCCTATTTTTAGGAATTTATTGTAAAAAAAGAGAAGCGTGCGTGTTTGTTAGCGGAAAAAACATTATCTTTGCCAACGTTTTGCGGCAGTAGCTCAGTTGGTAGAGCATGAGCTTCCCAAGCTCAGGGTCGCGGGTTCGAGCCCCGTTTGCCGCTCCTTTTTTATTCTTAGGGTTGTCTAATGATTCTATTTAAGATTTTATTATATACGATATACGTGTGTAGTGTATAAGAAAGTTTGAAAAAAGAATGTGTTAGACCTCGTTAACTTATACGGACGCTATGGCTTTGGTATTGATAGCAATTATGCTTGTGGGCCTTGTGCTGATCGCAACAGAGTCTTTGAATCACATAAATAAGGCTGCTGTTGCCATGTTTGCGGGTGTAAGTTGTTGGCTTGTTTTTATCGCTTATGGTGCGGATATAGTTCGTGCAGAACATGCCACAGATTTTGAACGTTTTATTTCGGAACAATCTTTCTCCTCGGTAAATGTAAAGGATTTTGTTGCGTCTCATATCTTTTTTAAGTATATCGTGCAATGCGCTAGTATTGTGTTGTTTCTTTTGGCTACAACGAGCATTGTAGAAGTACTTAATAATAATGGTTGTTTTGATTTCTTACATGAATGGCTGAGGACTCGTCGTCCACGAAAGTTGTTGTGGATGTTGGCGTTTTTTACTTTTGTAATTTCTGCAAATCTAGATAACTTGGTGACGGTCGTTCTGATGCTATCTATTATTCATCCATTGTTGCAGACTGATAAGCAAAGGCGCATCTATGGCACAGTGGAGATTCTAGCAGCAAATTGTGGGGGGGCCATTACTGTTATTGGTGATTTAACTAGTTTGAAATTATGGAATGACGGGTTGGTTACTCCCTCGCTCTATTTTATGAAACTAGTAATTCCTGTCTGCGCATCCTTAGTAGTGATGCTTATGCTTTTGGGGAGGAATTTACCCGCTCGCATAGAGTTATCGCTCAGTCACCTTCCTTATAGGGGGGATGATACTCTTCTTTCACGTCCGCAGCGCTTACTGATGCTTTTTGTGGGAATGGGAGGCTTGTGGTTTATTCCAAGTTTCCATCGTATCACGCATTTGCCTCCTTTCTTAGGAGCCTTTTGCGTGTTGGCTTTGTTGTGGATGGTGAATGAACTTTGCAATAGACAATTGTTGGGAAGCGATAAAATGGTATTGCGAAGACTACCTATGGCTTTACAATATGCCAATCTTCAGAATATATTGTACTTCGTAGGATTGACTTTAATGTTTGGTGCTGTAAGCGAAGCTGGTGTTTTTCATTATTTGTTCTCATGGTTGGACAATATTAGATTTTTTGCTCCTTGTGTGGCTCTTGTAACGTCGATACTATCGGCAATATTTGGAAATGTACCCGTATTGCTTGGCTCTGTAGAAGTGATGAATCAGATAGATGTGCCCCACCAAGTAGGTATGACAGATGGGGCTTTATGGCCAGCTTTAAGCTTTGCCTCTTCGATAGGCGGATCTATGCTGCTTACGGGAAGTATAGCAGGTGTATTATTGATGCGTATGGAAGGAATGAGTTTTCGCTGGTATTTGCGACATATTACACCCAAAGTGATAGCTGGTTTTTTGGTAGGCTATGCTATTGTTTTGGTTATGACGTTGTATAATGTCTTTTAGAAAGGTTGCACATTGGGTCTGAAAAAGAGGCAAATTGCAGCTGAGAACTAAAACAAACAGATGTAACATATTATATAAAGCAAATTGAAATAGAATATGAGCAAAATTAGATGTGTGGGTGTGCTTACTTCAGGTGGTGATGCTCCTGGTATGAATGCAGCTATTCGTGCTGTAACTCGTAGCGGTATATGCAATGGCTTTAAGGTAAAGGCCATTTATAGGGGCTATGACGGGCTGATTAATGATGAAGTAAAGTCTTTTACTACGGAGGACGTGAGCAACATCATTCAAACGGGTGGTACCATTTTGCGTACAGCTCGTTCCAGAGAGTTTGAAACTGCAGCAGGCCGAAAGAAGGCTTATGAGACTTTAAAGAAGGAGTCTATAGATGCTTTAATCGTAATTGGTGGTAATGGATCGCTTACAGGTGCTATGAAATTGGCCGAGGAATATGACTTCCCATGTATTGGTCTTCCTGGAACAATAGACAACGATCTTTACGGTACAGACAGCACGATTGGTTATGATACGACACTCAATACTATCACGGAATGTGTAGATAAAATACGCGATACTGCAACTTCGCATGAGCGCATTTTCTTTGTAGAAGTGATGGGGCGTGATGCTGGATTCCTTGCTCAAAATAGCGCAATCGCTGCAGGAGCAGAAGCTGCAATTATTCCCGAAGATACCACGGGTAGTGACCAGTTGATAGAATTTATGGAACGTGGTATTCGTAAGAGCAAGAAGAGTTGTATCGTCATTGTGAGTGAAAGTCCTAAATGCGGTGCAATGTATTATGCCGAGCGTGTAAACAAAGAGTATCCTAATTTTGATGTGCGTGTTTCCATTCTAGGTCATCTACAGAGAGGTGGTAGTCCTTCAGCTCGTGACAGAATATTGGCTTCGCAGGTAGGAGTAGGAGCAATTGATGCTTTAGTACAGGGCCAACGTAATGTGATGGTTGGTGTACGTAATAATGAAGTTGTGTACGTTCCCTTCATCGATGCAGTAGGTAAACGTAAGGCAATGGATAAAAAATTGATTAAGGTACTTGATGAATTGAGTATTTAGATCCTTAATGTGAAGACTACAGCAAAAGGCTGGATGCAATTATTTGATTGCATCCAGCCTTTTGCTCTCTCTGTCGAACGAGTAGACCAAGCAAGTATTGGGTCAGCGGACATTTCCAGTAGGTTTTAGTCGTATGTATACCCATTTTCCATGTTGCAGTAAGGTTGTTGAGTGAAGATACAGTCTTATTTCAGGGAATGAAGACCGTCTTTCTGCATAGATGAAAATTCACCCTTGTGAACGGAGTATTTCATAAATAGCGAACGGAATGCTCCGAACTTCGTTATTATCACGCTAAAACCTAGGTTATTCCGTTCCTCTCTGAAGATTCTTCCGTCGTTCACTGAGCATTGAACGCTTTACCGCTGCCGAGCGGTAGCGCTACCACAGGCCTGTGGTAGCTTTACCGGACGGCAGTAGTAGAGCTACCGGACGGCAGTGGTAAAGCAGTCACTGAACGTTGAACGACGGGAAGATGCCCATCTGTGGACGGTAAGACGTACATCTGAGGATGGCATATAAGTCACTTTCCTCATCATACAACCGGAAATATCCCCTTACTCAATGTTTCGTGAGAAGAGGAAATGGGTCCTCACTTCTTTTCGGGTTATAATGGCATTATACAATATAAGTGGATTGTCATTTCGTTATAGATTTGTGTGTAATTCATGCTACTTTGTTTTTCTCCTTGTAGTAGATTGAAATAATTTTCTTACTTTTGCATGATTTTCCAAGATTTGTTGCGTCCTAGAGGGGACGAAGGATCTTAGAACGCATGAAAACAGACTAGAATAAAAAGTGTGGGCAAGAAAGCGTCCATCCTTGTTTAAAATAGAAAGAGACATGATAAATGCTATATCGCTAGATATGTTGCAATCGGCTGGAGTGGGTGCATTGGCGCTTGTGGTAGGAATGATTTTGACCCATCGAGTGAAATGGCTGCAAAAGTTTTGCATACCTTCGCCTGTGTCGGGAGGCATTATCTTTTCGTTGATTACATTAGTATTATACTCGTTTTTTGATATAGAGGTATCTTTTGATGGCACACTCAAAGAAGCTTTTATGCTAGCTTTTTTCTCTTCTGTGGGATTTCAGTCTAATTTGCGTGTATTGCGTCAGGGCGGTCGCACATTGGTTATAATGCTTGTTCTTCTCGTAGTAGTGATTTTATCGCAAAATATTCTTCCGCTTTGTATTACGAAAGTGATGGGTGTGAATCCACTTGTGGGCATGGCTGCAGGTTCTATCTCCATGGCTGGTGGTCATGGTACGGCAGGCGGATTTAGTCGTGTGCTCGAAAGTATGGGGCTTATTGGTGCCGACACAGTGGCTATGGCTGCTGCCACTTTCGGCTTGATAGCGGGTTCTGTGATAGGTGGGCCTATCGCCGAACGGCTAATTCATAAACGTCTAGTGTCAGAACAAATGCAGCCTAAAGATTACACCATAGATCCTGCTATGGCAGGCTTTGAAAGCGACGAAGCTACGCCTGGTGGACATGCACTGCATGTGAGTAGTAATGAACAGGAATTTCAGCAATATGCTCGTGCCACATATGCTTTGTTGATTGTGATGGCTATAGGTACGTTAATGAGTAGAATGTTAAACTTGACAGGAGTTACATTTCCTACTTATTTTGGCGCGCTTGTTACGGCAGGCATTATTCGCAATTTGGGCGAGGTATTTCACGTAGCTCATCGTATGGAACTTGACAAGATAGTCAGTGTGGGGAATATTTGCCTTTCCGTATTTTTGGGTATGGCCATGGCTTCTTTGAAACTTTGGGAACTGCATAGTCTGGCTCTTCCGATGATAGTCATCCTTCTATCACAAGTGGCTATGATTGCAATAATTACCTATTTCTTAGCCTTCCGCCTTTTGGGCAAGGACTACGATGCTGCCATACTTGTGGCTGGTATATGTGGTTTCGGTTTAGGAGCTACACCTAATGCGATGGCCAATATGAGCGCTGTATGCTATAAATATCACTATTCAGTAAAGCCATTCTTGATAGTTCCCATCGTTGGAGCCATGTTCGTCGACTTAATTAATACGGCCATCATCACGCTTTTCCTTAATTGGGTGGTATGATTCGTCTGATGAATACAATTTGACTATTATTGATTACTAATTAATGTTCAATCTAAACATCTGATTCTTTTTATGCAAGATCAATTTCATTCCTGTGCACAATTGATAGAATACGTACAATCAATAGGTATACTACCTCTGCTAAGTATCAAAAATTTTGTGGGATGGTCGGCCGAAGAGGTAGTGGATGAAGAATGTCAATATACAAAATTGCCTGATGGTGGCTGGGAATGGCCGCTTTGGGAGTGGAAAGGCGAGATTATACGTGAAAGTGGTTGTGCTTATGGAAAGTTTTTTCATGGTAAAGCCGCTTTTATCAGCCAAGAATGGTGGCCTCACTATTGTAACTATCGTCGCAGCATTTTTCCCAAAATAGAAGAGGGTGGTATTGAAGAGACTATTTTAGAGGTGTTGAAGCTAGGTGGAAGTATGACTACGCGCGATCTCCGTCGTGCCTGTGGATTTATTGGAAAAAACGAACGTAGCAAGTTTGATGCATATATTACGCGATTACAAATGTGTGGACGCATTCTTACTGAGGATTTTGTCTATCCTCATGATAAGCACGGTAATCGTTATGGTTGGGGATGGTCTCTGCTCAACTTGCCAGAAGTGATCATGGGTAATTCGGCTTGTCAGCTTGCATGTTCTTCTGAAGAATCGAAGTGTTTACTTCTGAATCATCTGCACAATATCTTACCCAATGCGAGCGAAAAAAGTTTGTTGAATTTACTTGAGAAAAAGTAGTATTCTGAGTTTTGTATGTCGAACTCACCTTATTATTAGTGTTTCCTATTTTCGTGTGTTTTAATTGCTAAAAAGAAAAAGCGCGTTTCCCAAGAGGAAACGCGCACAATGAAAAATAATGAAGCTTATCGAGTTGCTTCAGAAAATATTAGCAGAGTTTGCGAGAACCATCACCGATGACAACATCGATAACGATAGGTTCTTTGCCAAATTTCTCCTTATATGCTTTCTTGGCAGTTTCGATAAAGTTGGCATAGAGGTCGTCGCTTACGAGGTTGATTGTACAACCGCCAAAGCCACCACCCATGATGCGTGAACCAGTTACACCGCAACTGTGAGCTACATCATTCAAGAAGTCAAGTTCGGGGCATGAAACTTCATATTCCTTGCTTAGGCCATAGTGTGTCTCGTACATCTTCTTACCAACTTCTTCGTAGTCGCCTTCTTCAAGTGCTACGCAAACCTCGAGCACGCGGTACTTCTCGCCAATTACATATTTGGCACGGAGTGCGTCTTCTTCACTGACTTCAGGGCGAACTTCGTCAAGCATATCGTAGGTTGCATCGCGCAAGCTATCTACATTCGGCCAGTGCTTCTTCATGGCAGCTACCACGTTTTCGCAGCTCTTGCGACGGTCATTGTAGGCAGAAGTTGCCAAATCGTGCTTAACTTGTGAGTTGAGCAATACGAGTTTGTAGCCCTTGGGATCAAATGGGAAGTACTTGAATTCAAGTGAACGGCAATCCAAACGCATCAGACTACCAGCCTTACCAAATACAGAGGCAAATTGATCCATGATACCGCAGTTACAACCAATATAGTTGTGTTCTGTTGCCTGACCTACTTTAGCGAGTGTAAACTTGTCGATTTTATTGTCTGCGAACAAATCGTTCAAAGCGAAAGCATAAGTGCTTTCCAATGCAGCTGATGATGACATACCAGCACCAAGGGGTACATCGCCAGCAAAGGCTGTGTTAAATCCTTCGACAGGTACACCGAGCTTCATCATTTCGCGGCATACACCAAAGATAAAGCGGAAGTGTGTAGCTGAAGGACCTTTCTCGTCGTCGAGACTAAACTCAACGTAGTCCTTTAAGTCGATGGAGTAAGCACGTACTTTACGTGTGCCATTGGGCTTGATCTCGGCAATAACGCCTTGGGTTACAGCACCTGGGAATACAAAACCACCATTATAATCGGTGTGTTCACCAATCAGATTGATACGGCCTGGAGAGGCATATACAGAACCTGTTGTACCATCAAAATGTTCAACAAAACGGCTTCTTACGTCATCTACTGTTAGTTTCATGGGAGTAAGGATTTTAATATTGTTAGATGAAAAGGGAAGATCCTTGTGAAGAAGGACCTTCCACTCTATTAGTTTTAATTTATTTCTCTACTTTTTCTACGCCTTCGTATTCGCGCTTGCTTACACGACTGCCAATCAATGCGTAGAAGAGAAGGTATGCAGCACAGAATACTACAACCCAATAGCTTTGAATATATCCAACTGCATCAGCTACAGAAGCTTGAATAAACATCATCACTGCGCAACCAAATACCATGGTCATAAAGATGCCCGAAGCAATAGCTGTATACTTGCCAAGGCCTTCTACTGCCATATTGAAGATGCCACCCCACATAACAGAGGTACAAAGGCCAACAAGCAAGAACGCAAAGATACCGATGGGTACGTTTTGCCATACAACGGTGAGGGTACTCCAGTCAACGCCAGGGAAAGCGATGAGACTGTCAGTCGGTGCGAACATACCGAATAATACCAACACAAGTGTTGCGATAGAAACGGTGGTAATCATCGCACGGCTACTTACTTTGCCCCCGATAGAAGCACCTACGAAACGACCTATAAGCATCATAAACCAATAAACGGCTACGAGCATACCAACGGTACCTGCAGGGATTTTCATTTCATTAGTTAGATACTGCTGTACGAAGTTTGGTACACCAACTTCAATGCCCATGTAAAGGAAAATGGCCAATGCTCCGAGAGCAAAATGACGATGGCTCATAGCACCCTTAATCAAGCTAACTTCTACGGGAGCTTGTTCGGGCTCTTCAATCTTAGTAAGAGAGATAATGATGAATGCTAACACAAAAATACCGAGGGCTATCATCAAAGCGGGAGTGGCATCAGAGATTTTTGCCTTAGTTACGTCACCGATGAGGGCTCCCATTAAGATGTAGCAGCATACGGCTGCTGTTGAGTTGAACACACCACCTGTTTGAATTAACTGGTTTCCTGCATTACCACCACCACCGAGGATATTGAGCATGGGGTTAACTACGCAGTTTAAGATACACATGCAGAAACCTGCAATGAAAGCACCAATCAAGTAAACGGTGAATACGAGAGGTAAGTTCTCTTTTACATCAAGCTGACCGCTAAACCACTGGATAGCGATACCAATAATGCCTACGGCCAAACCAATAAGTGCAGTCTTCTTATAACCATACTTGGCTATAAGCATACCGGCGGGGATACCCATCACAAGATAGGCAACGAAGTTACCATAGTTACCAATTTGTGCAAGCACATTAGAGATTGGACCTTGATTCTTGATGATTGTAGCCATCGGTGTACAAAGGTTTGTCACGAAGGCAATCATAGCGAAAAGTGCAATCATGATGATGATAGCACCCCACTGTTTCTTTTGATTACTCATTTGTTAGGATGAAAGTTTTTGAGATTTGTTATTAGATGGATTTAATTGTTTTGTTGTTTTTACAGCAATAAAAGTTTACGAACCTGCATTGTGCAAATCCGTAAACTTCAATGCTTTTATGTTATTCTTCTACACTAAACTTGTAGATAGTCTTCTGTGTGTAAACCTGTCCGGGCTTGAGTACTACGGGAGGGAAATATGCACGATTAGGACTATCGGGGAAATGCTGCGCTTCGAAGCAGAGAGCTGAGTGCTTTCCAAAGGTTGCACCATGCTGGCCTTTATAACCGTCGGCCCAATTGTCGGAATAGAACTGAACGCCGGGTTCTGTGGTGTATACTTCCATTGAGCGGCCGCTTTTAGGCTCTACAATCTTGGCAGCGAAGGTAAGTTCGCCCGGTTCGTGCTTGTTGAGTACGAAGCAATGATCGTAACCAGCACCATTCTTGATTTGTTCATCAGCGAAGTCGGTCAAGTGGTCGCCTACACGATGAGGCTCGGTAAAATCAAATGGAGTGCCTTTCACGCTGCGGATTTCACCCGTAGGAATGCTGTTTTCATCAATAGGAATATAGAAATCGGCATTGATTTGGCAGACAACGTCTTCGCACGTAGGAGTGGGATTGCCAATCCCGGCCAAAGAGAAGAAACCATGACTTGTCATGTTTACAATGGTCTTCTTGTTGGTAGTTCCTTTATAATCTATTTTAAGCTCGTTGTCATCGGTGAGTGAGTACATCACGGTCATAGACAACTCTCCGGGGAACCCTTCTTCATAGTAGGCAGATACATAGCGTAGCACGAGGGTGTGGTCATTTACCTGCTCTGCATCCCATACGCGAGCATGGAATCCTGTGGGGCCGCCATGCAAATGGTTGGGACCATTGTTTACAGCCAAGCTATATTCTTTGCCATTTAAGGTGAACTTTCCATGGCAAATACGATTGCCGTAACGTCCTACCAGCGTGCTTAGGAATGGCTCTGGAGAGTTGATGCAGTCATCGATGTTGTCGTGACCTTGGATTACGTTGGCATAGTTTCCATCGCGATCGGGGACCATAATAGCCACTAAAGAACCGCCGTAATTTGTTACGGCTACTTCCATTCCATTGGTATTATGCAGAAAGAATAGGTCTACTTGCTTTCCTTGCACTTCTTTTTGGAAGTCTTCTCTCTTTAATCCGCAGAGGGGGGTTATTGTATTTTCCATGATAATGAACGATTAATGTTGCTATTTGTATTATTTACCTTGCAAATTTGGATAAAAGATTTGAGATGTCAAAGGTTTTTACTAAAAAAATATCCCTATAATTCGCGTATTTCTCATTCCTTCCAAAGTGTTTGTAAAAAAAGGAATCGTGGAATGTTCTCGGAGCTTGTTGATATTCAATAGGTTTCGAAAGATAGTGCAAGTTTCTTTTTCTCTAATTTTGCTTTTCTTGTTCATAAATAATTCAAGATGTGGCTTCAAAGTGGTTTCTTGATGGGCAAATAGGAATTTCTTACTGGGCATCTAGTTTATTTTAGATGGGCATTCCGTATAATTTTGTTGGGCTAAAAGTGATTTGTTGCTTGAATATTGTGTGTCCTTTTTTCTAGATTGTAAAATATCTTTGTCAAAATATTTTACAACAAAAAGGAGAAACTCGTTATGCGAATAACTAAGTTTTTATTGCTTTACGGAGATAGGATAAGATGTCTCTAGGCTTTTGCATCTTTACGCATATTGCCGGTTAAAGAATCTTTTCCTTGTTTTTGTTTCGGTCTTATTTAATCTTACACTATCTTTGTGGTCAAAAACAAAAAAGAAAATGTTAGGTAAAGAAACGATATTCAAAAATCTAGGCATAGAGTCTTTGACTCAGATGCAACTTCAGATGGAATCCTGCACTCGTCAAGAGGGTGGGGTTGTATTGCTTTCGCCTACAGGCTCGGGTAAAACTTTGGCCTATCTTCTTCCGTTGATAAGGGAAATTAATGCAGAAATTGCAGCCTTGCAAGCTGTGGTTGTAGTACCTACGCGCGAACTTGCTCAACAAAGCGAGGATGTGATGAAAAGAATGAAGACTGGATTGCGCTCACTTTCGCTCTATGGCGGACGTCCCGCGATGGAAGAACATCGAAGGATTAAGGAAGTAAAGCCTCAAGTGGTATTTGCAACGCCAGGAAGATTGAACGACCATTTATCGAAAGGAAACTTAGACTCTTTACTTGTAAGGGTTGTAGTAATAGACGAATTTGATAAGTGTTTAGAGCTTGGTTTTCAAGAAGAAATGAATCAGCTGCTATTGCAGTTTAGGCGTGCAAGTCGTTGCTGGCTAACATCTGCTACAGATGCAGAGGAAATTCCTGATTTCATGTCGCTACTGAAAATGAAGTTTGAGAAATTAAACTTTCTAAAACAAGCGGAGGAACTTAGGGAACGTATTTCAATGAAGTGTGTACTTTCGTCTGAAAAAGACAAACTGCCTGCGTTGGGTCGTTTGCTCACGCTTGTTGGAGATGCACCTACAATCGTCTTTGTATCTTATAGAGAAAGTGTAGATCGTGTGTGGAAATGGCTTGTATCAGAAGGGTTTTCTGCAGTGGCCTATCACGGTGGAATGGAACAAGAGTTCCGAGAAAGAGCACTCTATCGTTTTCGCAGTGGTTCGGCAAATGTCTTGGTCAGTACAGACTTGGCTGCGCGTGGATTAGATATTCCTGAAGTTCGTGTAGTGGTGCATTATCATCTGCCGTTAAAGGCTGAAGAGTTTACACACAGAAATGGACGAACAGCTCGATGGAACGCAGAGGGTGTGATTTACTTGATTCAAGGTCCTACCGAACATTTACCTGACTATTTGGAGGCAGATGAGGTGGAATACGAGGATTTGTCTGCAATAACCTCGTATAAGCCAGCGGCTCCACACTATGTTACTCTTTATATAGGTAGAGGCAAGCGTGACAAATTGAGTAAATCTGATGTTTTGGGCTTCTTTTGCAAGAAAGGAGGATTAAAAGCAGCGAATATTGGTCGCATAGATATAGGTTCTCATTACGCCTATGTGGCTATAGAGCGTGTTAAGGTAAAAGAAGTTTTGACTCGTATTACCAACGAGAAGATAAAGGGCATGAAGACACTCATAGAAGTGATGAGGAAATAAAAAAATACGCAAAAAGTTCAATGTAGATTAGAGTTATAGTATAGAATTAGTAAAACGAATCATATATATATGAATATCAAAATAAAAGAATCTGTATTGCAACAGGCTGCTTCCGAAGGAATGGATGCCTTTCTCGACGCTATCGTACGTGCTATTAAAATTCAGGTTGGCGAGGAATTAAGTGGTGAATCTATGCAACAACTAAATGCAGAACAAATCACGCTATGGGGTTATTGCTTACTTCGTGATGAGTTGATGGATGGAGGATTCGTGCAACTGATTTATAATGGTTATGGTCCTTTTTTCTTTGACAATCCTTTTGCAAAAGCTATGCGCCTGTGGGGGTTGCACGATTTTTCAAAATTGCTTTATAAAGCTAAAAGCGAATATGATGAGCACAAAGTCGATTTGACGCGCGAACGCACGGATGAAGAGTTTATGGCTCTCTTTGAGCAGTATCCTGCATTTGACGACTTAGACGATACCTTCGTTGAGGAAGAAGAGCAAATCACAGCTGCAGTTGCTTACTATGTGGACGAACATATAGATAGTTTTGTAATTGTTGAAAAATAAAATGTAATGGCAAAGAATAAAGTACTACCTACTTCAAGAATAAATATTAAGAATAAGCGAGCTGAACATGATTTTCTAGTAATAGATAAGTATACAGCGGGCGTTGTACTCACGGGAACAGAAATCAAGAGTATTCGAGCGGGTAAGGCAAGTTTAGTGGATACTTTCTGTTATATTCATAATGGTGAAATGTGGATGAAAAATTCATATATTGCCGAGTACGATTTCGGATCGTATAATAATCATGCTACGCGTCGTGATAGGAAACTTCTGCTCAATCGAAAAGAGATCCTTTCTTTACAAGATGATACGAAATCACCTGGTTTTACCATTGTACCCCTACGTATGTTTATCAATGAAAAGGGATTAGCCAAGGTGGTGATAGGGTTGTGTCGTGGTAAGAAAGAATACGACAAGCGTAACACGCTTAAAGAAAAACAGGACCGCCGAGAAATGGATCGTGCCATGAAAGCGCGTCTTTGATTATAAAAGAAGTAAGATTTGAAGTGTTCAAAGTTATGAGGCATTGTTTTGTATACTTATTGAGTGTGATATTGTGTGTATGTATGGATGGTTCTCATTTGCTACATGCACAGTCTTTGTGTTCAGTTGTGATCAAAGATGCTCATTTCATTGAAAAAAAGTCCGAGAAATCTTATTATTTTATAGGTGCTAACTTAGGCAATTTGACTTTACTAGATGCTTTAGAAAAATCAAATGGTGCAAAATCGATTGCTCATGCAATCACTTCTTTAAAGGAAAGGGGCGTAAATAATGTCTCTATTTCTTTGGATAATTTGGGGAGCATTTCGACTGCTTCCAAGGATTGGAATATCCTTGATAAATTGTTGCGATATCTAAGAAAAGAGGGTATGTATGCTACAATAGGCATTCCTATTTATTCTTCAAAAGTTTCTGATAATTATGAAAGTACGATAAGGTATTTAATTAAAAGATATAGAATATCAGATAGCAAGAACAATTCCTTAGGAAAGTCTATTATAACATGGAAACTTTTTCCAGACTCAAGCTATGAGTCAATGAGAATAAGTATGGATAACGTAAATCAAATTGCCTCTCTTATAAAATCTATCGATGAAGAGCATTTGATAACAGTTTCCGCGTATATCCCTGTAAATAGCAGAGAAGAACAGACATTACAGAATATCATGGAACTAGAGGATGTAGACTTCGTGTCTATTATTGCAGATCCTTATGAAATGGGGTGGATTACGGCGTCAAACTTTTACAATGGATTAGCTCGCGTCTATGTTCGTACGGATGAAGGATTAGAAATTTGTAATCGTGTGGCACAGCGAATGGGAAAGCCCTATATACTCAGTGATGTTTGCTATCCACGTGATGCGATGGCTAGAATGGAAGGCACGCTATCTGATGCCCGTGATTCGTATTTCAGTTACATCTTCAGCAAACTCTATGACTCTTGTCAACATCAAATGCCTCTTTCAGCAATAGAATTTTGTTGTGCTATTGCATACAATCCTTTACTAGAAAATACAGATGAGGATAAAAAAGCATCATTTTCATGGAAAGAGGATTGGATGGCAAAATCTGTTTTTCTTTCCGATAAAAAAACGATGAATATTGTAGAAAGTGCGATAGATTCGTTGTAAATATTTAGGGAAACAAGTGCGAATAAAGGATATGTATAATTTAATAAACTTCTTTTGGGGGAAAGAGGCGTATGTTCTTTTGTATTTTGCAGAATCTAAATATGCAAATCTAGAGCGTTGAGTAGGTCTCCGATATCGTGTATTCTCATTTCTTGGCAGAAAAGTTTCATTAGTGTATCTGCCGCAAAATTAATGGATTGCTTTGCGTGTCTTTCCATAGATTCTCTATCCTTCAGTTTGTACATAGCATAGGTGACGTAGGCATGAAGCTGATCAATCATCAGACTGTTTGCTTCCTCGCTAAGGGTGTACCATAATTGCGAAGCTTCATCGAAACATTTATTTTCTACCAAAAGTTGAGCAATGGACATATACTCTTTTTCAGTAATCCCAGGGCAATAGACGGCTTGTGTTAGTTCTAGAACGGCTTGCTCTGTGGCGTTGAATGCAAACATGAGATTTGCTAGTTGCATGTAAGGATCGAATGGTGAGCCGCCAGAAAGACATGAAAACAATATATCTTCGGCTTCTGTATAACATCCTTCTGCTACATAGATGTATGCCAAATTGCCAATGATTCGTGCTCTGTCAGGACTATCTACCGGACAGAGTTTCAAAGCCTCTTGAAAGTGATTTAGCGAGTTTTCTGTTTGGTTGAGTGCAAACAGCTGTTCACCGGCTCGAAGGTAAAAGTCATAATTATTGGGTAAAATTCGAATACACTCGTTGCATAATCGAAGCGTTTCTTCTGCTGACTTGAGGCATGAATAAGCATAAATTTTGAGTATCATGGCTCGACTATTCTTCTCGTCAATGGCAAGAGCATAGTCGCAACTTTGAATAGAATCTTCCATCATGTTGCATTTTTGCTGAATATCGGCTAAGTGAATCCAGGTTTCTGCGTCATAGGGAGTATCGTCTATCATCTGATTGACAATCTCTCGACATTTCTCAAATTCATTCATGGTGTAGAAACATTCTGTAAGTAACTCATCTACACGACGACGGAATTTGTACTTTCGAGGTATGGTTAGAAGCAATCCTATGGCTCGTTTAATAAATCCATAGTCTACCATTATTTCTGCTAAATCGAGAAACCAATCGTAATCTTCTTCGTGCATCTCGGCTGGTAAACAGTCTGTGATACGATGAATGGCTTGTGATGTTCTTGAGGCGGCAATATCCTGTTCCGCATAAAATAGTTGTACATCTCGGTGAGCCTGATTGGGAATATTCTTGATGATGTTTTGCGCTTCTGCCCAGTTTCCTTTGGCTTTCAGTCGGTAGGCTTTGACAATGAGTACATCTTCACTTTCTGGATGCAAGCGTTCAGCAAATCGCATGATGCGTTCTACATCATATTCTCGATTGTTTTTCTCATAAAAATCCTCGATGTCCATCAACACAGATGCATCCATATAAAAGTCTTCGCCCGATTCTATCTTGTGTTCGTATTCTTCTATTGCTTCTAGAAGATATTTATTATCGTTGTTCATGGATATCTGTTTCTTTAAAGTATAAGGCTACGCTGAAAAAGAGATTAATCTAGTGTTTTAGATTACCCTTCATTCAGCGTAGCCTTTATGTGTATAGAGTTTTATGCGAATTGCATACTGAAAATTTCTACTTCTTTTTTGCCCAAGTGTCCTTAAGGCTTACCGTGCGATTGAACACGAGGTGGTTGGGTGTAGAATTCTTATCTATAGTGAAATAGCCAGTGCGCTGGAATTGTAAATAGTGGTTGCCAGTGGGATTCTCCGCAGCAAATTTCTCTACGTAGCAATTGTTGAGCACCTTTAGCGAATCCGGATTGAGCAATTCTCGGAAATCACGATCATCGGCCGAAGGATTCTCCACATTGAACAGTCTATCGTAAAGTCTCACTTCTGCAGGTACACTATGCGCTACGCTTACCCAATGAAGTGTACCCTTTACTTTGCGGTTGGCACCTTCCATTCCACTCTTGCTAGTGGGGTCGTACTCTGCATAAATCTCTTCAATCGTACCATCGGCAGCTTTCTTACATCCTGTGCATTTTACGATGTAAGCATTCTTTAAACGCACTTCCTTGCCTGGTACCATTCTAAAGAACTTCTTGGGGGCATCTTCCATAAAGTCAGCGCGTTCCATCCAAAGTTCACGACTAAAAGTTATGGTATGCGTACCATCCTCCTCGCGTTCGGGATTGTTGATCGCTTCCATTTCCTCCGTTTTGTCCTCTGGATAGTTGGTGATGATGAGTTTCACAGGATCAAGCACAGCGCTTACACGAAGAGCACGTGCGTTGAGGTCTTCGCGTGCGGCTGCTTCAAGCATGGCATAGTCGTTGAGTGCATCAAACTTGGTATATCCAATCATGTCAATAAACTTACGCACGGCTTCTGGTGAATAGCCACGACGACGAAGTCCGCATACGGTCGGCATGCGTGGATCGTCCCATCCATCAACCAAATGCTCTTGCACAAGGGCGAGGAGTTTACGTTTAGACATGACCGTGTAAGTCAGGTTCAGTCGATTAAATTCATACTGATGTGGACGATTGTCGTCGAGGTCTTTCCCCTCTTTCAACTCGTCAATGAAGTGGTCGTAAAGCGGACGATGGGGCACGAACTCAAGTGTACAAATAGAGTGGGTTACTCCTTCAAAGTAATCGCTTTGTCCGTGAGCAAAGTCATACATGGGGTATACTTTCCACTTACTTCCTGTGCGGTGGTGTTCCTTATTGATGATGCGATAGATAATCGGGTCGCGGAAATGCATGTTAGGATTGGCCATATCGATTTTTGCACGAAGTACCATTGCACCTTCCGCAATTTCGCCAGTATTCATCTTTTCAAAGAGTTCTAGGCTTTCCTCAATGGGACGGTTGCGGTAGGGGCTTTCTTGACCAGGTTGGGTGGGGGTGCCTTTTTGAGCAGCAATCTCTTCGCTAGTTTGCTCATCAACATAGGCTTTCCCTTCCTTTATCAATCGGATGGCAAAGTCCCATAATTGTTGGAAGTAATCAGAAGCATGGTAAATGTGTCCCCATTTGAAACCAAGCCACTGGATGTCTTCCTTGATAGCATCTACGTATTCAGTGTCTTCTTTCTGTGGATTGGTGTCATCAAATCGAAGATTACATACACCACCAAACTTCTGTGCTACACCGAAGTCCATGCAAATAGCTTTGGCATGACCAATGTGTAGATAGCCGTTGGGTTCAGGTGGAAAACGAGTTTGGAGACGTCCTCCGTTCTTTCCCTCTTTGAGGTCGTTAGCTACAATTTGCTCGATAAAGTTCAAGCTTTTCTTTTCTGTGCTTTCGCTATTATTTATTTCTGTCATAATCAATAGGGTAGGGAAGGTTGCATCCGCTTTTAGCGAACACGTCCAACAAAGGTTTAGTTGGCCATTTCAGAGATAAACTTGATACGTACCAATCGAATTTCTTCTTCAGTATAGTCATCGCCTAGCTCATCTAATGCTTCATCTAAGTCGTCAGTCTCACTCTCCTTAAAGTATTGGTAAATGTCTTCAACATGATCATCGTCGATTACATCTTCAATGAAATAGTCAATATTAATCTTTGTGCCAGAGTAGACAATCGCTTCGATTTCATCAAGCAGTTCATCGAATTCAATGCCGTTGGCCACGGCAATGTCGTCTAGTGCCACTTTGCGGTCGATGCTGTGGATAATGCCTACTTTGATTTTCGATTTGTTCACCGTTGTTCGTATACGAAGATCTTCAGGACGTTCTATCTCATTCTCTTCGCAGTGTTTCTTAATGAGCTTACAGAATTCTGTTCCGTATCTTTTGGCTTTTCCAGCCCCCACACCAGGAATGTTTTGCAATTCATCAAGTGTCTGTGGGTAGATTGTCGCCATGGCTTCTAAGGAATTGTCTTGGAAAATGACGTAGGGAGGAACGTCAAGTTCTGCCGACATCTTTTTGCGCAATTCCTTGAGCATCTTAAATAGAACAGGATCAACAGCGAAGTTGGCTTCTTCTTGAATTTCGGCTTCCGCTTCTTCTTCAAAGTCTCGATCTTCACTAATCATGAACGATTGTGGTTTTTTTAGGAATTTACGTCCTTCATCTGTTACTTTAAGTATACCATAATTGTTGACGTCCTTTTCTAAGTAGCCAGAGATGAGGGCTTGACGAATTACAGCATTAAGCACACGCTCGTCAATATCTTCAGCACATCCAAATTCTTCGAGTTGGTCGTGATGGTATGCACTAACTTCTTCTGTGCGATTTCCTAATAGAATATCTTTAATATAATCATCACGGAAGTTTTCCTTCGTAGCGAGGATTACTTCCAACACTTTCATCAAATCTTTCTTAGCTTCCACTTTTTGTTTGGGATGTAAACAGTTGTCACAATTTCCGCAGTTCTCCTTTGTGTATGTTTCGCCGAAATAGTGAAGAAGTAATTTCCGGCGGCATACGGAGCTTTCTGCATAGGCTGCGGTTTCTTTTAGGAGTTGTCTACCAATGTCCTGTTCGGCCACAGGTTTGCCCTCCATGAATTTTTCTAGTTTTTGTAAGTCTTTGCGTGAGTAGAATGCAATGCATTTTCCTTCTCCTCCATCGCGTCCTGCACGGCCTGTTTCTTGATAATACCCTTCTAGGCTTTTGGGAATGTCGTAGTGTATCACAAAGCGTACATCGGGTTTATCAATACCCATACCAAATGCTATGGTGGCAACAATCACATTGATGCGTTCCATCAAGAAGTCGTCTTGCGTCTTTGAGCGAGTGGCTGCATCCATTCCTGCATGGTAAGCCTCGGCTTTAATATTGTTGGTGCGCAATACTTCAGCCAATTCTTCCACCTTTTTGCGACTTAGGCAGTATATAATTCCGCTGCAATCAGGTCCTTGCTTAATAAACTTAATGATATCGCGGTCGATATCTTTCGTCTTAGGACGAATTTCGTAGTAGAGGTTGGGGCGATTGAAAGAACTTTTGAATTTGTCGGCATCAGTAATGCCAAGATTCTTCATAATATCGGTAGCTACTTTTTCGGTAGCTGTTGCAGTGAGTGCAATAACTGGAGCAGTACCAATTTCATTAATGATGGGACGAATCTTTCGGTATTCAGGTCGGAAATCATGCCCCCATTCTGAGATACAGTGCGCTTCGTCTACAGCATAGAATGATATTTTTACTGATTTGAGGAATTCAATATTGCTCTCCTTCGTTAATGACTCTGGGGCAACATAAAGCAGTTTGGTTACACCATTACGTATATCGTCCTTTACCTTTTCCACTTGATTGCGGGTTAGAGACGAATTGATAAAGTGAGCTATTCCATCACTTTGGCTCATGTGTCTGACAGCATCCACTTGATTTTTCATCAAGGCAATAAGGGGCGAGATTACGATGGCTGTTCCCTCCATAATGAGTGAGGGGAGCTGATAGCACAATGACTTTCCTCCACCCGTGGGCATGAGTACAAAGACATTGTGTCCGCCCAAGAGAGACTTGATAATCTGTTCTTGATTGCTCTTGAATGTGTCGAAACCAAAATGTTCCTTTAGCACCTTTTTCAATTCGAATACTTCCTTCATAGCTTTCCTTGGTTGCTTAGAGGTTAGGGAATGAGAGAAAGTTTTTAAGGAAAAAGCATCTCTCTCATCGCTTTACCTAAGCAAAGGTATAACAATTTTCTTGAAAAAGAAATATTGTGTGTCTTATTTTTATAGCGCTTTTCCCTTTATTATGCGCGTTATCATAAGGACAACTAGGAGAAAAAAGTCAAGGCATGAAGTAATCTCCTGCCATTGGGGGTGCTTCATGCCTTGTCTGCTATGCTGATTTTGAATTATTTATGCGTATTTATCAGCTAAGTTTGCCGTGTTTCTCCATTTGTTGTTCGGCATATTCCTTCGTTACTTCAAATTCTTTCTTATCGGTAGAGGGAATTTCAAACATTGCATCCATCATGATCGTTTCTACGATTGATCTCAGACCACGAGCTCCAAGTTTGAACTCAACTGCTTTGTCTACTATATAATCCAAAGCTCCCTGAGTGAACGTTAGTTTCACTCCATCTATATCAAACAGTTTTGTGTATTGACGAATGATGGAATTCTTGGGTTCGACCAAAATGCGAGCCAATGCTTCCTTGTCTAACGGATTGAGGTAGGTAAGTATAGGCAGACGACCGATGATTTCAGGTATCAGACCGAACGATTTCAAATCCTGTGGTTCAATATAGCGCATCAAGTTCTTTGGATCGATTTTCTTGGCATTCTGCACGGAATTGTAGCCCACCGTATGTGCGTTGAGTCGTTGTGCAATTCTCTTTTCAATTCCATCGAATGCACCGCCGCAGATAAAAAGAATGTTGCGTGTATCCACATGTACATAGTCTTGATCTGGATGCTTACGTCCCCCCTTGGGAGGTACGTTGACCATAGTACCTTCAAGAAGTTTGAGCAATCCTTGCTGAACGCCCTCACCGCTTACATCACGTGTAATGGATGGATTATCAGCCTTTCGGGCAATCTTGTCAATTTCGTCAATGAACACAATACCTCGTTCAGCCTTCTCTACATCGTAGTCGGCTACTTGGAGCAGACGTGAAAGAATGCTTTCTACATCTTCACCCACGTAGCCAGCCTCTGTAAATACCGTAGCATCTACTATCGTGAATGGCACATTGAGTAATTTAGCGATGGTACGTGCCAAAAGCGTTTTTCCCGTACCTGTAGAGCCAACCATGATAATATTTGATTTCTCAATTTCTACATCGGCAAACTCTTTGTTCGTGATATCGTGTTGGGCAAGGCGCTTATAGTGATTATACACGGCCACACTCATATAGCGCTTTGCATCGTCTTGTCCTATAATATATTGGTCGAGATATTCCTTAATATTTTTAGGCTTAGGAATATTATCTAGGTCGATTTTTTCTTGAACCTTTGTGTCTTTGCTGCTATTGGCCATTTCTCCAGGAATATATTCCTCGAGCATGTGGTAGGCATTTTGAATGCAGTCTGAGCAGATGTAGCCATTGGCTCCTGTTAGGAGCATGGGTACTTCCGATTGCAGTCTGCCACAGAAAGAGCATTTTGGCTCACTTTTTTTTGCACACATATTTTTCGTGTTGTAAGGAAGTGGGGACAATGAATCTTCTAATAATGAAGTATTAGGGAACTTCTTTTCTGGATAAAAGAAACTCTCTTTTCAATACCCATTGATCCGTTTTATCCTGTTATCTTATACCCTCTGTTACTTGTTCTCTTTTTTCTTGGGCTGGAATATTTGATCAATCATGCCATAGTCTTTGGCTTCTTGGGCGGTCATCCAATAGTCGCGATCGGAATCGGCCCATACCTTGTCAAAGTCCGTATGTGAATGGTCAGCAATAATTGTGTAAAGTTCTTTTTTGAGCTTTTGAATCTCTCGTGCGGTAATTTCAATGTCGGATGCCTGTCCTTGTGCTCCACCCATCGGTTGGTGAATCATCACACGGCTATGAGGTAGGGCAGAACGTTTACCCTCTTTTCCCGCTACGAGCAGCACAGCAGCCATGGACGCTGCCATACCTGTACAAATAGTGGCCACGTCACTTTGGATAAATTGCATTGTGTCGTAAATTCCGAGACCTGCATAAACCGATCCTCCAGGAGAGTTAACGTAAATGGAGATATCTTTTCCCGGATCCGTTGAGTCGAGATAGAGGAGTTGTGCTTGCAGCGTGTTGGCTGTATAGTCGTCAATTTGTGTGCCTAGGAAGATGATGCGATCCATCATCAAGCGTGAGAATACGTCCATTTGCGTTACATTAAGTTGACGTTCCTCAAGGATGTAAGGGTTGAGATATTGATTTTGTGCCTTAATAACGTCGTCGACCACCATTGAGTTGATACCAGTCTTAGACGAAGCAAATTTTTTAAAATCTGATGTAATATCCATGGTTGATTGATTATGTTGATAGGGAAAGGCTATTGATGGCAGATAATCTAAGTGTTAGATAAATTCGTTCCTGTTTCATAGCTTTTCCTAAAAATGCTAGTGTGCGAACATGCAAATGTATTGTTTATAGGGTGAAAACGGCTCATCAATGCTTGATAAGTGTATTTTCCTACTTTACATTTGCATATTCGCACACCCGCAATGTAGTGTTAAAACGTTGAGTTGAACGAGATCTGATTATTTGTTCTCTTCAAACATCTTGGCGAAGTCTTCTTGAGAAATTGACTTGTGGTTAAGTTTTACTACTGACTTGAGAGCTTCTGAAAGCTTTTGGTCAACGCAACGCTCGATGAGTGAATTGACCTGTTCCTGGTGCTTCAGCATTTCTTGAGCATAGTTTTCGAGGTATTCATCGGGGATGTTGTTCATGCCATACTGAGCGAATTGGAAACGAGCAGCTTGAATGGCAGCTTCTTTCACGTCCTTGTCGTTCACCTTAATCTTGTTTGCTTTGGCTAACTGATCTTTGATAAGGCTCCATTTCAACTCTTCGATGCTCTTGGCATAGTTGTCTTCGATGAACTTGTCGTCCTTATCCTTGTTGTTAGCCTTCATAATCTTCTTGAGCAATTCATCGGGGAATTCAAGAGTGCCAACTTTGTTTTCTGCGTAAGCACGAACGTCAAGAAGGAACTTGTAATCACTATCGTTCTTCTGGAGTTCGTTGATGCTTTCCTTAATCTTAGTGCGAGCCTCGTCTTCGCTCTTTACTTCGTCCTTGCCAAACACTTTGTCGAAAAATTCTTGATCAAGTGAGGCGGGAACGAAACGGCTGATTTCGTTTACTTGGAAACTGAAGTCACCAGTATGTTCCTTTACGTCATCGCGTTCAATTTTGAAGAGCGAAGAGAGTTCTGCTTCATTTTCATTGTAGGCCGTAGTGGGGTTGAAAGTGATTACATCATTCTTCTTTGCGCCTTCGAAAATCTTTTTCTGATCATCGTTTTGGAAATAGCTAGGCATGAGAGAAGCTGTCTCTACTACGATACCATCTTCCTTAGGCTGTCCATTCTCATCAAGTTCAGCGAGAGTACCACGAAGGATGTCGCGGTCTTCATAAGCGTCAACGCTTTCGGGGTGTCCAGCCTGTTGCTGCATTGCACCGAGTTGCTTGGTGATAGTGTCATCACTTACTTCGATGTCGTAGTAGTCAATGGTGTCATCTTCTCCGAGTTCAGCCTTAAATTTAGGAGCGATGGCAATATCGAAAATGAAAGTAAAGTCATCTTGCTTCTCGATATCCTGAGGGGTTTGCTTGTCGCTACCGAGAGGCTCGCCAAGCATATTAATTTTCTTTGTCTTGATAAAATCGAAGAGTGAGTCCTGAAGAAGTTTGTTTACTTCATCAGCCTTGGCCTGTACGCCATACATCTTCTTTACGAGACTTGCGGGTACGTGGCCAGGACGGAAACCGGGCATCTGTACCTTTTTGCCAAGATCTTTGAGTGCCTTGTTTACGTTTGCTTCGTAATCGGCCTTTACCATGTTGATGGTGATCTCACCACTCACCTTACCAATTTTCTCAAATTGAATATCCATTTTGTGTCTTTTGATTATATATTTTCAATGGTTATGTTGCTGTGCGCTGTATGGCTTTCTAGTGTTAGTAGGATAAGCTGCATAGCGTAAGCGGCGACAAATTTAATATTTTTCTTTGAATAAATTGCAGCCTCGGTGTATCTTTTCCTTTTTTTAGTGGTAAATAGAGCAAATAAGGCATTGAAAGTTTAGAGAATATAGACTACTTATTTTTTTAGAAGGAGGGACGCGCTTTCCCACTAGTTGTAGGCTAACTTTATAATCAAAGATTCTTCAATTGGTTATTTCTTCAAAACTTAGTACGTTAAGTTTTCTAGCGCTCTATCAAGTGCTTCCAAATCTTTATCGGTTGTCGCCCAACTTGTGACGAACCTACACATTATTTGGTTGAGGTCTTGTCTTTCCCACACCTCGAATGCTATATGTTGGAGGAGCTCATCGTGTTGCTTTTGCGTAAGCCAAACGAATTGTTGGTTTGTGGGCGAATTGAAGGCAAGGGGTATATTGTGCTTAGCAAAAATGGCTTTCATTCGTTGAGCCATATCTATAGCGTGACGTGCTATTTTAAAATACAGATTGTCTGTAAAGAGTGTATCAAATTGTAGTCCGAGCATGCGCCCCTTAGCAAGCAATGCACCATGACGCTTAATTGTAGTAAAAAAGTATTTAGGTGCTTTCTTGTTGGTGAATACCACGGCTTCACCAAACATCGCGCCGACCTTTGTTCCTCCTATATAAAATACATCGCAATGATGTGCAAGGAAAGGTAAATTGTAATCGCATTCATCCGCTATGAGACCATAGCCCAAACGTGCACCATCAATATAGAGCAATAGGTTGTGACGTTTGCAAGTGTCGTAGATGTCTGTAAGTTCTTTCTGGGAATAAAGCAAACCAAATTCGGTAGGCATTGTTATGTAGACAAGTCGGGGCTGCACCATGTGAGTAAACGTCTCGTCTTCATGAAAGGTTCTCATGTATTGGTCGAGATCGCTAGCTCGTAATTTGCTATCGACACCGGGAATTGTCAATACTTTATGACCAAAGGCTTCCACAGCACCTGATTCATGCACGGCAATATGGCCTGTCTCTACAGTAATGGCTCCTTCGCAACCCATCAGCATGGAATCTATTACTGTTGCATTGGTTTGCGTTCCGCCGATGAGGAAGAAAACTTCAGCTTGTGGCATGTCCACGGCTTGTCGAATTTTTTCTTGAGCACTGTGGGTGTATTTATCAAAACCATATCCGGAAGTCTTTTCTTGATTGGTTTGAATGAATCTTTGCATAATTTCGGGCACGACACCATTGTTATAGTCACACTCGAAAGAAACCTTTTCTGACATTGTCTTTACTGATTTTTGAGATTAAAAAAACTCTAATTATTATAGGGCATGGGGCGTATCCATCTAAAGTCTTAGAGTATGGATTCAAACCTCAGAATATTCAATTTATTTCAACTTTTCAAGATTGCAAGAAACTCTTCTTCTCCCATAATTGGTATGCCCAGTTTTTCGGCTTTTTCTTTCTTTGATGGCCCCATTCCTTCGCCAGCTAGAATGAAAGTTGTTTTCTTGGAAATGCTTCCTGTATTTTTACCTCCATTGTCTTCGATTATTTTCTTGTATTCTTCGCGGGAATGCTTTTCGAAAGTTCCGCTAATCACAATTATCTTTCCTTCGAGCAGATTTGTAGCGTTCCCATTTTGTTGAACCTCCATTTGCAGGCCTGCTTCTGTGAGGCGTTGGATTAATGAAAGATTCCGCTCTTCGTGGAGGAATGTGATTACGCTTGAAGCAATTACTTCGCCCACGCCGTCACACAATAGCATTTCATCAAGTGTGGCATGCAGAAGGTTTTCCATCGATTTAAAATGTCGAGCTATTCCTTTGGCCACTACTTTGCCTACAAAACGAATACCTAAGGCATAAAGCACACGCTCGAAAGGTACTTGTTTGCTCTTTTCTAATGCATCAATAATCTTTTGTGCGGAGCGCATTTTATTGCCATCTTCGCCCCAAAGATTTTCTACACGTAGTTGATAAAGGTCGGCGGCATCATGTATAAGTCCGCGTTCGAAATAATTATCCACCGTTTCTGGGCCAAGCGAATCAATGTTCATGGCGTCTCGACTGATGAAATGTTCAATTTTCCCTTTTAACTGTGGTGGACAAGCCGTATCGTTGGGACAGTAGTGTGCAGCTTCGCCAGGATAACGTACTAAAGGGGTGCCACATTCGGGACAAATTTTGATAAACTCTACTTTCTCTCCTAAATGGGAACTATTTTCTTGGCGTGCTTCGAGGTCCACTCCCGTAATCTGAGGAATGATTTCTCCTGCTTTCTCTACATATACGTGGTCGCCTAAGTGAAGATCAAGCTGGCGGATAATATCTTCATTGTGGAGAGATGCACGCTTTACAATGGTGCCTGCTAATAATACAGGCGCCATATTTGCAACGGGGGTTACAGCTCCTGTTCGCCCTACTTGATAAGTCACTTTGAGTAATGGGGTACAAGCCCTTTCTGCCTTAAACTTGTAGGCTATGGCCCAACGTGGACTTTTTGCCGTAAGTCCTAGGAGTGATTGTTGACGTAATGAATTTACCTTTAATACAATTCCATCAGTGGCAACGGGAAGCTCACGCCGATGTACATCCCAGTAGTCAATATATTGGAATATTTCATCTACGGAATGTGCTAATTGTATGTGATGGGAAATCTGAAATCCCCATTGGCGGGCAGCCTGAAGACGGGCATAATGCGTGGGTTCCTGAATTTCTTGTCCCAAAACATAATAGAGATAAGCGTCCAAATGCCGATGAGCCACGACCGAAGAACTCTTACTTTTAAGTGTTCCTGAAGCCGCATTTCGGGGGTTGGCAAAGAGAGGCTCTTCGCGTAGAGCTCGTTCTTTGTTAAGTTTCTCAAAGCTATTCCAGGGCATCAATACTTCACCACGAATCTCAAAATTAGGCGGACATCCGCAAGCTGGATTGAGCTCAAGGGGAATGGTGCGGATCGTGCGAATGTTGGAGGTAACGTCGTCGCCTCGGGTTCCGTCGCCTCGAGTAACGGCGCGCACTAAACGATAATTTTCATAGATGAGAGAAATGCTTAATCCGTCAAATTTTAGTTCACAACATATCTCAAATGGCTCGTTAGAACCAAGTCCCTCGCGTACACGATTAAAGAAATCCTCCACATCCGAACGCGAATAAGTGTTACCTAACGAAAGCATGGGTTCTGCATGATCCACTTGTATGAACTCTTGACTCAAGTCACTTCCCACCCTTACAGATGGTGAGTTTGCATCGTACATTTCGGGATACCGACGCTCTAAGTCCATGAGTTCATGCATAAGATTGTCGAACTCTTGATCGGAAATAGTGGGCGAATTGTCTATGTAGTAACGTTGATTATGCTCGTGTAGTTCCTTGCGAAGCTGCAGGATACGTTCTTTTTCGTTCATGATAAGGGGCCTTTGAATAGTCAATAACCTTTTAGAATGCAAAAATACATTCTTTCGGTAAGAATTTTGTACATTTGCATGCAGTTTTTTTAAGAAAAGAATCAGTATTCTATGCGTATAGATATCATTACAGTACTTCCCGAAATGCTCGATGGTTTTGTCAACACGTCTATTTTGGCTCGAGCTCAGAAGAAAGGTCTTGTAGAAATTCATGTGCACAATCTGCGCGACTACACCACGGACAAGCATCGCCGTGTAGATGACTATCCGTTTGGTGGATTTGCAGGGATGGTGATGCAATGCCAACCTATCGATGCTTGTATAAGTAAACTCAAATCAGAGCGTGATTATGATGAAATCATTTTTACTTCGCCTGATGGTGAGCAGTTTGACCAACCGATGGCTAATGAATTATCATTAAAGAAGAATATTATCATTCTTTGTGGCCACTATAAAGGCATCGATTTTCGCATTCGTGAGCATCTTATCACGAAAGAAATTAGTGTGGGTGATTATGTTCTTACGGGTGGTGAACTCCCTGCTGCGATTATCAGCGATGCACTTGTACGCCTTGTGCCAGGTGTGCTTTCCGACGAGCAGAGTGCATTGAGTGATTCTTTCCAAGATAATCTATTAGCAGCTCCAGTCTATACGCGCCCGGCCGATTATAAAGGTTGGAAAGTACCCGAGATTCTGCTTTCAGGTCATGATGCAAAAATCAAGGAATGGGAATTGCAGCAGAGTATGGAGCGTACGAAGCGTTTGCGTCCAGACTTATTGAAATAAAGGAGCCTTCTCCCACAGAGCAAAGAAATATCCCCGATAGCATAGTGCTACTGGGGATATTTCTTTGCTCTGTGGGAGTTTATCATATTTACTTTTCTGGGTATCACCATCAAAAGAAATAGCATCTCTATGATGTTTGATTGGATACTTTTGTTTAACTTCTCCCCACTACAGAATAAAAAATGCTGCTTTGCAGAACTCCATATATCGGCTTATCAAGTTGGTTATCAGCATAACTTTATGTTTACTTTTCACTTATAAAGTCACCGAAAATCAGCGAGATAGCCGATTTTTAGATGTTATATCTTGCTACATAAATCGTTTATTTTCAATTAGTTGCGTCCTATCTTATTCGCGATATTTTCTGTGGGTTGCTTCTAACCTTGTGTTCCTACGAAAAATTTAACGGACTATTGATAACAGAGAAAAAATGGGTCAGCGGATATTTCCGGTTGGTATGATGGTAAAAAGCGCTTGCTCATATCATGCATATTGAGTAGCTTTGCATCATGGAATCAATAAAACTATTACGTGCTATATTGCCAGAGGTGTTGATAGATAATTTTGATGTTG